>CAIPXZ010000587.1 GCA_903869075.1 uncultured Myxococcales bacterium | reverse complement strand
TGGAAGTGCCGCCGTCGGCGCGGGCGTCCAAGACGGCGACTGCGAGCGCGTAAACAGTGCCGCTCCTGCTCGCTGAGTGCGTCGTTTGCGTTGCCAACGAGACGCCGAATGGCTGGCTGGCGCTGGCGCTGGTGGTTCTGGTACTCTCCGGGACATTGGCGCTGGCGTTGGCCTGGATGGACGGGCGCAATCGACCAAAACCGCCGCAGAGCGAGTGATCATGGCGGGCAATGGCAGCTGGAAGCGTGCGGCAGCGGCGGCGTGCATGGCGTGGGCCTTGGCGGCTTGCGGCGCCACAGCGGGTGGTGGCGGCTCGGTTTACGTGACGACCGGCGATGGCGGCGGCGACAGCCAACTGAGCGCTGACGCTGCTGACGACGCGACACCCGTCGATGGCGCGACAGTGCCCGACACCGGGCTGGTGGACGCGGCGCTGGCCGATACCGGTCTGACCGACAGCGGCGTTGCCGACGCGGCGGCAGGCACCGACGGCGCGGTGGCCGATGCCGTGCCGACCGACGTGCCGGTCGCGGACGATGTTCCCGCAGCCGATGACGTGCCGGTCGGCGTGGACACCGTGCTGCCGCCCGACAGCGGTCCGCCCGCCGACGCGAGCATCCCGCCGGACAGCGGCAAGACCGGCTGCAAGTCCGACGTCGCCTGCAAAGCCACCAACCAGGTGTGCGATATCGCCACCGGCAACTGCGTGGATTGCAACGGCAAAGCCGATTGCACCGGCGCCCAGGTCTGCATCGCCAACCAGTGTGTCATCCAGCAAACCTGCACCTCCAGCAAGGACTGCCCGTTCGTCTGCAACAAGGCCAGCGGCCTCTGCGTGGAGTGCGTGACCGCCGTGGACTGCAACCCCGGCTTCGCCTGCGGCGCCGATTTCGCCTGCCACAAGCAGGCCAGCGTCTGCGCGGCCGGCACCGGCCAGTGCGTCGGCGCCGTCTACCACGCGTGCCTGAGCGACGGCAGCGGCTATCAAACCAACGGCGTCAGCTGCCCGGCGTCCAACGGCGCGTGCGGCACGTCCGGGTGCTCGACGACGGGCTGCTACACAAGCTTCAACGACGGTGCCACCTGCAATGACGGCGACAGCTGCACGACCAACGACGTCTGCAAGAATGGCGCGTGCGCCGGCACCAACACCGGCGCTTGCACCGACAACAACCCGTGCACGCAGGACTCGTGCAACACGCCGTTTGGCTGCCAGCACACGCCCATCAACTGCGATGACGCCAACCCCTGCACAACCGACGCCTGCGACAAGACCTCCGGAACCTGCACGCACAGCCAGATCAGCGCGGGGCCTTGCAACGACGGCAACGCCTGCACGACCGGCGAGATGTGCTTTTTTGGCAGCTGTGCGAACGGCCAGAACGTCAGCTGCGACGACAACGACCCGTGCACGACCGACTCCTGCGATCCCGTGAACGGCTGCCAGCACGTCGCGATCCCCGGCTGCGGCACCGCCGCTTGCGGCGCCGATCCGACGAACACCTGCAAAGGCAAGTGCACTTCCGACCCCATCTGCAGTTTTGGCGGCCAATTCTGCAGCATGCAGCCGAGCATCTGCCCGCCCGACTGGCAAGCGTGCTGCGGCGGTCCGTGATGGGCTGACCGTTCCGGCGTGCAAGCGCGCCGTGGCCGTGGCAAACTGCGAACATGCGCCAGCCCGTCTCGGATCGCGAGGTCCACCGCATCCAGCTGCAATTCCTGACCGCGCTGCGCTGGGCGGCGCTGGCGGTTCAGGTCGTGGCGATCGGCGTCGTCGACCGCTGGATCGGCATCCCGCTACCGCTGCTGCCGCTGGGTGGGCTGACGGCGTTCGCGGCGCTGACCAATCTCGGCCTGCTGTTGCACCACCGCCGCGGCGGCGTCCTGACCGAGCAGCTGCTCGCCGCGGTGCTGGTGCTGGACGTGCTGCTGCTGACGGCGGTGCTGTACATCACCGGCGGGCCGTTCAATCCCTTCAGCTTCTTGTACCTCGTGCACATCGCGCTGGCGACGGTGCTGCTGGGCACGCGCTGGACCTGGGCGATCGCCGCGCTGTCCAGCCTGTGCTCGGCGCTGCTGTTCATCCAGCTTGTCTGGCTGAATCCGGACTGGCAGGACGACAGCAATCCGCACGTCCACCACATGAAGCTGCACCTGTACGGGATGTGGGTGGCGTGCGTCGTGGCGGCGGTGTTCATCGTGTATTTCATGACGCGCATCGGCAACAGCCTGGCCCAGCGCGACGTGGAGCTCCGGGCGGCGCGCGAACAGGTCCTGCGCACTGAGCGGCTGGCGTCCCTGGCGACGCTGGCGGCGGGCGCGGCGCATGAACTGGCGACGCCGCTCTCGACAATCGCTGTGGTGGCGACGGAGCTGCAAGCGCTGCTGGCGGAACAAGGCGCCGACGCGGAGGCGCTGGACGACGCCCGGCTGGTGCGGACCGAGGTGCAGCGGTGCCGCGAGATCCTCGCGTCGATGGCCGCGGATCTCGGGCAAAGCACGGGTGAACCGCCGGCGCCGCTGGCCGTGAACACGCTGTTGGCCGATGCGCTTGCGCCGCTGAAGCGCCTCGGCGAGGTCGCGCTGGAGGTGCCGCCGGAAGTCGCGCAGGCGGTGGTGCGCGTGCCCGAGCGCGCGACGGTCCAGGCGCTGCGCGGCGTCGTCAAGAACGCGCTGCAGGTGCAACCGCTCGGCCAGCCGGTGGTGCTGCGCGCGGCGCTTGTAGACCAACAGCTGCAGCTGGAAGTGCGCGACGGCGGTCCGGGCATGGCGCCGCACGTGCTGGCGCGCGCGGGTGAGCCGTTTTTTACGACCAAGGAGCCGGGCGACGGCATGGGGCTCGGGCTGTACCTGGCGCGCGCGGTGCTGGAGAGTGCGGGCGGCGCGCTGCGGCTGCGTTCGACGCACGGGCAGGGCACGACAGCGGTGATCAGCCTGCCTGCGACAATCGGTCACATTGCGCAAAATCCGCCGGCAAATCATGCTGACGGTCGTGAGTGAGCTGCCGCCAAACCATCTCTATCTTGTCGTGGATGACGACGTCGTGTTTCGCGAGCGACTGGCGCGGGCGCTGCGCAAGCGCGGCAGCGAGGTCGAGACCGCGGCGAACGCCGACGAGGCGATCCGCCTGGCGCGGCTGAATTCGCCCGAGCGCGCGGTCGTCGACCTGCGGATGCCCGGCCGCTCCGGCCTGGAGCTCGTGCGCGAGCTGCTGGCGATCGACCCGGCGACGCAGATCGTGATGCTGACCGGCTATGGCAGCATCGCCACGGCGATCGACGCCATCCGCCTCGGCGCGACGTATTACCTGTCCAAGCCGGCGGACGTCGACGATTTGCTGGCGGCGTTTGAGCGCGGCTCGCAGCCGGTGGACCCGAACGCCGGCCAGGTGGCGGCGCCGAGCCTGGCGCGCGCCGAGTGGGAGCACATCCAGCGCGTCATGGCGGACACGGACGGCAACGTCTCGGAAGCGGCGCGGCGGCTGGGAATGCATCGTCGATCCCTGCAGCGCAAGCTGCAAAAACAACCACCGCGCACATAGCGGCGCGGCCTTCCCCAAGGAATTTCTGATGCGCAAGTTCGCTATTTTCCTGATGCTTATCGCCGCCGGCTGCGGCAATACGGCGACGCCCACGCCGGCCGTCACCCACACGTTCGTCACCGGCGCCGGCGTCGTCCCCGCAGCGGCACCGGATGACAGCTGCAAGGGCAAGGACACCGGCAAGGTGGACGCGGCGACCTGCAAATCCAGCGCCGACGCGTCGGATGCCATGGTCATGGGCGGCGACACGACCTCGACCGGCGACGCTGGCATGTCCGAATACGGCCCAACGCACGCTGGCAGCGAGTCCGACGACGACGACTGCAAATACCACATCAAGTGGCTCGCCACCGGCGCCACCGTCACCGACGACGTCTATTTCCAGGTCGATTTGACGACCAAGGGCGACGGCAAGCCGGCGAGCCACGTCGTCGCCAGCAACGACCCGATCGTCGCGGAGGTCTTCGTCGATTACGGCGACCCGGCCAAGAACCACGGCGCGCCGAATTCGCAGCCGACATCGCAGGAAACGGACGTCCCCGGCCGCTACGTCGTCGGGCCGATCCGCTTTGACCTCGCCGCCCGCTGGACCGTGCGCTTCCACATCTACCCGGACTGCGACGACGGCGACACCTCGCCGCACGGTCACGCGGCGTACTTTTTCGACGCCAAGTAGCCTACGGCCGCGCCGTCCACGCCGCGACGAAAGCGCTCGCCGGCTGGGCCCGCAGCGCCGCCAGCGTGCCCTGCTGCTGCAGGCGCCCGGCTTCCAGCACCGCGACGTCGAGCTGTAGCGCCTCGGCGTCCGCCGGATCGTGGGTGACAACCAGCGCCGGGATCTGCAGCCCGCCCAGCACCTCGCGCAGCCACGCGCGGACCTCGCGCCGCGTCACCGCGTCCAGCGCTGCCAGCGGCTCGTCCAGCAGCAGCGCCTGCGGTTGAATCGCCACCGCCCGCGCCAGCGCGATGCGCTGCGCCTCGCCGCCCGACACGTCCCGCGGCAGCCGCGCCGCCAGGTGGCCCAGCGACAGGTCGCGCAGCACCGCCAGCGCCCGCTCCCGCCGCGCCAGCTTGCCCAGCGGCTGCGCGCCACAGCCGAGGCCAAACGCCACGTTGTCGAGCACGTTCAGGTGCGGAAACAGCCCGTGGTGCTGCGGCACATAGCCGAGGCGCCGCGCCTCCGGCGGCAGGTCCACGCCCGTCGCCGTGTCCAGCAGGACGTGCGCGCCAAGCGCAATGTGCCCAGTCGGCGGCCGCAGCAGCCCCAGCAGCGCCAACAGCACCGTCGTCTTGCCGGCGCCACTTGGCCCGACCAACGCCAGCGGCGCCGGTCCCAGCGTCAGCGCCACGTCCAGCGGCACGCCGCCCGTCAAGCCGCGCAGGGCAAAGCTCAGCGCCATGCAGCCCTCCGCGCCAACCGCCGCGCCGCCAGCAGCGTCACGCAGGCGATCGCCACGAGCACGAGCGCCAGCGCCTGCGCCGCGCGGACGTCGCTCTCCAGCGCCGCGTACATCGCCAGCGGCAGCGTCTGCGTGCGGCCCGGCAGGCTGCCGGCGAACAGCAGCGTCGCGCCAAATGCGCCCAGCGCCCGCGACCACGCCATCGCCGCGCCGGCGAGGATGCCCGGCAGCGCCAGCGGCAGGGTCACGCGCACAAACGCCTGCCACGGCCGCGCGCCCAGCGTCCGCGCCACGCGCACGTGGCCGCGATCGACCTGGCGAAACGCCGCCGTCGCGGCTTGGACATAAAATGTACAGGAAACAAAGACTTCCGCGAGGACGACGGCGCCGGTCGTGAACGGCACCTCCAGCCCCAGCGGCGCCAGCCACGCGCCCAGCACGCCGTGACGGCCAAACGCCAGCAGCAGCGCGATACCCGCAACCGCCGGCGGCACAACCGCGGGCAGCTGCACGATGAGCTCCGCCAGCCGCAGCCAGCGCGCTTGCCGCGTCGCCACGAGCCACGCCAGCGGCGTGCCCAGCAGCACCGTCACAAGCAGCGACAGCGAGGTCGTCAGCAGGCTCAGCCGCAGCGCGTCGCGTGCCGCCGGTTGCGCGAGGCCAGCGCGCAGGTCTGCCGGCGACGTACCCAGCGCGAGGCCCAACAGCGGCACGCTCACCAGCGCCAGCAGCAGCAGCGCGGCGGCGACAAGCGCAGCCTGAGCCAGCCGGGGCATCAGCGGCCCGCGCCACGGGGGCTGGCAAACAGGTCACTCACTGGCGTTGAATTCCTTGTCTTCAAAGCGGAACTTGTCCTTGCATGCCTTGCCCTTGCATGGCTTGGCGACGATCTGGAAGGTCGACTGCGTGCCGTCGCAGTCCAGATCGCCGTACGCGCTGGCGACGAACGAGGCGCTGTCGCCGGTGCCCGCCGACTCGAAGCGATAGCGGTAGCTGTGCTGGCCCTCGGGCTGGAACCCCAGCTCCTGCCAGCCGATTTGCTGCCACGGCGTCGGGTCGGCGTCGCAGCGCTGGTCGCCGTCGCGGTCCACCGCCGGGTCGCAACAGCTCACGCCCGGCGTCACGACGGTTGTCTGCGGAAAGCGCGGCGCGGCGACCTTGCCGGTCTTGGCGTCGACGCGCTCGGTCAGCCAGAACACTTCCGCCGCCTGGCGAATCACCTTCAAATTCGCCCGCGCTTCCGCCGCCTTGGCCAGCGCGACGTACTTCTGGAACTGCGGAATCGCGATCGCCGCCAGGATGCCGATGATCGTCCCGCCCGACCAGCCGCCCTCGGTCACACCCGCCGGGCCAAACGTCACGGTCTCGTCCTCCAGCCGCAGCGCCATGCCCGCCAGCCGCGCGTTGCCCAGCAGCGCGTTGAAGGTGTCGGACAGCGACTTGGCGCTCTCATCCTCCATCTGCCGCGCCTGCATCACCCGCAGCGCGATGTCCCGCGCCGTCCGCAGGTCGATGACGAGGCCAAGAATGCTGCGGCCATCCAGCGCGTCCGCCATCGCCGTGTGCGCCAGCGACTGCGCTACCGGCCGCGACAGCGCCGCGGTCAGCGCTTCCGGGGACGGCGCCACGACGATCCGCTCGCCATCGCGCACCACCGCCAGCGCCATCGGCCCCAGCTGCGCGACGTAGCCTTGCAGCCCGCTGATTGTCGCCGGCCGCACCTGCACGCTCAGCACATTCTTGGCGCGATCCGCCAGCGCCGCCAGCGCCGCGTCGGCCTTGATGCCGTCTTGCACGCCCAGCACAAGCAGCCAGTCCGGCAGGCCGCCGCCACCCAGCAGATTTGGCAGCGTTGCCATGTCCATGCCGGCGCACAGGTGCCCGCTCCACGCCGCCATGACGTCGCCCGGCGGCAGCCCGGTCATCGCCAGCGCGCTCGACAGCGACGCCGCCAGCACCGCCCGCTCCTCGTTGGAAACGCTCGGCGGCGTCAGGCGCAACAGCCCGTCGGTAAAGGTGTTCAGGTGGATGGACGCCCGCATCGCGCCCCAGCCTTCCGCCGGAATGAGCGCCGCGCAGGCCGGCGCCGGCTTATCCGGCACGAACATGTCATGCAGGCTCTGGTGCGCCAGCGGCACGGTTGTGACGCGCACCGCCCAGCCATCGCCCAGCCACCAGGCAAACTGCGGAAACAGCTTACTCAAGTACGCGAAATCAGAGCCGATCTCCGCCTTGACGCTCGCGCCCAGATCCGCCGTTCGCACCCAGGTCGCCAGCCACGGCCGACCGGCATCGCGCACCGCGGCTTTCCAGCCCGCCGTCTTGTCCAGTGGCGCCGTCGGCAGCTGCGCGATTTGCAAAAAAGTCTTCAGCGCCGCGGCCTTGGCCTCGGGCGAGTCCGCGCCCGTCGCCGGCGTCAGCGCGTAGTCCTGGCCCGAGCGCACCATCCAAATCGCCAGCTTGCCGACTTCGCACGTCTCGACCTCGCCTTCTTTGGTGAAGACCGCGCCCTTGCGCGCCAGCAGCGCCTTCCAGTGCTCCGGGTTGCTCAGGCGCACGAACACGACGACCTGCTTGGAACTCGGCTCAGCTGCCGGCCAGCGGTCGTCCAGCAAAAAGAACACGCCGGCCGCTGCGTCGACGCCGATGTCGTCCCAGCCCGAGCGCTTTGTCGGGTCAAAACCGAACCATTCCGTGATCTTGGCGCGTGAGATGGCGTTGGCCGTCTGCGTCCGCAGCGGCTCCGGCAGGGCCTCCAGCGCCGCCATCAGCCGCTCCGCCGTCTTGTCCAGGTCCTGCACGCCGCCGACAATCACCGCGTGGTCGGCATCGGCATGCGCCGCCAGCGCCACGGCAGCCGGCGCAACGAGCGCTTCGCGGTTGGCAACGACCTGTTTTTCAACGGAAGATCCGCCACACGCAGCCAGCGCGACACAGGTGACAACGGCGGGCATGAGACGGGACAGCATGGCTTACCTCGGGCGCGGCGGGCCGCGTGGCGCGAGGGTAGCAGAACCGGCTGACGAAATCAGCCGTTGCTGCGTCAACGGCCGGTGGGCAGGTCGCCGCCGCTGAGCATGTAGGGCGACGCGCCGCGGACGTTTTCGTCGACGTGCATCGCGTGGCGCAGGCTGGGGAAGGCGCGCTGGTCGCAGTCCATGCGCTCGCAGAGGCGACAGGTGACGCCGACCGGGATGGCGGCGTCCAAGCGCTGCAGGTCCATGCCGTCGGCGTAGACCATCTGGCTGGCGTAGCGGACGTTGCAGCCGAGGCCGATGGCGTGGACGGTGTGCGAGGCGTGGAAGCCGCCGCGGCCCTTGGGCACCGTGCGCGCCAGGCAAAAGAACGTGTTGCCGTCGGGCATCCGCGACAGCTGGGTGCGGATGAGGCCCGGCGTCATGAACGCGGAGTGGATGTTCCAGCGCGGGCAGGCGCCAGAAAAGCGCGCGAAGCGGATGCCGGACGCGCTGAAATGCTTGGAGATATTGCCGGCGAGGTCGACGCGGACAAAATGCAGCGGCACGCCCTCGCGGCCCGGCCGCTGCAGCGTCGTCAGGCGGTGGCAGACCTGCTCAAAACCGGCGCCGAAGCGGTTGCCCAGCAGCTCGATATCGTAGCGCTCGCGCCGGGTTACCTCCAAGAATGGCTCGTAAGGCATGACAGTCGCCGAGGCGAAGTAGTTGGCGAGCACCAAACGTCCCAAAGTCCTTGACTCTTGCGATGTCAACACCATGTCATCACTCAGCTTATCGACGAGATCGGCGTGGCGCAGCAGGGCGATCTGCACGGCCATCTGGAAGCGGCGGCTGTGCGCCGTCAGCATCTCAGACAGGTGCAGCACCTTGCGCTCCGGGTCATAGCGGCGCAGCGGCACCGGGCGCGCGCCCGAGCGGTGCACCTGCACGTCCACGCCCAGGTCACGCGTGAGCACGCGCTGCAAGCCGCCGCTGAGGTCGTCCGCCTGCAAGTGTGCGGAACGCCACAGGCTTTCCGCTGCGTCCTCCAGCTCTGGGAAGAAATTCATGTGCGCCTGGACAAAATCGTTGACCTCCTCCGACGGCAGCCGCGACGCCGCCACGCCCGGCAGGTTCTGGTCGGCATAGACCTTGGACGCCAGCGTCTCGTTCAGCCCGCGCGCCGCCTGCCAGCCCTCAAAAAGCGCGAGGATGGCGCGCACGACGTTCGGCGATTGCTCTGCCACTTCGCGGACTTCGGTCGCCATCAGGTTGTGACCGTCAAAGAACGGGTCGCTGAACGCCTCCATCAGGTCCGCCGATAGCCGCTCCTCGGCGCGACCCGACAGCGTCTGCAAATCAATCGGCAGCACTTGCGCCAAGCGAATCAGCAGGTCCGCGGTCAGCGCCCGCTGGTCGTGCTCGATGAGGTTGAGGTAACTGGCTGAAATTTCGAGGCGTCTCGCGAGCTCAGCCTGCGACAGCTGCTCCTTGCGGCGCAGCGTGCGAATCTTGGCGCCCAGCTTGCCCGGCGCACCCGCCACCTTGCCTTGAACACTCGGCTTTTGTCCGTCCGCCACCGCCGCCTCCGTCACCCGATGTTTACAACCTTTACACCTTGACGAGACTTTACAGGACGAACTTTACATAGTCAACACGGTGAAAGGACGGCATCTATTGACGGCGTTGACGCGGTTGTAAACAATGCGGCCGGCGCGGAGGCCACCCATGACGTTCACCCAGACAGCCAGCTCGCCCTCCACCCTGACCGTGCGCGGCGCGATGCGCCCGGGCTACGAGCGCATTTTGACGGCGGAATCGCTGGCGTTTGTGGCGCTGCTGGAGCGGACGTTCGGGCCGCGGCGGCGCGAGCTGCTGGCGCGGCGCAAGGTCGTCCAAGCGCAGTACGATGCTGGCGGGCTGCCGGACTTCTTGGCGGAGACCGCGGCGATCCGCGCGGCCGACTGGAAAGTTGCTGCAATCCCAGCGGATTTGCTGGATCGCCGGGTGGAAATCACCGGCCCGGTCGACCGCAAGATGGTCATCAACGCGCTGAATTCCGGCGCCAGCGTGTTCATGGCCGACTTTGAGGACGCCAACGCGCCGACCTGGGACAACAACCTCGACGGGCAGATCAACCTCGCCGACGCGGTGCGCAAGACAATCAGCTTCCAGCAGGGCGGCAAGTCCTACAAGCTCAACGACAAAATCGCCACGCTGCTGGTGCGGCCGCGCGGCTGGCACCTGGAAGAGGCGCACATGACGCTGGATGGCCAGGCCATCTCGGGTTCGCTGTTCGACTTTGGCCTGTACTTTTTCCACAACGCCGCGGAGACGCTGGCGCGCGGCACCGGGCCGTATTTTTACCTGCCAAAGATGCAGTCGCACCTGGAAGCCCGCCTGTGGAATGACGTTTTTGTGCTGGCGCAGACGACGCTCGGCATCCCGCAGGGCTCGGTGCGCGCCACGGTGCTGATCGAGACGCTGCCGGCGGCGTTTGAGATGGACGAGATCCTGTACGAGCTGCGCGACCACTCGGCGGGCTTGAACTGCGGACGCTGGGACTATATCTTCAGCTTTATCAAGACCTTGCGCACGCATCCGGACAAGGTGATGCCGGACCGCAAGGACGTGGGCATGACCCAGCACAACATGGCGTCGTACACGCGGCTGCTTGTGCAGACCTGCCACCGCCGCGGCATTCACGCGATGGGGGGCATGGCGGCGCAGATTCCCATCAAGAACGACCCGGCGGCGAACGCCGCGGCGCTGGCGCGCGTTGAAGCCGACAAGCTGCGTGAAGTGACCGGCGGCCATGACGGCACGTGGGTGGCACATCCGGCGCTTGTCGTGATTGCCAAAGGGATTTTTGACGCCGGGATGCCGACGCCGAACCAGATCAACCGCACGCCGAACACGCAGCCGGTGACCGCTGCCGACCTCCTGGCGGTGCCGGTGGGCACGCGCACGGAGCACGGGCTGCGCGAGAACATCCGGGTCGGCGTCCATTACATCGAGGCGTGGCTGCGCGGCAACGGCTGCGTGCCGCTGTACAACCTGATGGAAGACGCGGCAACTGCTGAGATTTCCCGCACGCAGGTCTGGCAGTGGCTGCATCACGGCGTCACGCTGGCCGACGGTCGCGTCGTGGACCGGGCGCTGTTCGATGGCGTGTTGGCGCAGGAACTCGTGGTGATCGAAGCCGAAGTCGGCGCCGATCGTTGGCAAAATGGCCGGTATGCGCTGGCCGCGCAACTGTTCGCAGCATGGTCCACCGCGGCAGAACTCGCGGATTTTCTCACCCTCGGCGCGTATCCGTACCTGGTTCAGGTCTGATCACGCGTCCATTTCCCTGATTCTTTGGAGGATTCCCATGGCTCCCTACGTCCCCGTTTCGTCGTCCACTCCCCCTGACCGCTGGGCTGGCACCATTCGTCCATACACCGAGGCTGACGTCCTGCGGCTGCGTGGCTCGCTCAAGGTCGAGTACACGCTGGCGCGCGTGGGCGCCGAGCGCCTGTGGAACCTGATGAAGACCGAGCCGTACGTCGCCGCGCTGGGCGCGCTGACGGGTGGTCAGGCGGTGCAGCAGGTGCGCGCCGGCCTAAAGGCGATTTACCTGTCCGGCTGGCAGGTTGCGGCCGACGCCAACCTCTCGGGCCAGACCTATCCGGACCAGAGCCTGTACCCGGCGAACTCGGTGCCGGCGGTTGTGCGCCGCATCAACAACGCGCTGACCCGCGCCGACCAGCTGGAGTGGGCAGAAGGCAAGGGCGGCGAGCACCACTGGTTCGCGCCGATCATGGCCGACGCCGAAGCCGGTTTTGGCGGTGCGCTGAACGTCTACGAGCTGATGAAGCAGATGATCGACGCCGGCGCGTCGGGCGTGCACTTTGAGGACCAGCTTTCGTCCGAGAAGAAGTGCGGCCACCTGGGCGGCAAGGTGCTGGTGCCGACAAGCCAGTTCATCCGCACGCTCGTCGCGGCGCGCTTGGCGGCGGACGTGCTGGACGTGCCGACGGTGCTCGTGGCGCGTACCGACGCCGATTCCGCGACGCTGCTGACCAGCGACGTCGACCCGTACGACAAGAGCTGGTGCACGGGCGAGCGGACGCCGGAAGGCTTCTACCGCATCAACAACGGCATCGAGATGGCCATCGCCCGCGGTCTGGCGTTCGCGCCGTACGCCGACGTTGTGTGGATGGAGACCTCGACGCCGGATCTGGCGGACGCCAAGAAGTTTGCTGACGCGATGCATGCGAAATTTCCCGGCAAAATGCTGGCCTACAACTGCTCGCCGTCGTTCAATTGGAAGAAGCACTTGGACGACGCGACGATCGCCAAGTTCCAGGTCGAGCTCGGCAAGATGGGCTACGCGTTCCAGTTCGTGACGCTCGCCGGCTTCCACGCGCTCAACTTTGCGATGTTCGAGCTGGCGCACGACTACAAGAGCCGCGGCATGGCGGCGTATTCGGAGCTGCAGCAGGAAGAATTCGCTGCGGAGAAGCACGGTTACACGGCGACCAAGCACCAGCGTGAAGTCGGCGTCGGCTATTTTGACGCCGTGGCGACCATCGTCTCGGGCGGCTTGAGCTCGACGACGGCGCTGGAAGGCTCGACCGAGACCGCGCAGTTCATCGAGAAATAGCCGATCGGCAGCCGGCAGCGGCACAAGACGGGGCAGGCGAGAGCGCGGCGCGAGGAGCTGGGACCTGGCGCCGCGCTTTTGCGTTCGCGACCGGCGCAGCAGTCTCCACGCGCACCTTGGCTCGGCCGGATGGCAAGTCACACGCTTGTAACAGTGCAAGCGCCGCTGCCGCGCGTCGCGTGAATTTGCCCTGAATCCACCGAGAATTCGCGCTTGACCGCGGCGAGAGTCAAGTTTACGCTCACTGGGCGCAGGTGTTCTTTGCGGGAGCCGTCGCAAGACTTCATAGACCCGGTCCGAGAGCTCGAGTTCCTGTCTGGCGTGCGTCGCGCTATGTCCTTGGATTTCTTGTGACAATTCTGCGCGGATGAATTTCTGCGCCGGCGAGGGATGATGCAAACCAAAGCCTTTCAATGGACGTCTGCTGGTTTTTCACCGCCGCTGGACAATGCGCTCGGCGCGCAGCTCGTCCTCGCCTTTGGCACCCGCGCGGTGGTGCCCGAGGTCGCGCTGGAGCTGCGGCGGACGTTCCCCGGCGCCATCGTCGTCGCGGGCTCCAGCAGTGGCGAGATCCACGGCGATCTCGTCTCGGAAGGCACGGTGACTGTGACCGCCGTCGCGTTTGCGCGCACACGCCTATCGCTGCAAGTCGCGCGCTGCGGTGCGGTGGACGGCAGTGAGGCGCGGGCGCGGAGCTCGGCCGATCGCTCGCAGCGCCAGACCTGAGCCACGTATTCGTGCTTTCCAACGGCCTGCACGTCAACGGTACGGCGCTGGCGACGGCGCTGCAGGGCGCGGTCGGCGCGGGCGTGAGCGTCACCGGCGGTCTGGCGGGTGACCTCGCGGACTTTGCCAAGACGCTCGTGATCGCCGACGACGCAGCGGGCGAGGACATCGTCGCGGCGATCGGCTTTCACGGCGACGCGCTCGAGGTCGGCTTTGGCTCGTTCGGCGGCTGGCGGGCGTTCGGACCGATGCGGCAAATCACCAAGGCGCAGGGCTCCGTGCTGCACGAGCTGGACGGCAAGGGCGGGCTGGCCAAGTACAAGGAATACCTCAATGAACACGCGGCGGAGCTGCCGGCGAGCGCGCTGCTGTTTCCGATTCTCGTGACGCGCGAAGGCGCGACGCAAGGCGTTGTGCGCACCGTGCTGGCGATCGACAACGACGCGGAATCCATGACTTTTGCCGGGGACATTCCGCTCGGCGGCACGGCGCAGCTCATGCACGCGAGCACCGACCGGCTTGTCGCGGGTGCCGAATCGGCGGCGCGGCTGGCGCGGGCGGCGATGACGGACACGCCGACGCTGGCGATCCTCGTGTCCTGCGTCGGGCGGCGGCTGGTGATGAAGCAGCGCGTCGAGGAAGAAATCGACGCCGTGCGTGAAGTTGTCGGCGCGGCGACGACGTTGACCGGGTTCTACTCGTACGGCGAGCTGTGCCCGCAAGCCGTTGGCGCGCCTTGTGAATTGCACAACCAGACAATGACCATCACGCTGCTGCGGGAGCGGAACTGACCGATGCTGAACCGCCACCGCCTGTTGCAGCGGCAAATTCGCAAGTATCTCGCTGACAACCCGCCGCCGGAGCTGACCGGTTTGCTGGATGCGGTGGACGTGGCGTACCAGCAGCTGGACGAGGATCGGGCGATTATCGAGCGGTCGCTGGTGCTGAGCTCGGCGGAGCTGGGCGATGCCAACCGGGCGCTGCGCGTCAAGCAGGCAGAGCTGGAGGCGAATCTGCAGCGGATCCAGGCGATGCAGCAACAGCTTGTGGTGCAGGAAAAGCTGGCATCGCTGGGCGGACTGACAGCGGGCATCGCCCATGAAATCAAAAATCCGTTGAATTTTGTCAACAATTTTGCGGAGCTGTCGCTCGAGCTCGCCGACGAGATGCTGGAGCTGCTGCAGACCGATGGCGCGCCGGATGTCGCGGAGCTGCGCGAGCTCTGCGGGATGATCAAAGGCAATGTGGACAAGGTGTTGCGCCACGGCAAGCGCGCCGACGGCGTCGTGCGCGGCATGCTGCTGCACGCGCGCGGGCAGGCGGGCGAGCGCGCGGTGGCGGACTTCAACGCGCTGGTCGATGAGTACGTTTCCCTTGCATTTCACGGTGTTCGTGCCCGCAACCCGGACTTGCAGCTGGAACTGGAGCGGCAACTCGACCCGGCGGTGCCGCACTTCGCCTTCGCGCCGCAGGACCTGAGCCGCGTGGTGCTCAACCTCGTTGGCAACGCCTGTGACGCCACTTTGGCGCGCCGCGAGGCCGAGCCGGACCACCGCGCGCACGTCCTCGTGCAGACAATCCACGCGGGTGCGAGCGTGCGGCTGGCGGTGCGCGACAACGGTGCGGGTGTGCCGGCGGCGCTGCGCGAGAAGATCTTCGAGCCCTTTTTCACGACCAAACCGCCTGGCGCGGGCACGGGCTTGGGTTTGTCGATTTGTTATGACATTGTTCGCAGCCACGGCGGCGAGCTGGCGATCGCCCCGGACTCGAGTGAAGGGAGTGAATTCGTTGTGAGTTTGCCGTACGCCGCGGCGTGAGGAGGGCTGATGCGCAAGGTCCTGGTTGTGGATGATGAAAGCGACGTGGCGGACCTGTTCGTCCAGCGTTTCCGCCGTGAAATCAAGCGTGGCGACGTCGCTTTCACGTTCGCGCTGTCGGGCGAGCAGGCGCTGCAGATCTACGAGGCGCGGCCGAGCGACTTTGTGCTGATTCTGTCGGACATCAACATGCCGGGCATGAGCGGCTTCGAGCTGCTGCGCCGCCTCCGTGAGCGCGCGCCGGAACTGCCCGTTGTGATGATTTCGGCGTACGGCGATGCCGAAAAACAGCAGCAGGCGCGCACGCTTGGCGCGGTTGGATTTGTTGCCAAACCGATTGATTTTGATCTGTTGCGGCCGTGCGTGCTGGGCGAACCGGGGAGTGACGGATGACGAAAGCTGCCTCCCTTGTCACGGAACGGTACCACGGGCCGATCGTGGTGCTGATTGTCGACGACGAGCCGGATTTGCCGGAGCTCGTTGCGCAGCGATTCCGCAAGCAAATTCGCGCAGGAACGCACGTTTTTTACTTTGCCAATGACGGCGAACAAGCCGTCGCCGTGCTGGCGCGCGAGCCGAGCATTGAAGTCGTGGTGAGCGACATCAACATGCCGCACATGGACGGCATGGCGCTGCTGGCGACCTGCGCCGAGTTCTTTCCGACGGTGCGCACCGTCATCGTCTCGGCGTACGACGACATGAGCAATATCCGCGCGGCGATGAACCGCGGCGCCTACGATTTCCTCGTCAAGCCATTGGATTTTCAGGATTTTGAGCGAACCATCGAGCGCACCGTCGAGCAGGTCCGCACCGTGCGCCACGCCGCGGCGGAGCGCCAAGCGTCGCTGATCCTGCGCCAGTTTGTCGGCGAAGGCGCAGTGAATTACGCGCGGTCGCGGGTCGGCGGCGCGGTGCCGCTATCGAACGAAATGGTCGACCGCACAGTGGTTTTTGTCGATATCTGCTCGTTTACGTCGCTGAGCGAGCGCCACGAGCCACGCGTGGTTTTGCAGCTGCTGAACAGCTATTTTGACGCGATCGTCTCGTGTATCGTGATGCAAGGCGGGCACATCGATAAATTTATTGGCGATGCGGTGATGTCGACTTTCCAGGGCCCGGATGCGCCGACGGCCGCGGCGATGGCGGTGCTCCAGGCGCGGCAGGCGATCCGCCGGATGCGCGGCGACATCGAGACAAGGATTGGCTTTTTCCCGAATATTTCAGCGGGTATCCACGCCGGCAAGGTCATCGCCGGGCCGGTTGGCGCCAGCGTCGTCGGGCGGCTGGACTTCACGGTCATTGGCGACGTTGTCAACACCGCGGCGCGCCTGCAGCGGCTCGCCGGGCCGGGCGAGATCGTCGTGACGCAGGAAGTGCGCGACCGGCTGGATCCGTCGGTCCTTGTGGCGTCGCACGGCATCCACACGCTGCGCGGCAAGACCGAGCCGATGGCGTTGTATTCGGTGCGGACCATCGAGGGCGCGACGCAATCGATGGCGGTGGAGCCGGTGGACGTGTGACTGCGGTCGCGGCCGCCGGGGTCACAGGACCTTTTTGACAAATTCCGATTTCAGCCCCATCGCGCCGATCCCTTCGATTTTGCAGTCGATATCGTGGTCGCCGTCCACCAGTCGGCTAATCCGGACCTTCGTGCCGATCTTCACCGCCAGCGATGAGCCCTTGACCTTCAGTTCCTTGAGGACCGTGACTGTGTCGCCGTCGGCGAGCACGTTGCCGAACGCGTCCTTGACCACGCGCGCCGCCGGCGCCTCAGCGATCTGCGGCCACTCGTGGCCGCACTCCGAACAGACAAATTGGGCGTCATCCTCGTAGGCAAACGCGGAGTTACAGGCTGGGCAGGGCGGCAAGGGCGTTGTCATGGGCATCCAGAGGCGCGGCACGCAGCGGCCGGGCGGCGCGGAGCGTGGGCCTCGGCGACCGCGACGTCAATCCCCGGACCATCCCCAGGGCGGTCGCAAGCTCA
>CAIPXZ010000586.1 GCA_903869075.1 uncultured Myxococcales bacterium | reverse complement strand
GACCTGCACCTCGGCGACGGCGACGGCATGACCGTTCTGCAGCGGCTGCGCGCCGTGAGCCCGCAGACCGAGGCGATCGTGCTGACCGGCCACGGCACCATCGACACGGCGATTGCGGCCATGCGCGCCGGCGCGTACGACTACGTGGCAAAGCCGTGTTCGATCAAAGAGTTGCGTGTGGTCATCGACAAGGCGCTGGAGCGGCGCCGGCTCGTCGAGCGCAACGCGATCCTGCGCGCCGGGCTCCAGCCGCCGCCGTCGACGAACGCTTTCATCGGCTCCAGCGCGGCTTTTGCCCAGGTGCGGGCGCTGATCGAGCGCGTAGCGGCGAGCGAGGCGAGCGTGCTGATCCTCGGCGAGACCGGCGTCGGCAAGGAGGTCGTGGCGCGGCGCGTGCATGAAGGCAGCCCGCGGCGGAGCCAGCCGTTCGTGGTTGTGGACTGCACGACGCTGCACGACGATCTGCTGCACAGTGAGCTGTTCGGCCATGAAAAGGGCGCGTACACCGGCGCAACAGAGCGCAAACACGGACTTTTTGAGGTCGCGGACGGCGGCACGATGTTCTTGGACGAGATCGGCGATTTGAGCCTCGGCTTGCAGCAAAAGCTGCTGCGGGTGCTGGAGACCGGCTGTTTTCGCCACGTGGGCGGCACGCGTGAGATCCACGTCGACGCGCGGCTCGTGGCGGCGACAAACCGCAACCTGGAAGACATGATTGCCCGCGGGCAGTTCCGCAGCGATCTGTACTACCGGCTGGGGACGCTGCACGTGGAGATGCCGCCGCTGCGCGACCGCGTCGAGGATATTCCCACGCTGGCGCGGCACTTTTTGGCGCGCATCGACGCGCGTTTTGGCCTGACGCGGCGGTTCTCGCCGGACGCGCTCGCGCGCCTGCAGGCGTGGCATTGGCCGGGCAACGTGCGCGAGCTGCTGCACGCCGTCGAAGCGGCGGCGGTGCTGGCGGCGGCGGACCAGATTGAAGTCGATGATTTGCCACGGCATGTGCGCGGCGCGCGGCGGGCGGAGTCGGCGGTGATGCGCACGCTGGATTCGCTGGAGCGCGAGCACATCGTCGCGGTGCTGCAGGCGGTCGGCGGCAATCGGCATCAAGCGGCGGCGGTGCTCGGCATCAGCGAGCGGACGCTCTACCGCAAGCTCAGCGACTACGGCCTCGACACCGAAGGCTGACTGCCACGTCTGTCAGGCCGTCAGGCGATCCAACCCCTTGAAATTTCAAACGTG
Organism: uncultured Myxococcales bacterium; assembly: GCA_903869075.1. Classification (GTDB taxonomy): domain Bacteria; phylum Myxococcota_A; class UBA9042; order UBA9042; family UBA9042; genus CAIYBN01. The sequence continues at coordinate 6,132 of CAIPXZ010000586.1, read as the reverse complement.
CGCCGCGGGCTGACAAGTTGGCACTGCCAATCTGTCAGTTTGGCGGAGCGCCCGTGGCACGCCGGGAGTTTGCTCAAGGTTATGATCTGAAAAGGTAATGTGAATCGTTCACCGACTTGGCACGCTTGATGCTTAGTCCACGGGCAGCCCGCCTGAATCGGGGCCCGAGGATCGCCATGGCAGCCGTAGAGTCGCCACACAAAAACACCTTGTCGCGGATTGAACCGCTCCTTCGCGCGATGTTGATCGCGCCGCTGGCCGCAGCGCTCGTCGGCAGTTGCCAATCTGCTCCGGCGGGCAAGGCGGCGATTGACACGCCGGACCAAACCCACACGGAGCCGGTGAATCTTCCGCCGCCGCAGGCAGGCTTGCCGCCCGACCCGATGCACGGCCAAAAGGAGGAGACCAAGGGCTACGCGGTGCCCAAGCCGCCGCTGTCCAAGGAATACTGGCCGTGCAGCGATTGCCACAACGACAGCCAGCCGCCGAACCGCACGCGGCGCGAGCTGAAGGAAGACCACACCAACATCCACCTGCACCACGATGAAGCCAATCGCTGGTGCCTCGATTGCCACGACGCGGAGAACCGCGATGCGCTGCACCTCGCGAGCGGTGTGACAATCACGTTCGACGAATCGTATCGGCTCTGCGGCCAGTGCCACGGCACGCAGTACCGGGACTGGAAGTCGGGCATTCACGGCAAGCGCACGGGCATGTGGAATGGCGAGAAGCAGTACCTGCTGTGCGTCCACTGCCACAACCCGCACTCGCCGCACTTCAAGCCGCTCAAGCCCGAGGCGCCGCCCGTGCGCCCGAGCCTGATTCGCTAATCCGCTGGAACGCACGGAGGACGTCATGTTGACCGAGAAACCCGAGACACACGCCTGCACTTGTGGTGGCAAGACCGGCGGTTGCGCGCAGAAGACTGAGAAAGCGCACGACCACGGCCACGACCACGCGCACGCGCCGGAGCCGCACGGCACCGAGCCGGAGCTGACCGACGACGAGGCGGCGCAGAAGCTGTCGATGAGCCGTCGCAACTTCATGAAGCACAGCGCGATTGTCGCGGGTGCGGCCGCGGCGGCGGCGTGCAGCGCTGAAGACCTGGAGAAGTTTACCGCGCACCGGCTGCGTGAGATGACGCAGCCCGAGCTCAAGGCGCTGATCAAGCGGCTGGAGGCGGACTACAAGAAAAAGTTCAACAAGGACATCGACGTCCGCGCGACGCCGGCGGCTGAAGGCGTGAAGTTCGGCTACGCGCTGGACCTGTCGCGCTGCATCGGCTGTCGCCGCTGCGTGCACGCTTGCGTCAAGGAGAACAACCAGTCGCGGCCGAACCCGGAAGGCGATCGCAACAACCCGATCCAGTGGATCAAAGTGCTGGAAATGGAGAAGGAGAAGGGCGTCGACCTCTCCGACGCCAACCCGTACTACAACCCCGAGGAAGTGCCGCGCGAGGGCCATTTCTACATGCCGGTGCAGTGCCAGCAGTGCGAAAACCCGCCGTGCGTCAAGGTTTGCCCGGTGCAGGCGACGTGGAAAGAGCCCGACGGCATCGTGGTCATCGACTACGAGTGGTGCATCGGCTGCCGCTACTGCATGGTCGCCTGCCCGTACGGCGCGCGGCGCTTCAACTGGGCTGAGCCGCACCTGCCGGCGGACCAGGTCAACACGAACACCCACGTGCTCGGCAATCGGCCGCGGCCCAAGGGCGTCGTGGAGAAGTGCACGTTCTGCGTGCAGCGCACCCGCGCGGGCCGGTATCCGGCGTGCGTGGAGATCTGCCCGGTCGGCGCTCGCAAGTTCGGCAACATGCTGGACCCCAAGAGCGAAATCCGCGCGGTGCTCGAGTCCAAGCGCGTGTTCATCCTCAAAGAGGACCTGAATACGCAGCCCAAGTTCTTCTACTTCTTCGGCATCTGACCGGCACCGGAGGTCATTCATGTTCAAGCACTTCGTCCAATTCGTCACCGGTGCCGCCAGCCACGCCTTGAAGGGCTCGCGGACGTATTACACCTGGGTGGCATTCCTTTTGTGTCTCATCACCTACGGCGCGTGGGGCTATGCCCACCAGTTCCAGGAGGGCTTGATCCTCACGGGCATGCGCGACCAGGTGATGTGGGGCTTCTACATCGGCAACTTCACGTTCATGGTCGGCGTCGCTGCCGCCGCGGTCGTGCTGGTCATCCCGGCGTACGTCTACCACTGGGGGCCCATCTACGAGATCGCCATCATCGGCGAGCTCTTGGCCATCTCCGCCATCGTCATGTGCCTCGGCTTCGTGGCGGTGGACGTCGGTCGGCCAGACCGCGCGTTCCACCTGTTTCCCATCATCGGCTCACCGAACTTTCCGCGGTCGCTGCTGTCCTGGGACGTCATGGTGCTGAACATGTACCTGATCCTCAACGTGGCGATCGTCTCGCACCTGCTGTACTCGGCGTTCTTCGGCCGCAAACCGAACAACAACTTCGTCGTGCCGCTGGTGCTGCTGTCGATTCCGGCGGCCGTCAGCATCCACACCGTCACCGCGTTCCTCTACAGCGGTCTGGCTGGCCGCCCGTACTGGAATGCGTCGATCCTTGCGCCGCGCTTCCTCGCCTCGGCGTTCTGCTCCGGTCCTGCCATCATCTTGATTCTGCTGCAGATTCTTCGCAAGGCGTTTGGCTTGCAGATCAAGAACGAAGCGATTTGGAAGATCGCCGAGCTCATGGCCTACGCCATCGCCATGAACCTGTTCTTCCTCGTCGCCGAGGTGTTCAAGGAGTTCTACAGCGACACCCACCACCTCATCCACACCCAGTACCTGTACTTCGGCGTGGGTGAAGGCCGCGGTCTGGCCATCTACGGCTGGACCAGCGTGGTGGCGACGGTGATTGCGCTCGTGCTGTTTCTTGTGCCAGCGACGCGCAAGAATTTCTTCACGCTCAATGTCGGCTGCGTCCTGCTGTACATCGGCGTGTACATTGAGAAAGGCATCGGCCTGGTGATTCCCGGCCTGACGCCTGACACGCTCGGCGAGATCTACGCGTACACGCCGACCGCGCACGAAGTGCAGGTCGCGGCCGGTATCTTCGGCCTCGGGTTTCTGGCCTTTACCATCATGATCAAAATCGCAATTCCAGTGGCGCTTGGCCAGCTTGTCTACAAGGGCGATGGCCCGGGACCAGTTGCCAGCGCCGACCACGACGATGCGCACGGGGCGCACGTGGGCGCGTAAGCCATGCCCCGCAAGGGGCTGATTACGGGTCCGATTGGGGAGGATGCCGGGGGGCATCCCGTTACAGAGCACCGCTCGCTGGAGCGGCGCCTCGCGACCCTATTGCGAGGTTGTACGGTGGAGGGCGTCATGAACTGGAGTTATCTGCAGCAATGGGCCATGAGCATGGTCTTCTTTGCACCGGCGCTGATCATTCTCGCGCTGGCGTTGTTCGCGCTGCCGCTGGCCAAGCAGCCCAAGAAAGTGCTGGAGGCTGAGCGCAATCGGGTGATGCAGCTCAAGCCTTCGCACGCGGTTCCGTCGTCGGACGACGTCGCCGAAGAGTCGGCGTGAGTCCACGCCTTATCGTTGCACGAGCGCGCGGAGCGCGAGAGATCCCAGCATCAGCGCTCCGCCGCTCAGTGTAGCGAGACCAGGACGTTCGCCGGTTCCGAGCCAGACCCAAATCGGGCTCACCGCGGGCTCCAACAGCGACAGCAGGCTCGCCGTCGACGCCGTGACCGTCCGCAGCCCGCGCAGGAACAGCAGGTAAGCCGCGCCCATCTGCATCAGACCGAGCCACAGCAGCCCGGCGACCGGTGCCGGGTGCAGGCCATGCCAGAGGTCACTGCCGGCGAGGCTCAGGCCAAAAACCGCGGCGATCAGGTTGCCCAGCGTGACGGACGCCTGCGCCGACTCGCTGCCGGCTTGCGCGTCGCGGCGCATCAGCAGCACGGCGACGGCGAAAAAACCGCCAGAGATGGCGCCCAAGGCGTTGCCCTGCCAGGTGATGCCGCGGGCGTCGTCCAGCAAGCACAGCGCCATGCCGCCGAGGCAACCGACAACGGCGAACACGTCCACCTTGGTCACGCGCTCGCCGAACAGCCGGTTACCGGCGATGAGCACCCACGCCGTGCCGGTGTACTGCAGCAGGACGGCGCTCGCGGCAGTCGTCAGCTTGTTGGCGGCGACGAACGTCAGGATCATGCCCGCGTAGGCGAGCGCGGTCGACAGCCGCGCGCGCCGCAGATTGGGCCGCAAAATCGCCAGGTAGAACAGCGTTGTGACGGTCGCGCGACCGCCTGCTACAGCGAGCGCCGGCAGCGGGATCCACTTGATGAACAGCCCGCCCGACGACCAGAGAAGGGCGGCCAGGAGGATCGCCGCGGAGCCTTGAATTTTCGGCATGTTAGGCGGTTACGGCGCGTCGCGGTAGATCGCCATGACGTCGTGCAGCAGCGCGATGGCCTCGGCTTCCGGGCGCTGGAAGGCGTTGCGGCCCATGATGGAGCCGAAGGCGCCACCGGCGGCAATCGCGCGGATCTCTTCGAGAACCGCTTCGGTGCCCTTGGCCTCGCCGCCGGAGAAGATCACGATGCGCCGGCCGCCGAACGCCGACTGCACAACGTGGCGCACGCGATCGCTCAGCGTCGCGATGGGAATGTTGTATTTTTCATAGACCTTGCGCGCCGCGTCTTGCTCGATATGCGCCGTCGGCGGCTTGACCTTGATGATGTGCGAGCCCAGCTGCGCGGCGATCTGCGCGGCGTAGGCGGCGATGTCGATGCCAGTCTCACCGTCCTTGGACAGCTTGCCGCCGCGCGGGTACGACCAGGTGACGACGACGAGGCCTTTGGCCTTGGCTTCCTCGGTCAGCTCGCGCAGGTCCTGGTACATCGTGTTGCGGTTGTTGGAGCCCGGGTAAATCGTGTAGCCGATGGCGGCGCAGCCGAGGCGCAGCGCCTCATTGACCGATCCGGTAATCGCCGAGCACGGATCCGACGGCCCGCCGACGCTGTCCGAGTTGTTCAGCTTGAGAATCAACGGGATCTGCCCGGCGTACTCCGCCGCGCCTGCCTCGATGAAGCCCAGCGGCGCGGCGTAGGCGTTGCAGCCCGCCTTGAGCGCCAACTCGAAGTGGTAGGTCGGGTCATAGCCCGGCGCGTTCGGCGCAAAAGAGCGGGCGGGGCCGTGCTCAAAGCCTTGATCCACAGGCAAAATCACCATCTTGCCGGTGCCCTTGAGCTTGCCGTGGTTGAGCATGCGCACGAGGTTGGCGCGCGTGCCGGGGTTGTCGCTCTGGTACCAGGACAGGATCTTTTTGACGCGAGGGGTGAGGGCCATGATGTGCATCTCCTGTGGCGTGATGGAAGGCCACTGCGGCGCGCCTAGCAGACTCGATTTTGGGGCGCAGTGTCAATCTGGCCGACCGGCCAAAAGCCGCGTTTGCCTTCGCCGCGGCCGTCGGCGTTGCGTATCCATGACAATCGCTCGCCCCGCACCATTGACCGCGGGCGGCGCGTCGACTCTGATCGGCCCGGTGTCCCGCGCCGTGCGGGCCTGATCCCGCATGTGCAAAAAAAGGCGCTGTCGCGCTGGAGGTCCTATGAATCAAGTTTCGTCGCTCTGCTGCCTTGTCGTCGCCGCGGCCGTGTCCCTCGCCGGTTGCGCCGAGGCCAAAAAGCAAGAGGAGTGCAAGGCGCTCATTGGCGCCATCAACCCGCACACGACCAAGGTGCGCAAGCTGTCCGACGATCTGCCGGCGGACGCGCCGCTGGACGTCGGCGCCACGGCGTTCAAGGCGATGTCGGCGGAGGTGGAAGCCGGCGCCGCGGAAGTGAAAAAGCTGGCGATTGAGACGCCGGAGCTGGCGAAATTCGCCACCGATTACCAGACGATGTGCGCCGGTTCTTCCAAGGCATTCAAGGACATGGCGGCCGTGACCGAGAAGATCGGCGCAGCCCAAAAGCTGGCGGCGACCAACCCGGAAGCGGCGCAGGCGGACGTGACCAAGGCGCAGCAGGACGCGCTGGCGCTGGCTGATAAAGCCAAGGCTGACGCAGATGCCCGGGTGAAGCAGGCGCAGGATAATGCGGCTACGGCGAATGCGAAAGCCAAATCAGATGCGGATGCTTTGGTGACGAAGATCGCAAATG
>CAIPXZ010000585.1 GCA_903869075.1 uncultured Myxococcales bacterium | reverse complement strand
GGCCGAAGATCACCTCCTGCAGCACAAAGCGGTGCTGCTCAATCCGAACGGCTTCCTGATCCGGATGGTCGTCATCATCGGCGGGTGGTCGCTGCTGACGTTTTTCATCCGCAAGCGCTCGGTGCAGCAGGACGCGACCGGCGACGTCAAGCTGACGGAGCGCAACCTGCTGTTTTCGGTGATCTACATCATCTTCATGGGCCTGACGCTGACGCTCGGCGCGCTGGATTGGCTGATGAGCCTGGAGCCGCACTGGTTCTCCACCATGTTCGGCGTCTACCAGTTTGCCGGCGCCCACGCGTCGGGCATGGCGATGATCCTGCTGGTGACCGTGGCGCTGATGAAGGCCGGGCTGCTGCCGCACGTCAACGAGAACCACCTGCACGACATCGGCAAGTTCATGTTTGGTCTCGCGACGTTCTGGGCGTACATCTGGATCGGCCAGTTCCTGCTGATCTGGTACGCCAACATCCCGGAGGAGACCGGCTACTTCATCATCCGGCAGGACACCGGCTGGCTGTGCCTGTGGGCCACCAACTTGCTGATCAACTGGACGATTCCGTTCTTCGTGCTGCTGCCGCGGCCCAACAAGCGCAACGTCAAGGTGCTGGTGCCGGTCGCGATCCTGATGCTCGTCGGCCACTGGCTGGACGTGTACCTGCAGGTCACGCCGGCGACGTCGCACTTTGCCGCCGAGCAAAAGACGCTGCTGAGCGGCACCGGTCCGTACTTTGGCCTGCCGGAGATCGGCGCGACCGCCGCGGTGGCTGGACTGTTCCTGCTGACCGTGACGACGATGCTCGGCAAGGCGTCCCTGCTGCCGTCCAAAGATCCGTACCTCGTGGAAAGCCTGCACCACCACCAGTAGCCGCGCGCTTTGCCAAGCCACCGCGGGCGCGTCATACTGGTCGGCATGAAATGGTCGCACGCCAGCCTCGTGGTCCTGATCGCCCTGCTCACGGTGCCGGCCCACGCCAAGCCGCCGATCGCGCCGCCGCCGAGCCCGAGCCGCCAGGCGGAAGACCTGGACCTCCAAGCCAAACAAGCGTTTCGCGACGGGCAGTTTGACCTCGCCGCCGACCTGTTCATGCAAGTCTACGACCTGGCGAAGGCGCCGACGGCGGTCTTCAACGCCGCGCGCGCGCGCGAGCAGGCCAGGAAGCTGGCGGAGGCGCGGGCGCTGCTGGAGCTGTACCTGAAGATTGAAAAAACGCCGGCGGGGCTGGCGGATGGCCAGACGCATCTGGCGGCGATTGACGCGGCGATCGCGGCGCAGGCGCAGGCAGACGCCGACGCGCGCAAGAAGGCAGACGCGGCGGCAGCGGAAGCGGCGCGTCAAGCGGCGGCGGCGAAGGCCGAGCTCGAGCGGCAAAAGGCGGCGCAGGCCAAGGCCGATGCGGACAAGGCGCAGCGCAAGATCCCGGAAGGACTTGTGATCTTGCCGCCGACGGGGACGTCGGGCGAGGAGACGGAGAAGCTGGCGCGCGAGGTCCAGGCGGCGCTGTACCGCGAGGCGCAGGACGCGGCGCTCGGCCCGGTGCTGTCCGTGACCGATTACCTGCGCGCCGAGCAGGCCCGGCCGACGGCGGGCGCGGCGGCGGTGTGCGATTTTCGCTGCCGGCTGGAGGTCGCGCGCGGCCAAGGCGCGGCGTGGGCGGTGACGACGGCGCTGCGCCAGGACGGCAAGGACCTGCGCGCGCGGCTTGTGCTGTGGCAGACCGCCGACGCGGCGGAACTGGCGGCGGTGGAGGCGGCGGCGCTGACGCTGCCCGGGCTGTCGGCGCGTGGCCAGCGCGTGGCGGGTGAGCTGTTGAACGGCGTGCGGCGGTTTGCGCCGCTCGCGGTGCCGTTGCCGGCGGGCGTGACCGCGGCGGAGTCGCCGACGGTGGCGCTGAGCAGCGAGCCGCCGGGCGCGCTGGCGACGGTCGACGAGGTGGACGCCGGGCCAACGCCGCTGACGCTGCGCCTGACGCCGGGTCCCCATCGGCTGCGGCTCGCGCTGCCGGGCTTTCACCCGCGCGCCGGGGTGCTTGTGGCAGTGAGCCGGCCGCAGAAATTGGCGGTGACGCTGCCGCCACAGCTGCCGCCGGAGGCGCCGCCCGTCGTGGCGCCGCCCGTTGCCGTTGTGCCGGTTGCAGCGGTCAGCCCGGTCGCGCCGCCGGTCGCCACCGCGCCGGTCGAAGTTGTCAAAAAGCCGGCAGCTGAAGCGGGTCAGGACAAGCCCGCCAAGCCCGCCAAGCCTGCGGAGCCCAAGGAGAGCAAGGGCCTTGTCTGGGGCATCGTGCCGCATCTGGACGGCGGGCTGGCGATGCTGACCAACGACCAGTCCAAGACCACCGCCGACGTGAACTGGGGCGCCGGCGCGTTTGTGCACCTGAGCCGCGCCGCGGAGGACGAGGTCCCGCTCGTCTCCTGGGTCGGCGGCGCGCGCTACCAGAGCTACGCCGGCATGTTGGCGTCCGGCTCACCCAACCCAGCCGCCAAGCCCAACGGCGTCGCGATCTGGACCGGCGTCGTCTTTCCGCGCTTGGCCGGCCTGTGTGCCTCGCTCAACTACAACCACGTTGCCGTGCACAGCGGTCAGCCCAGCTTTGACTACCTGACCGGCCAGCTGCGCATCCTGAGCGGCCACGGCCTGTTTTTCAGCAGCATCGGCGCCGATTTTATGTTGAAATCGCTGCGGCCGGCCGCGCAGTATGACGACGTGCAGTCCGGCCCGCTGGTGCGCCTGACTTTGGAAGTGGGCCTGAACATCGGCGAGACGCCGCTGTCCAAGTAAGCCGAGGAGCCGCGATGCCTGGTCAAGGTCGTTTGGGCGATAAGTCGTCTGTTCCCGCGGACTCCCACGGCTGTCCGGCCTGCCCGCATCCGGCGATTGGCCCGGCGACGGGCGGCTCCGGCGACGTGCTCGTCAACGGCAAGCCGGCGCTGCGCATGGGCGACCCCGGCGTGCACGCGGCCTGCTGCGGCGGCAACACCTGGACGGCGCAAGGCGGCTCCGGCACTGTGAAAATCAACGGCAAAGGCGCGCACCGCATGGGCGACGCCGATCAGCACTGCGGCGGCATGGGCAAGCTCATCGAAGGCTCCGCAGACGTCCTCGTTGGCGGCTGATGCCGCAGCGCAAACCGAACCAGCGGCCGGCGCGTCCCACGAACTGGAGGGTTGTGGCGATGCGACGCGTGCTTGTGCTTCTGCTGCTGCTCGTCGCGCTGCCAGCGCTGGCGGATGAACGCGCGATGCTGCGCCAGGCGGCGGCGCGGCTGCAGCGCGGCCAGGGCGTGACAGCGCTGGCGGATGTGCTGGCGGCGGCGCGGACGCTGGGCGCAGTGCCGCCGACGGAGCTGCTGCGGGCGCTGACGCCACCGGCGCAGAAGTGGCTGGGCGCGGCCAGGACGCGGCAGTCGGTCGTCAGCCAGTTTCTCGGCGATTTGCTGGCGGAAGCGGCGCGGCGCGCGGGCGATCTCCGCGCGCTGGCGCGCTGGCGCGTGGCCGACGGCGTGATGACGCAGTGGCGCTGGCTGGGGCCGTTCGGCGCGGAGCACGGCTCGTCGTTCGCCCGGCAGTCGCCGGTGGAGCGCGAGGCGCAGCGGCTGGGCGCCACTCAGACCGCGCTGCAGGCAAGCTGGCCGGGGCGCGTGGGGCCGGTGCAGTGGCAGCCGCTGGGGCCGGGGCTCGTGGGGCCGACCGGGCGGCTGTTCGTGGACGAGTGGGTGGAGCAGCCCGACGACGCGATCGTTTTTCTCGACGCGTGGCTGCAGCCGACAAAGGCCGGGCCAGCGCAGCTGTCGGTCGGCGCGATAGGCGCGGTGCGGGTGTATCTGGATGGCGTGCCGATCGCCCAGCTGCCTGAACGCGCGGAGCAATTTGGCATTTCCGGCGCTGCGCCGCTGCTGCCGGACGTGCCGGTGGCGACGGTGCAGCTGACGGCGCAGTGGCACCGGCTGCTTGTGAAGGTGGCGCCGGCGGTCGGCAGCACGCCGCTGCGGGTGAGCTGGCGGGATGCGACGGGGGCGCCGCTGCCGCTGGTCCAGCGCCCGGATCCGCCATCGCCGGCGGTGGCGGTGACCCCGCTGCCCGAGGCGGCGACTGCGGTGGAAGCGATCGACTCGGCCTGGCCGACCGACAGCGTGCTGGGCCTGCGCTGGCCGTCGGCGGTCGCGCCGCCCAAGCCGTCGCCGCTGCCGGCGCTGCTGGCGCTGGCGTGGCACAGCTGGCCGATGCATACCGAGCTGACCGAGCGGCTGCTGACGCTGGATCCGGACGAACTGCCGGCCGATGGCGACATCGCCGTGGGCCACGCGCTGCTGGCGGGCGAGCTGGGCGACCGCATCGACCGGCTGCGGCTGTGGGCGGACGTGCTGCCGGACAACGCCCAGCTGCTGATCGCCCAGGCGAGCGCGCTGGACGCGATGGGCAAGACGCCGCAGGCGCACCGGCTGTGGCAGGACTGGGCGGCGCGCACCGGGCGGCGGCCAGAGGACGAGCTGCTGCGCGGCTGCGTCGTGCGCGCAGCGCTGTGGACGCGGCTGGGCGCGGATGGCGTGGCGAGCGCGCTGCTCGGCCAGTGTGCCAAGCGCTGGCCGGACGCGCCGGAGCTGCTGGAGGCGCGGATCCGCGACGCCGTGGCGCGCGATGACCTCGGCGGCGCGGTGACGCTGCACAAGCAGTGGATGGCGCTGGAGCCGGGCCGGCTGGACGTGCAGACCGGGCTGCTGACGGCGCTCGTCGACGCCGATCGCCGGCCGGAAGCGGTGGCGCAGGCGCAGTTCCTGACCGCGCAGTATCCCGGCCGCAGCCGGGCGTGGGAGGTGCTGGCGCGGTACGATCTGGCGCGCAACCAGCCGGGCGAGGCGCTGGCGGACCTGGCGCAGCTGCCGGCGCACCTCGTGCATGCGAGCACGCTGGAGCTGCGCGCCCAGGCGCTGACGCGGCTGCAGGCGCAGCCCGACGAGGCGGTCGCTGCGCTCAAGGCCGCGGTGGAGCGGGCGCCGGCGCGCACGGACCTGCGCTGGCGGCTGGCGCAGCTGCAGCCGGCGGGCGAGTTCTTCACGCCGTACCGCCGCGACTTGGTGGCGCTGGTGCGGCAGGAGCTGGCGGCGCCGCGCGTCCATCCGAGCGAGGAACGGCTGCAGCAGACGGTGATCCAGGGCGTGGGCAACGGCCAGCAGGCGCAATACGAGGCGCTGGTGCGGTATCTGGGGCCCGGCTGCGAGGCGAACCAGACTGTGGACCTCGACTACGCGCCGACGCTGAGCCGCGCCGACGTGCTGCAGGCGGTCATCGTCCGCGCCGACGGTCGGGTGGAGCCGTGCAGCAACCAGAGCGTCGATCAGTTTGGCGAAGACGACTCCGGCATGTACTTTGACCTCGAGCGTATGACCTTGCATTTCAACAACTTGCGGCCAGGCGACGCGATCGTCGTCGAGCATGTGGAGCGCGACCTGGCGCCGACGCCGTTTGGCCTCGTGTTCGGTGAGCTGCTGACGCTGGGCGACACGCGGCCGGTGCGCGAGACCGACGTCGTGGTGCTGCTGCCGGCGGGGACGCAGGTGCACGCGCAGGTGGTCGATCCGCGGCCCCATCAGCCGCCGCTGCCGCAGCCGGTGCAGCGCCACGTGCAGTCGGCGGATCGCCACGATGGCGGCGCGTGGGAGGAATGGCGGCTGCAGCTGGGTCCGCAGGCGGCGATCGTCAGCGAGGAGAACATGCCGGGGACGACGGACGTGATGCCGTACCTGCAGGTCTCGACTTTTGCGAGCTGGGCGGCGCTGAGCCAGTGGTGGAGCCAGCTGGCGGCGGAGGCGATCCCGGCGCGCGGTGCCGATCCTGTGGTGCACGCGGAAGCCATGCGGCTGACCCAAGGGCTGACCACCGACGAGGAGAAAGTCCGCGCGCTGTATGCGTTTGCCACGACGCAGGTGCGGTACGTCGGCCTTGAATTTGGCATCCACAGCTTGAAGCCGCACGCCGTGCGCGAGGTGCTGCAGCGCGCGTTTGGCGACTGCAAGGACAAGGCGACGCTGCTTGTGGCGCTGCTGGCGGAGGTCGGCATCGACGCGCAGGTTGTGCTGGTGCGCACCGCGGACGCCGGGCAGCTGCACGACGCGGTGGCGAGTCTGGGCATCTTCAACCACGCCATCGCCTACGTGCCGAGCCTGAACTGGTGGCTGGACGCGACGGCGACGCACCATGGACCGCGTGAGCTCCCCGAAGGCGATGCCGGCGGCGTGGCGCTGCGCATCGGCAAGCCGGGTACGGCGCCGGCCAAGCTGGAGGTGCTGCCGGACGCGCCGGCGCACGAGCACCTGCAGTCCGTCAAGCTGGAGGTGAAGGTCCAGGCCGATGGCGCGGCGCACCTGGAAGTGGACTTTGAGATGCATGGCCTGGCCGCCGCCGACGCCCGCGCGCAGCTGTGGGTGGACACGTCGCGGCGCGAGCAGATGGAGCAGTTCCTGTCGGCGCGCTTTCCCGGCGTTGTCGTGGAAGAGGTGACGACGACCGGCATCGAGCCGCTGGCCGAGACCGTCAAGATCCACGTGCGCGCGCGGTCGCCGGAGTGGGCGCGGCATCTGCCGGGCGGTGGCCTGTCCGTGCAGCCGCTGCGGCCGAGCCAGCCGTACACGCAGCTGTTCCACGTCAAGCTCGGCCGGACCCAGCCGCTTGTGCTGGCGCACGCCACCGAGGTCGCGCACACGGCGTGGCTTGTGCCGCCGCCGGGATACGCGGTGGCGCGGCAGCCGCCGCTGGTCGACGAGGTCGTGCTGGGCGGCGACGGCAAGCCGCTCGGCCAGTTCTCGCTGCGCAGTGAAGTCGCTGCGGACGGCGCGCTGACGCTGCGGACGCACCTGCAGATCGACCGCCGCGTGGTGCCCGCCGCCGATGTGCCGGCGCTGCAGCGCTGGCTGACGGGTGTGGACAACGTGCTGCGCACCGACGTGCCGCTGCGCAAGCTGGAGGTGGCGCCATGAAGCGTCTGCTGCCGCTGCTGCTATGGCTGGCGGGCTGCGCCGGGTCGCTGAATGCGCTCGACCCGGGCGTCGACGCGGTGCGGCTCGACGAACGGCTGGCGGCGCGGCCGGCGGACGCGGCAGGCTTTGTCCAATCGGCGTGGCTCTGCCTGCTGCACGGCCACGGCTGCGATCGGCTGGCGTCGGCGCCGCCGCTGCCGCCGACGGCTCCGCTGCCGGACCTGCTGGCCCGCGCGTTGGCGGCCGATGGCGCTGCGGCGGTGGCGCCGCGCTGGGACGCGTGGCTGGCGCTGGCGCAACAAGCGGCGGTCACGCCGGGCAGCCGCGCCGATCAGCTGCTGACCGTCGCCGTCGAGGTGCTCGCCCAGCTGGCGCAGCGCGACCCGGCGCTCGTGGCGGCGCAGCTTGCCCTGCATGCCGAGGATCTGCAGCGCTGGCTGGCACTGGGTGCGCCGGCGGAGCGCTGGCGGCGGCAAATCGCCCTGGCGGACTGGCAGCCGGCGCCAGGCCCGACGCTGCCGCTGCAGGTGACGCTGGAGCCGCTGCCGCTCTCCCGCCGCCTTTTCACCGGGCTGACGCAGGTGCCGGACGCGCTGCCGCCGCTCGCTGGGGCGCTGCCGCTGCCGTCGCCGCCGCAAGGGCCGTGGCGCCTGCCGGCGCGCGATCCCGGCGTGTACCGCCTGCAGGCGGCGTTCACCCAGCCGCGGTCGCAGCCGCTGCTGCTGCGGGTTGTCTCCCCGCGGCCGGTGCGCGTCTGGTGCGATGGCCAGCCGCTCGTGCGCGTGGAGCCCGGCGACGCCGATACCCACGCCGAGACGTGGCTGGACCTGCCGGCGGGGCCGCATCGGCTGGATGTGGTTGTGCCGATTGGCCAAAACGGCCAGCCGCTGCAGCTCGCGCTCGTCGCCGGCCAGCCGGTCGTGGCGCCACCCGCGCCGCCGTGGCACGCAACGCTGGACGCCGTGTTGGGCGCGCTGCGGGAGCCGGACAGCGAAGCGATGGCGCAACTGGCCCAGCAATTCCCCAACGCGCTGGTGCCGACGCACGTGGCGATCGGCCGCGGCGACCTGCGCGATGCCACGACGCTGCCGCCGGCGTCCGCCGTGGATGGCCTGCTGGCGCACTGGCCCGGCCACGCGGACGCGCTGCTGGCGCGCGTCGTGCACACGCGTGAGGCCGGCCAGGCGCAGCTGGCGTGGCAGTCGCTGCAGCCGCTGCTGCATCCGGTGTCGCTGGCGGACGCCGCGCCGAACCAGCTGGCTTTGCCGCTGCGTGCGGACCTGCAGCTGGAGCTGGCGATGACCTACCAGGCGCTGGGGCTGGCCGATCTGGCGGCAACGGCGGCGGAGGCGGCGCAGCAGGCAGCGCCGGGCGATTGCCGCACGCTGAGCCACGCGCTGACGATCGGTCAGGACACGCTGAACCGGCCGCTGATCCGCCGGCTGCTGGACCTGCGGCTGCAGTGCCCGCGCGAGCGGCTGGCGCGGGCGTTTGCCGAGTCGATGGCCGGGCGGCTGGACGCGGCGCTGGGCTCGCTGCTGGCGGCGCAGCTGGAGCCGATACACGCGCGCGAAGCCGCCGGGCTGGCGCAGCTTGTGGCGCAGACGCTGCACCAGCCGCTGCCGCCGCGGCCGCTGTGGGGTGACGACGCGCAGGCGGACTACTGGCAGGCGCTGCAGGACGCGGAGCTGCGCCAGGACGCGGCGGCGACGCAGACAGCGCTGCACAGCCTGCTCACGGCGCCGCACCTGCCGCTGGAGGCGCGGCAGCGGGCGATCCAGGCCGGCGCGCGGCCGATCTGGCAGCCGTTTGTCCGCGATGGCGAGGCGCTGGCGCAGGCGGAGGTGACTGACAACGCCGCGACGGTGTGGCTGCTGGACCAGGAAATCGTGCAGCTGCTGCCGGACGGCGGCGCGATCCGTCGGGTGCATCAGGTCGTGCGGGTGCTGGAGGACGCGGCGGCGGACGCGGTGGGCGAGATTCGCGTGGCGCAGGGCGCGGACCTGGAGCTGGCGCGGACGATCCTCGCCGACGGCACGCTGGTGCTGCCGGCGGAGACGGACGACAAGGAGACGATTTCGCTGCGCGCGGTGGCGGCGGGGACGACGGTCGAATTCGCGCAGATCGCCTACGAGGCGGCGGATGACCCGGCGACGGGCGCGACGCGGCTACCGTTGTTCCACATGCAGTCGTCCGAGGCGCCGGTGCGGCTGTCCGAGTACATCGTGCTGGCGCCAGCGGGCTTGGACGTGCAGCTGGACGCCTCGGCGGCGGCAGGGCAGGCGAGCGTGCAGCAGCTGCCGGGCTTTACCGCCTACGTTTTTCACCGCACCGACCTGCCGCGCGTGCGCAGCGAACCGCGGGCGGCGCGGCCGGAGCACGTGCTGCCGACAGTGCGCGCGCTGGCGCGGCCAAGCCTGGCGGCGCTGCTGGAGCCGTGGGGCGAAGCGCTGGCGGCGTTCGTGCAGAGCCGCGATCCGCTTCTGCGGTCGTGGCGGACGGCGCTGGCGCAGGCGCCGGAATCGCTCGCGCGGTGGCACAAGCTGGCGGCGCGGCTGGCGCTGACGGTGCAAAATGCCCAGGAAGGTGGCCCGCCCGGCCGGCCGGAGACGGCGCTAGCCGACGGCAAGGGCGACCGCGCGGCGGTGTTTTACACGCTGGCGCGGCAGCTGGGCGTGGACGCTTGCCTGGTGCGGGCGCTGCCGCTGTCGCGCTTGCCGGCGCCGGACCCGCTGACGCCGCACGCGGCGCTGGATCCGGAAGATTACGGGCTGGAGCTCGTGCGCCTGCGCGTGGCGCTGCCGCAGACGGCGACGCTGACGGAGGTCTGGTACGACCCGGGCCAGGACAGCGGCCGGCTGGATCATGTGCGCGCAGGGCTGCGCGGTCGGCAAGGGCTGCTGGTGGGTTGTGCCACGCCGCCGGCGGACCCGCGCGTGACGATTCCGGCGCTGGGCGAGGGCCACGACCGGCGGCTGATCGACGTGACGCTGCAGTGGGCGGAGGATGGCCACCTGTTGGGCGTTGTGCATGAGCAGCTGCAGGGCGCGATGGCGGGCACGGTGCGGACTTTCCTGCGCGGCAACGGCGCCAACGAGACGGAGCTCGTCCAGCAGCTGGCCGATGGCGCCTTCAACGGCGCGGCGCTGCGGCTGCTGCGCATCGACGGACTGGCGGGCGAAGGCGACGTGGCGCTGGCCTACGAGGTGACGCTGGCGGCGGATCGCGCCCGCGCCGACGCGCTGGACCTGGACCTGTGGGCGGATCAGCTGGGCCAGACCTACGCGCAGCTGCCGGCGCGGTCGACGCCGCTGCTGTACAGCCACACGCTGGACGAGGAGGTTACGGTGCGGCT
>CAIPXZ010000584.1 GCA_903869075.1 uncultured Myxococcales bacterium | reverse complement strand
CAGACCTGTTGCATTTCGGACTGGATCCGCGCGCGTGCACCTCTGGTGGCACGCCGCGGATGGACGCGGCTTGATCGCGAATTTCTGGCGGCGTGTTTACGGCACCAGACACGCGGCAAAGTCCGCTGCCATTGCCAGCCACGGATCCGGCCGTTGCCGCGGCGCCGCGTCCGCCGCCAGCACCCGCGGCGCCTTGCCGCGCTGTGCCACGCACGCCACCGTTTGCCGCCACGCCGGCTCAACCGGTGGCGCGAACTGCGTCGTCGCTTCCAGCGGCAGCGCCACGTCCGGCAGCGTCCCGACGCCGTCCAGGTCGCGGTCCAGCGGCGTCCAATAGTGGCCAATCGTCGCCTTGACGTAGTACCCCGCCATCAGCGTCGGCTTGGCCACGCGCTGCATGGACGCCTTGCCGAGCGTGTGCTCGCCCAGCACAAGCCCGCGGCGGTGGTCCTGCAGCGCGCCGGTCAGCACCTCGCACGCCGACGCGCACATCCGGTTCACGAGCAGCACAAGCGGCACGCGAACGTCATCCGGCGCATCGGTCGCCAGCGGCTGCTGGTCCGGCTTGGCGTGCCAGCGCGCCTTGAAGATCACGCCGGATGACAGCAGCACGTCGGCAATCGCCGTCGCCTCGTCCAGCACGCCGCCGGTGTTGTCGCGCATATCCAACACCACGCCGCGCAACGGTTTTTTCGCCTTCTGCGCCGCCGTCAGCTCGGCCTTCAGCCGCGCCGCGGTGCCCGCCACAAAATCGCCCAGCCGCAGGTGCACGAACCCGCCCGGCAGCGGCGTCAGCGTCACGTCGTGCGTCACGGCGAAGTCGCGGGTCAGGCGCACCGTCCGCGGCCGCCGCTGCAGCACCGACCACAGCCGCAGCTCCTGCTTGGAACCCGGCGCGCCGCGCAGCGCGTCCGGCGTCTGGCACGGCGCAAAACCCGCGGTTTCGAGGCGATCGCCGACGCGCAGGTCCGCCGCCCACGCGCTCGAGCCCACGCGCACGTCCGCGATGCAGCACGCCTCCACGCCGCACGGTGTCACCGCTATGCCCAGATCCGCCTGCGCCGCCTGCTGGTCCGCTTGGCTCACGCGCTCCCAGTACCGCGCCGCCAGCACGTCGCTGTGCTTGTCGAGGCCTTTCAGCCAGCCCGACGCGGCGTTGATCCACAGCGCCGCCACGCGCGCCTGGTGCTGGTCGTCGAACGGCACCGCCGCTTCCGCGCGCTGCAGCACGCCGTACAGCGCGTTTTTGCCCAGCGTATGCGCCGCGTGCCACGCCTGCCACGCCGCCTTGAGCGCCGGCGGATCGCGGTTCCACACCGGCTCGCGCACAAGCAGCAGGCCATCGGCGAGCGGCTCCGGCGGCGGCTGCGGCTGCCAGCCGTGCGCCTGCAGCGCGGTCGCGTAGCCCGCCGGCACCAGATCGACAAGCGGCGTCGCGTTCCACAGCGCCAGCTCCGCGGCGTGGCGCCAGGCGAACTGCTCGCGCGGCGTCCCCGGCACCGGCGGATCGAGCATGCGCTCGGCGGCAAATTGCTGGACCTGCTCGAACTGCGCGCGGCCAAAATCGACGCCGCTCCAGTCCTGCGCGGTGCCCATGACGGCGACGATGCTGGCGACGATGGCGGCGAACATGTGCGGCGATTCCTCGGCAAGCGGTTGATCTGAAAAAGGTTACAGGTGCAGCTCCAGGCCGGTCAGAAACCACGCCTCCGACAGCAGGAACGCCGCGCGCGCCTGCCACGCCCGCACGCGCGAGGTCGGCGTCGCCGCTGGCCGCACATCCAGCCCCAACGACCGTGCCAGCGTCACCGCCCGCAGCAGGTGCGGCGCGTCGGACACCAAGTAGCAGCGCTTGAGGCCGTGCGCCGCCAGCAGCGGCCGGACATTCTCCAGGCTTTCCAAGGTCTTGTGCGACTGCTCCTCCAGCAGAATACGCGCCGCCGGGATGCCCGCCGCCAGCGCCTGGTCCGCGCCGACGCGCGCCTCCGACACCGCGCCGTGCGTACCGACGCCACCGGTAAACACGAGCATCCGCACCTTGCCGGTCTGCGCCAGCTCAATGCCAAAGTGGATGCGCTCGGCAAAAATCGGCGACGGCACGCGGTGCCAGACCGCGGCGCCCAGCACAATCGCGCAGTCCGCCGTCTGGCCGTCATACGCCGCCGGATAGAGCGCCACCCGCGCCATCTGCGCCGCCAACGCGAGCGCCAGCACCAGCGCGGCGCCCAGCAGAATCCGCATCGCAGTTCGCAACGTCATGCGCCGAGCCTTGCCGAGCGCCGGGCGGACGTCAAGTCGCGCTCACCGTCCGCCGCGCCGCCGCATCTCGTCGGCCTCGTCAGCTTCCAGCTCGCGGATCAGCCCGCGCAGATCCACGCGTGTTTCCGAGCCCTTATGCTTGCCCGTCAGCACCGAGTCCGGCCGCAGCTCACCGCGCGCGTACTTTTCCCACATCTCCGCGGCGTGCTTGAGCGGCTGCTCCGGCGCGCCGTGGCCGAGCAAAAAGCGGTTCAGGTTGGCGACGTCGCGCAGCAGGATCTCGCGGGCGTTCTGGTTGCCGGCGGCGTCCAGCGCCTGCGGAAAGTCAATGATCACCGGACCATCCGCGCCCATCAGCACGTTGAAGTCGCTCAGATCGCCGT
>CAIPXZ010000583.1 GCA_903869075.1 uncultured Myxococcales bacterium | reverse complement strand
GACCAACTCCTGTTCAGCGACGACAGCGTGTTGTGCGGCAAAATCACGGAAGACAACGCGGTTATTGGCTGGTACGACATCCTCGTGCCCGGCGGCAACTTCCTCCACACCGGCTTCAAGAGCCAGGTCAAGGCCGTCTTCCAAAGCGGCAAGCTCCTGATGCGCGCCGGCAAATAGCCGCGGCCATGCCGGGCGTTTGACCACTGGACATCCGTTCAGTCCTGAGTATTCTCGGCGGTGCCCCGCCACGGGGCCGCGAGCCCGCCATGCAGCCCACCGACGTCCGAATGCTCCCGCTGGCCCGGTTCAAGGACCGAATCATCGCGACCCGCGAGATCGCGCCGCGCCCTGCCCGCTACGCGCCGTTTCCGCCGCAGCTGCACCCTTCGCTGCAAAAAGCCTTGGAGCTGCGCGGCATTGCCCAGCTGTACTGCCACCAGGCGGAGGCTTTCGCGGCGGCGCAAGCGGGCGAAAACGTCGTGCTGACGACCGGGACGGCGTCGGGCAAGTCGCTTTCCTACCTGCTGCCGGTCATCCAGGCGGTGCTGGACGACCCGACGACCCGCGCGCTGCTGATTTTCCCGACCAAGGCGCTCAGCCAGGACCAGCTGCGCGGCGTGCTGGAGCTGATCGACCAGCTCTCCGGCCGACGCATTGAGGCGGGTGTTTACGACGGCGACACGCCGCCGGCCGAGCGCACGCGCATCCGCGATCGCTGCCACCTGGTGCTGACCAACCCGGACATGCTCAATGCGGCGCTGCTGCCCAACCACGGTCGCCAGGGCTACAGCCATATTTTCCGCAACCTGAAGTACGTCGTCATCGACGAATTGCACGCATGGCGCGGCGCCGGCGGCTCGCACACGGCCAACTTGATGCGTAGGCTTTGGCGGATCTGCCGGCATTATGGCTCGCGGCCGCAGGTGCTGGCCAGCTCCGCGACGATCGCCAACGCCAGGGAACACGCTGAAACAATTTGCCATTTGCCCTTCCGACTGATCGCCGAGGACGGCTCGCCGTCGGGCGGCAAGATCATCTATTTTTGGCAGCCGCCGCTGCTGGGCAACGACCAGCGCAAGCAGGTGACGGCGGAGATGGCGCTGTTGGTGCCGTATTTGTTGGAGAAACGCTTCCGGACCATCGCGTTTTGCCGCTCGCGCAAGGAGACCGAGATCGTGCTCAAGGAGTCCCGCGACCGGATGCACGACGTCGCGGGCCACGACGAGGCCTACCTGCTTGCCGGTTACCGCGGCGGCTACACGCCGGAAGAGCGGCGCAAGGTGGAAAAACAGTTGACGGACGGGCGGTTACTCGGCGTCATCTCCACCAACGCGCTGGAGCTGGGCATCGACATCGGCGCGCTGGAGATCGTCGTGCAAGGCGGTTTTCCCGGCACGCGCGCCAGTTTTTGGCAGCAGATCGGCCGCGCCGGGCGCCGCGGCGAGGTGTCCTACGCAATCGTGCTGCTGGCGGTGTCGCCGTCGGACCAGTACATCGCGCAGAACCCTGATTGGCTGACCGGGCAGCCGGCGGAACACGCCGTCGTCGATCGCGACAACCTCGCCATCCAGCTCGCGCACGTGCGCGCGGCGGCGGCGGAGCTGCCGTTGGGCTTGGATGACGCCGCGACGTTCCCGGACCTCGGCGAGATCCTGCCGGTGCTGAAAAAGGCCGGTGAAATTCGCGAGGTGCATGGTTCCTGGCACTGGGCGGGCGGGCCGTTTCCGGCCGGTGAGTTCAGCCTGCGCAACATCGATCCGGACCGCTTCAAGGTCGTCAACCGCTTGACTGGCAAGACAATTACCGAGATGGACCGGCCGCAAGTCTACCGCGAGGCGCACACCCGCGCCGTGTACCTGCACGACGGCGTGCAGTATCAGGTGGAAGTGCTTGATTTGGTTGCACATGTCGCGACGGTCGTGCCGGTGGAGCAGAATTTCTACACGCAGCCGGACGTGCGCACGCACATCGAGGTGCTGCTGACCCAGGAGTCCAAGGCGCTGCTGGCGACCGCCGCCGACGCGCCGCGCAGTGAGGCGTTTTTTGGCGACATCGCCGTAGACGACGCGGTCGTCGGCTACAAGATGCTTGAATTCCACAACCACCAGAACCTCGGCTACGAGGCGCTGCACGAGGCGCTGCGGCTGCACCTGGAAACCGAGGCGCTGTGGATCTCGGTACCCGAGGCCGTGCTGCAGGTGCTGGGCAAGCAAAAACAGGACGCGCTGGCGGGCATGGTCCAGGCGGTGCTGGCGTGCGCGCGGCTGCGGACGATGGCGGAGCAGTCGGACATGCGCGGCTCGAGCTTTCACTACGTCGACGACCTCACGGGCAAGACCTTGACCGCGCTGGTGTTTTACGACAGCCACCCCGGCGGCCTGGGCTACGCCGCCAAGGCGTTCGACTTCCGCGACGCCGTGCTCGACGACGCCCGCAACCTCGTGGCGCACTGCCGCTGCAAGAACGGCTGCCCGGCGTGCGTCGGCGACTACACGCGCAACCGCAAGCTCATCCTCTGGGCGCTTCGCAGCCTGACCGAAGTGCTGTCGCCCCCCGACGGCGTGCGCCTGGCGATGCCGGGCGAGGCGCCGCTGGGCCAGGTCCGCGCGCCGATTCCGTGGGCAGCGCTGACGGAGCGCTGGCCGGAAGTGGTGGCGCGGCTGCAGGAAGCGCAGGCGTTTGGCAGCGAAATTCTTGGACAAGTGCGCGAGGTCAAGGCGTCGGACGATCTGCTGCTGCTGCTGGTGGCGAGCCCGGGGCTGGCCGACTGGCTGGCGATGCAGCGGACGCGGCAGCGGGTGATGAACGCCATCGCTTCGCAGGTGGCGGTGCCGACGCCGTGGCGGCTGAACGTCGAGGTCTCGGCGGAGGATCGCGACAAGGCGCTGCTGAAGACGATCAAGCTGCACCGCCGCCACGACGACTTGACCCGCGGCGACAGCCACAACGAGCACGAAGGCAACGAAAATCTGGCCAGCGGCTTCATTTCAGGGTCCGATACCGCCATGCCGCCGGGCACCATCGTGCTGCCGGGCGACGCGTCCATCAACTGACGGGGACTGCGCGATGCGACACTCTTCCATGCCAGGCGGCTGCGGACTCGTACTCAGCGGCGGCGGCGCCCGCGGCGCGTATCAAGCCGGCGTGCTGCGCGGCATCGCCGACGTGCTCGGCGCGGATGCCAACCGCGGCCCGTTCAACATCCTGACCGGCATCTCCGCCGGCGCCATCAACGCCACCTACACCGCCGCCAGCGGCGCCGCTTTCGGCACCGCGACCGAGGGCTTGTGGGACGTCTGGCGGCATTTGCGCATGGAAAACGTGATCCGCACCGACTTCGGCTCGCTCTCGAGCCTCGGTTTGCGCTGGGCCATCAGCCTCGGCGTCGGCGGCGGTGCGGCCCGGCAACGCGCGACGCACTTGTTGGACGCCGCGCCGTTGCGCGAATTCCTGCGCGAGCAAGTCGACACCGAGGCTATCAGCGCGCACGTTCGCAGCGGCGTCTTGCGCGGCGTGGCGGTGACAGCGACGTCCTACGCCAGCGGCACCGCGATCACGTTCTTCGACGCTGCCGACG
>CAIPXZ010000582.1 GCA_903869075.1 uncultured Myxococcales bacterium | reverse complement strand
GGCGGCGGCGGCAGCGGCGGACCGTCGGCGTTGGTCGCGCTCGTCGGCGCGCCCGCGAGCCTTGCCAACCCGATGCTCGCGCAGAACCAGCTGAAAGGCCTCGGCACCGGCGGTCCCGGCGGTCCCGGCGGCCCGTCGATCGGCGCCATGGGCCTGTCCGGCGCGGCCGGCATCGCCGCCAAATTCATGGTCTGGTAGCGCGCCGCGGCAGTGCCCGCTATCCTCCGCCGCCCAGGAGGCCACCGCCATGCACGTCACCCAAGCCATCCTCACGCGCCGTTCCCACAAGGTCTTTGACGGCACGCCGCTGCCGGACACCGACCTGCAGCACCTGCTGGAGCTGGCGATCTGGGCGCCCAACCACAAATTCACCGAACCGTGGCGCTTTACCGTGGTGCCCAAGCGCGCTTTTGGCCAGCTGTGGCAAGCCGTGCAGGACGCCGCAGACACCGACAAGGCGCGCAGCAAGCTCGGAAAATTGCAGGAAATTTTGGCTGGAGCTGGCGCGGCGATCGCCGTGCGGCAAGTGCGCTCGCCGGACAATGCCGAGCGCGATCTGGAGGACTACGCCGCCTGCGCCATTGCCAGCCAGCACATCCAGCTGGGCGCGTGGGAGCGCGGCTGGGCGTCGTACTGGACGACCAGCCCGGGTTTTGTCGGCGGCAAGCTCGCGGCTTTTTGGCAGACAGCGGCGGACGAGCGGCTTGTCGGCGTGATTTTTCTCGGCAAAGCCGCGCTGGAGATGCCCGCGGTGCGGCGCCACGCCGCGGCGTCGGTGGCGGTCTGGCTGTGAGCTACCGTTTTCACCTCGACCACGTGTGCGCGCAGTCGGGCGCGCGCGCGGCGACGATCACCACGACGCATGGCACGATCCAGACGCCGATCTTCATGCCGGTCGGCACGCAGGGCACTGTCAAGGGGGTTTTACCGCGTGATCTCAAGGAATTGGGCGCGCAGATCATCCTCGCCAACACCTACCACCTGATGCTGCGGCCAGGCGCGGAGCGGATCCGCGACGCCGGCGGGCTGCACCGCTTCGTAGCATGGGACCGGCCGATGCTGACGGATTCCGGCGGCTTCCAAGTCTACTCGCTGGCCAAAATCCGCAAAATCACCGACGAAGGCGCGGTCTTCCAGAGCCACATCGACGGCTCGCGCCATCAACTCAACGCCGAGCACGCGATGTTCCTGCAGGAGGCGTTTGGCTCGGACATCATGATGGCGTTTGATGAATGCCCGCCGGCCAAGGCGGACGCGCGGACGATCGCCACGGCGATGCGGCGCACGACGGCGTGGCTGGATCGCTGCCTGGCGGCGCGGCGACGCCACGACGACTGCGCGCTGTACGGCATCGTCCAGGGCGGCGTCGACCACGCGCTGCGCAGCCAGCACGTCGCGGAGATCTGCCAGCGCGACTGCGAGGGCTTCGCCATCGGCGGCCTGTCCGTGGGCGAGCCGCTGCCGGAAATGTACGCCGCCTGCGCCCATACAGCGCCGCAAATGCCAAGCGACAAGGCACGTTACCTGATGGGCGTCGGTACGCCAGAGGATCTCATCCGCTGCATCGGCTACGGCATCGACCAGTTCGATTGCGTGCTGCCCAGCCGCAACGCCCGCCACGGCGTTGTCTACACCTGGGACGGAAAATTAGCCATCAAAAACAAGCGGTTCTTCGCCGACGACAGCCCGCTCGACCCGCACTGCAGCTGCAGCGTCTGCGCCCAGTTCAGCCGCAGCTACATCCGCCATTTGTTCATTGCCGGCGAGCTGTTAGCCGCCACGCTCTTGACCACGCACAACCTCGCGTTCTACTTGCAGCTCGTCACCGCCGCGCGTTCCGCCATCCTGGCCGATCAGTACGGAACCTGGTCCGAGGCGCAGCTCGCCCGCCTGGACCAGAAATTGTGGGCAGCTTGAGGTACGACAATGGCATGGCCCAAAGCCGGCGATTCCGCACGTGATTTGACGCTGCCCGACCAGGACGGCAAGTCCGTGACCCTGTCGGCGCTGTGGGCGCAGGGCCCTTTGGTGCTGTATTTTTACCCCAAAGACGAGACGCCAGGCTGCACCGCGGAGGCGTGCAGCTTCCGCGACAGCTTCGAGGTGTTTCGCGACGCCGGCGCGCAAGTGGTGGGCGTCAGCCGCGATTCTGTGGCCAGCCACAAGAGCTTCGCCGCGCACCACCGCCTGCCGTTCACGCTGCTGGCGGACGTCGATGGCGCCGGTCACCAGGCGTGGGGCGTGCAAAAGCGCCTCGGGCTGCTGACCGATCGCGTGACGTTCGTGATCGACACCCACGGCGTCGTGCGCCACAACTTCGCCTCGCACCTGCGGATGGGCGCGCACATCGACGCGTCGCTCGCGGTCGTCAAGAAGCTCAAGGCGGAGTCCTAAATGCCGGTGCAGATTGAGGAGTTCCAGTATCGCCACGAGGATCGCACGCTGGCTGGCCACCTGGCGTGGAACCCGGAGCTTGCCGGGCCGCTGCCGGGCGTCGTGCTGGTGCACGAGTGGTTTGGCCCAGGTGAAAACGTCAAGCGGCGCGCGCGGATGCTGGCGGAGCTCGGCTATGTGGCGCTTGTCGCCGACATGTACGGCGTGGACGTGCGCCCGAGCAACGTCGGCGAGGCGGCGGTGGCGATGAACGACGTGCTGGCCGATCGCCCGCGGCTACGCGCGCGCCTGGCCACGGCGGTGGCGGTGCTGCAGGCGGACCGACGCGTGGATGCGCGGCGCGTGGCGGCGATCGGCTACTGTTTTGGCGGCGGCTGCGTGCTGGAGCTGGCGCGGTCGGGTGCGACGCTGGCCGGGGTCATCAGCTTTCACGGCGGCTTGCACACGACGCTGCCGGCCAAGGCGACGCCGCTGGCGAAGATCCTTGTGCTGCACGGCGCCGAGGATCCGTTCGTCGATGCGCAGAAAGTCAATGCTTTCATGGATGAAATGCGGGCAGTGCACGCGGATTGGCAGCTCGTCCACTACGGCAACGCCGTCCACGCGTTCACAAACCCGCAGGCGGCAGACCTCGCCGGCGGCATGTGTTTTGACGCCAAGGCCGACGCCCGCAGCTGGGCGCACATGCAGCTCTTTCTGAGCGAATTGTTCGCCTGAGCTACGGCTTGGCGCGTGGCAACCGCTTGCGTTCATTGCCTTTTTCAACCGACAACAGCGCCGGCGCGTGCCCCTGCAGATACGCCAGGTACGCCTCGGACTCCAGCAGCGGCGCGACGCGCCCCGCCTCGACTTCGGCTTCCAGCCAGCGCTGGACTTCGCCCAGCCACGGCCCCGGCGCCAGCCCGGTCGCCTGCATGATCACGTGGCCCAGTCCCTTCGGCAGCGGCGGCACCTTGGCGTCCTCGGCGGCGACGAGCCGGATGCGCCGCAGCAATTCCTCAGCCAAACTGCGGACTTCCGCGATTCGCCACTGCCGCTTGGTTGTGAAGTCGCTGCTTGAAAACGCCAGCACGTCTTCCAGGTGCGGGCCCATGTCGCGGATCAGCCGGCGCACCGCCGAATCGGTCCACTCCGCGGCATAAACGTTGGCGCGCGCGTGGTTGCCGATGACGTACACAACGCGATCGCGCAGCGTCGGCTCCAGGTGGAACCGGCCAGCGACGCCCTCCATCAGGCTGGCGCCCAGCTCTTCGTGACGGAAAAAGTGGACCTTGCCCTGTTTGTTGACCGATCGCGTCCACACCTTGCCGGCGTCATGCATCAGCGCCGCCCAGCGCACGGCCAACGATTGCGGACACTTTTCAACGACTTGCAGCGTATGATCCCAGATATCCTTGTGGTGTACGGCGCAGGATTTGTGGAAGTCCACCATCAAGCAGACTTCCGGCACCATGCGCTGCAACGCCTCGCAGTCGTACAGGAACTGCAGGCCGGTCGCCGCGTATTCGCCGAGCAACACCGCGCCAAAACGCTCCGCCCAGTCGGCGCGCGCCACGGACAGCACGTTGCCCGCGTCACGGCGCGCCAGCCGCAGCAGCTCCTTGTCCGGCGTCAAGCCCGAGCGCGCTGCCAGCACCGCCAGATCCAGCACGCGTTCAGGGCCTTGCGCCAGCCACGCCCGCGGATCGCCGGGCACGCGCAGCCGACGATCGCGCGCATCCGCCACCTGGTGCCACGGATCGATCGCGTTGCCGCGGGCATCCACGGCCAGCGCCCAGGCGCGGATCGGCTCGGCCAGCAGCAGCGTCCGCAGCGCTTCCTCGGCATCGCCGACCAGCTGCTCGATCGCGATCGGCAAACCATCCGGCGCCTGCGCGATCGCCGCGATCGGCCCGGCAACAGCGATGCGCCACGGCGCAAACCGCGGCAAAGGCTGATCGCCCAGCACCGCACAGGCCGCCGGTCCAACCAGCCAGGCTTGGGCGCCATCGAGCGACAGGAGGTGCAAGATGCGCTGCAACCGCGCGATTTGATGGGGATCGTGCGATTCGATGGCAGCTTCCTGTGACACGGTGACCTGACCTGCACGCGGCACCTGCCGTCGCGGCAGGCGGTGTAGCGAGGGCGTGGCTCAGGGTCAAGCGTTCGCGCAAAGTCGGCCTCGTTGTTGACAATGCCAGACCGCAATGGTAGTAATTGGATGGGGATCCGCGATCCACATGCAATGCCCCCTTGCGCGTGGACAGGTTGGTAACCGTGAGATGGCGGCCGCGTTCAGGCGCGGCGAATTTCGGTCCGAGAGGACCTGCAACGCTTTAAGGCTTGCAACGCGGTGCTGACTTGGTGAAACTCCCCATGGAGGATCCGCGCAGGATCCTTCGCCGGGGGCCTTCGGGTCACCCGCCGGGGGCCTTCGGGTCACCAAACTGAGCAGCGCCGGCACAAGTCGGCGGCTCGGAATGTGAGTTCGCCGACCTGCGTCGGGGAAGGCCAAAGTCGCCGACAGGAGTCGGTGGTTGCGGCAGACAGCGCTGGATGTTTCCGTCAGTAACCCTACTGGCGGCAAGACCCAACGCGGTATCAATCGGGCACCGGCGCTTTGCACGCGCAACTGACGAATGCGCACAGGCGTAATGAGAGGGGAGACGATGAAGAAGACGCTTCCGAAGTTGAAGAAGAATGCTGCGGATTTCCTGTCCTCGGAAGAGGGCGCGATCAGCGAGAAGCAGGAAGAGCGCGTCTCGACCTTCCTGACCCTCTCGGGCGGCGATAGCAGCCTGCTGCCGGGCGATGTGAACCTGTCTGCGGAACACTGTTCGCACGGTTCGCACGGCTCGCACGGTTCGCACGGCAGCCACGGTTCGCACGGTTCGCACGGCAGCCATGGTTCGCACGGCTCGCACGGCAGCCACGGTTCGCACGGCAGCCACGGTTCGCACGGTTCGCACGGCTCCTGGTAAGCAACGGTCAGGCGTTTCGGGCCGCGCTGGCGCCCGATCACGCCGCCTGAGACTTGCCTGACCGGTTCGAGCTGCGCTTGCCAGTTGACCGTCGCCACCTGCGTCCGTCTGGACGCGGGATTGAACGCACTTGACCCTCAGGCGCCGCCCCGGCGCTTTGCGGTGCGATCCGTCACGCGACCTGCTGGCATGCGCCTCCGGCTTGAACCTCTCCCCCGTCAATCGATTCTGCGGCCCGCGTGACCATCACTGCGGCGCGCTGGTGCCTTGGAGCCCCACCGCCGCGCGCATTCGCTGCAACAGCCTGTGGTGCGCGCGCTGCAGCTGATCTTCCGACCACCGGCCCTGCTGCGCCACCTCGCGCAGCGGCTTGTCCTGGCGGTAGATGGCGTCCAGCACCAAGCGCTCACAGCTCGGCAGCTCATCGGCGACGCGCGCCACCGTCCGCCACGCGTCCAGCCGCTGCGAAATCGTCGGTCCGGGCGCCTGTTCCGGCACCACGCCGACGTCCGCGCGCACGCGCAGGTAGCGCGCCTCTGCCCGCACCGCGTCCAGCGCCCGCCCGCGCATGCGCGCGTAGGCATACGTCGTCAGCCGCGTGCCACGCAGCGGGTCAAACCGCCGCTGGCTCTCCAGCAGCCCCAACGTCGCTTCGCTCGCCAGATCCAGTCGCCCCGCTGCCGCGCGGTTTTGCCGCACACCGACAAAAGCGGCGAGCTGCAGGCCAGTCGTCTCGCCGCCGGACAGCGGCACACCGGGAATACGCACGGGCATGGGAACCTCCAGAAAGTGATGCGTCGCGTCGTGCGACACCGTTCTCCCCAGCAAAGGCCGCGCCAGCCGCGGTCATTTTGCCAATCACCGCGTGAATTTACGGTGTTGTGCCAGCAAACGTCGCGCACTACGCCACGCCGCGCTGGGGACAGCCGACCCCGGTGCCGGTTGTGCAAAGAAACTTTGACGCGCGGCGGGAGAAGATTATTGTCGCCTGTGTGCGCCCTGCGCACGCGAGGACTGCCATGCGTCATGTGTTTTACCCCGCGCTCGTCCTGCTGACCGCCGGCGCGACGGCCTGTGCCAGCCACGAAGAGGCGCCAAAGCGCCCGACGGCCGATGCCAGCGAGGCAGCGGCGGCGCCGGAGCCCGTGGCCGCCAAGCCGGTGGCGACGCTGTCGCTGACGCAGATCGCCCAGCAGGTGGCCGCCGAGGCGAAGAAGCTGCACGACGACGAGCCGGCGCTGCTGGCCAAGCTGCAAAAAGCCGCAGGCGCGGACGCCAAGGTGCTGAAATCGCTGTACGGCGACGCGGAGCCGCGGTTCTACGATCGCCACGGCGTGCTGAACGAGGATGGCCAGGCGCTGCTGGACCTGCTCGGCCAGTCTGAGCGGCACGGCCTGGACAAGTCCGGCTATCGGCTGGCGGCGATCGACGCGGCGACAAAGAAGGTGGTGGACGCGCTGGCGGCGGAACGCGAGACGCAGCTGGGGCTGGAGAAGACGCCGCACGCGGCGCTGACGGCGGCGGCGGTGTCGGGCTGGCTGCACACGAGCCAGGGCAGCGAGGCCGAGCTGGCGCGCGCCGGCGGCGACAAGCTGAGCCAGCCGGGGCTGACGGCGCTCTCGGGCGCGCTGCCGCAGCTGCTGGCGCAAGGGCGCGCGACGCGCGAGGCGATCACGACGGCGGATCTGGAGCTGTCGCGGGCGGTCATCCGCTACGTCGTCGACTTCACGCTGGCCAAGCCGGCGCACCCGCTGCTGTACACGTCGCCGGCGGCGATTCGCAAGCTCGCGGATTCACAGGCGGACAAGATCATCGCGACGTTGGGTGCCAGCAAGGGCCACACGACCGAGGCGCTGCGCAAGCTGTGGCCGAGCCACCCGCAGTACCTGCTGCTGCAGGGCGCGTACGACACCTACAAGAAGCTGGCGGACGCCGGCGGCTGGCAGCCGCTGCCCAAGCTGGCGACCAAGAAAGTGCAAAAAGGCGAGACGAATCCCTTTGTTGGCGCGATGCGCGAGCGGCTGCGGCTGGAGGGTTATGACGTCGGCGCGCCCGGCGATCACTACGACGACACGCTGTTCGAGGCGGTCAAGACCTACCAGACCCGGCACCAGCTGGAGCCGGACGGCGTTGTCGGCAAGCCGACGATCGTCGACCTGGACGTGAGCGCGGAGCAGCGCGTCAAGCAGATCCAGCTGGCGATGGAGCGCTACCGCGAGTCCGAGGGCCGCGATCCGGGCGAGTACTACATCTGGGTCAACATCGCGTTCCAGCAGCTGTGGGTCTACGACGACGGCCAGGTCATCGACAACCACCGCGTGATCTGCGGCAACAACGACACGGACACCGACCAGCAGACGCAGGTGAAGGGCAAAATCAACCGCACGCGGATGTTCAGCCAGAAAATGACGCGCGTCATCCTCGCGCCGCGCTGGTATCCCACGCAGCGGGTGATCGAGCTGGAAATTGGCCCGAAGATGTCCAAGGACCCGCTTTTCAAGGAAAAAGAGGGCTACGTCATGGAAGTGCAGCCCGACGGCAAGGAGGTCGTGTACCAAAAAGCCGGCAAGACCAACCTGCTGGGCGACGTGAAGTTCCAGGGGCCGAACAAGTACAACATCTACCTGCACGACACGCCGTTTCGCGAGCTGTTCAAGAAAGTGCGGCGGACGTTCAGCCACGGCTGCATTCGCGTGCAAAACCCGGTGGATCTGGCGGAGCTTGTGCTGGGCCGCGACAAGGGCATGAGCCGCCAAGCGATCAAGGACGCGATCGCCGAGAAGGAAGAGGTCGAGGTCAAGCTGCAGACGCCGATTCCGGTGCACATTGACTACGCCAGCGTGCACGTCGACGACGAGGGCCATGTGATCTTCGGCGCCGACGTCTACGGCTATGACGAAGCGTACTTCGCGGGCGCCCTTCCCGTGGAGGAAGCAAAAGAGTACAAAGCTGCCTCGGCGCGCGGCCTCTAGGTCTGACCCGCGGCCTGGGCGTGGGTGGATGGGCCAAGCGGCGGTCAAACTGGAAGTCGCGATCGCTGTGCTGGCCGATGGCCGCGTGGTGTTTTGCGATTTGCCGCCGGATTTGGCACAAGTACGCGATGTGCTGGCTGGCGAGCCCTCGCCGGAGCGAACCGCAGCGACCGCCCGTGCGTCTGAGTCCCCGGCCGGCGAATGGGCCGCGTTTGCAACTGGAGAGTCCCCGGCGTGATGCGGCTTTGTCCCAAGTGCGGCAAAAAGTGCGAGGAAGCGCGTTGCCCCGATGACGGCACCGCCACGCTGGTGCTTGCCGCCAATCCGGACGCGCGCTTGCGCGAAGGCACCGAGGTCAACGGCCGCTACCGCATCCGCAACATGATCGGCCAGGGCGGCTTTGGCGCCGTCTACCGCGCCACCAACATCGCCACCGACCAGGACATGGCGATCAAGCTGCTGGCGGTGTCGCTCGACTCCGACGACAGCGACGTGATCCAGCGGTTCTTTGCCGAAGCGCAGGTCACCGCGTCGCTGAAACACCCGAATACAATTCGTGTTTTTGACTTTGGCCAGACCGAAGGCGGCGCGCTGTACATCGCCATGGAGCTGCTGTCGGGTCGGCCGCTGAACGACGTGCTGAAGCGCCGCGCCGCGGATGGCAAGAGCTTGACCGAGGAGGAGACGATCCAAATCGGCGTGCAAGTGCTGCGATCCTTGGCGGAAGCGCACCTGGCCAACCTTGTGCACCGCGATCTGAAGCCGCACAACGTGTTCCTGCACGAGGTCGAGGGCGACGATCCGGTTGTCAAGGTGCTGGATTTTGGCATCGCCAAGCGCCTGGGCTCCAACCTGACCGGCACCGGCAAAGCCTTTGGCACGCCGAGCTACATGAGCCCCGAGCAAGCGCAGAACCAGCCGATCGACAACCGCAGCGACCTATATTCGCTGGGTTGCGTGCTGTACCAGTGCGTGACCGGCAGGCCGCCGTTTGAGGGCGACGACCCGCTGGCTGTGCTGCTGGCGCATGTGACGAAGACCGCGCCGGATCTGCGGCAGTGCGCCGCGACGCCGGTGAGCGAAGGTTTTGTGCGCGTGCTGGAAAAGGCGATGGCCAAGGACCCGGACGCGCGCTACGCGACGGCGATCGAATTCCGCCAAGCGCTGGAGGCGTGCCGCGGCCGCAACCGCACGCAGGACGCGCGGGCGGCGACGTCAGCGGCGATTGCTGAGCTGATGCACGGGGTTCCGCCACCGCCGAGCGAGGACCACACGATCGCCTACGGCACGCCGGGCGAGGAACGCACGACGGCGTTTCCCGGCCTGACGCCGCGCACGGTAACGCCGGCGGCCGCGGCGCGGTCAGGGAAAGTGCCAGTCATGGCACCGCGCAGTGCGCCCTCGGCGGCGACGCCCGCGCTAGCGCCGGAGCCGCCGCCCGAGCCGGTGGACGAGCCGCTGCCGCCGCCGGCTGGCAGCAAGAAAATCTTCGTGGTGATCGGCGTAGTTGCTGCGCTGGTGATCGGCGGCATCTTGCTGTTTGGCGGCCACCCGCAGCCCGAGCCGGCCAAGCCGGCGCCGCCGGTTGCCGTCGCGGATGCCGCCAAGCAGGTCGAAGCGCCCAAGCCGGTGGAAGCACCCAAGCCCGCGGAGCCGGTGCCGCCGCCGCCCGAGGCCAAGCCCGCGCTGGTGGCCGCCAAGCCGGAAGCCGTGCAGGTGCAACTGGATTCCGATCCGCCGGGCGCGACCGTGATCGTCGGCGGCGAGACGCTGGGCAAGACGCCGCTGGCGGTGACCGTGCCGCCAGGCGGCCGCGTGAACGCGCTGTTGCACCTGACGGGCCATCGCGATCTGGAAGTGGAAGTGACGCAGACCGACGCGCCGGCCAAGACCGCGCGCCTGACGCCGGTGCCGACGACGCGCCCGGGCGGCACCGGCCGCAGGCCGAACCCCGGCGGCGGCACCAAGCCCGGCAAGGACGGCTCGAGCTCGCTCGACGAGCGGATCTGACGCCGGCGCGGCTACTTGTCGCGGATCCGCACCAAGCAAGACTTGCCATCGGCGGTGCAGGCTTCCTGCCGGCCGATCTGCGTCCACAGCGCCTCTACCGACGCGCCCGGCATCGCCACCAGCACGAGGTCGGTTGAAAACGGCGCGCCGTAGTTCAGCCCCTGCAGCGGTGGATGCAGCTGCCGCAGCGCCAGCGCCAGCGCGTTGCCGCCGAGGTGCGCCGGCAAAATCGCCGTCGCCACCGGCTTTTGGTAGAGCAGGCCGAGGTCCGCCGGCCGCAACACCGCCGGCTGCGCGCCCACCGCCACTGCCATCACCCCCGGCACATGCGCCAGCAGGTTGCGGCGATCCGGTGCCGCCAGCCGTTGGTCGGCGAGAAACGCCAGCATCGTCGCCACCGCGAGCACGATGCCGCCCGAGCGCACGCCCGTGGTGCCGCGCGCCCA
Source organism: uncultured Myxococcales bacterium (assembly GCA_903869075.1). Taxonomy (GTDB): domain Bacteria; phylum Myxococcota_A; class UBA9042; order UBA9042; family UBA9042; genus CAIYBN01. The sequence continues at coordinate 5,104 of CAIPXZ010000582.1, read as the reverse complement.
CAGTTCGCGCGCCACGTCCACCGCCTGCACCGCCGCCAGGACCGCCAGCCCGGGTGCCAGCAGCGCCACGCCATCCACAAGCCCGGGCGTCGGCAGCCCCAGCCACACAAGCGCCAGCCAACTGCCAAATACCACCGCGGCGAGCAGCGCTGTCGGATCCGTCGGCCGCCGCACCGCGCCCACGCCCGCCGACGTCGCCAGCACCAGCACCGGCACGGAAGTCTGCCCCGCCAGCGCCACCAGCGGTCCCAGCAGCGGCCAGTTGGCCATGCCGCCCAGCCATGGCGTGACGACCGGCGCGCGCCACTCCGCCAGCTGCCGCGCCCAGGCCAGCTTGAAGCCGCCAGAGCCGTACGTCGCCGCCAGCAGCCCGGCGCCCAGCAGGATGCCCGTCAGGTTCGGCACCGTCACCGCGTGCGGCCAGAGGCCCTCGTGCGGCTCGATACCCGGCAGCGGCTCCACGCCGCGCCGCAGCGGCAGGATCAGCACCGCGAGGATCGCGACGATCGCCAGCGGCAAGCCCAGCGGATGCGCCAGCACAAGCAGCGCCAGCGCGGCGCCCAGCACCAGCGCCGAGACCAGCGGCCGCGCCCAGGCGACGAGCCCGGCGAGCACCACCAGCAACAGCGCAGCGGCGAGCGGCGCTTCAGCGCCGACCGTGAACAGCAAGCCGCGCGCCGTCGGCCACGCCAGCACCAGCGCCACCGCCACGAAGCCCGCCGCCAGTCCGCGCAGCTGCCACGCCACCAGCAGCACCGACGCCAACAGCAGGCTCCCGCTGGCGAATTCCCAGATTGACGCCGCCGTTCCCAGCGACAGGCCCGCAGCGACGCCTTTGTGCCACAGCAGCGCCACCGCGCCACGCTCCGCCACGCCACCCGCGCGGCCCACGCCTTCCAGCCAGCCCGTCGCCGACGCCGCCCAATCCAGTCCGCGCCATTGCAACAGCGCCACAGCGATCAGGCACAGCACCACGCCCAGCGCGCGCTGCGCCTGTCCGAGCCAGCGCGGCGGCGGCGGTGGCGGCGGCGCGATCGGCTCCGGTGGCGCCTCCGGCGGCGGCAGCGGCGCAGGCGGCGCAGACAGGTCAATCGTGGCGACCGAATCACTGCTCATTGCGTAGGCCTACCAATTTGGTCATGCCGCGCCGGCGGCGTGTGCAGCAAAGTCTTGTCCAGCGGCGTCTGCTCGCCGGTCGCGCGGCGCTTGCCGGTCATCAGCACTTCCGCGCACGCCAGCCGCCAGTCATTGTCGCCCGCGGCGATCTCGATGCGCAGCTCCCCGCGCGTCCGGCCGTTCGGCAAATCCACGTCCAGATCGGCGTGATCGCGGCCGTCGACCGCCGTCAGCGTGCCCAACGCGTTGCCGGCAGCGAAGATGGAAAGCCGCGTCGGCTGGCCGGCGCCGACGTCATCCAGCAGCCGCAGCCGCGCTTCCAGATGATCGCCGAGGCTCAGGTCCGGCCAGCGCACGATCGTCGCCGCGCCGCCGGCGTGCGGGTGCAACCACAGGCAGCGCATCGGCTTGCCCGCCGCGAGCCCGGCGTAGGCGCCGACGAACGCGAAATCCTGGGCGCCGCAGTGCCAGCGGCTGTCGCTCGCCTGGTACGTGCACGGCTGCTCCGGCGCGCCGGGCTTGCGCACGGTCACGACGGCGGCGGCGAGGTGTTCTTCAGCGCGAAACGTGGCATCGGGCGGCTTTTGCGCGTCGGCACCGGCGCGGATCGACAGCCAGATCGCGACGATCGCCACCGCCAGCGCGAGGATCGTCCAGAGGCCAATCGGCGTGGTCGACGCAGCTTGCGGCGGCGCGGCGCGATCGCGAAGTTCCAGACGGGTCCAGGCCATGCGTCTCCGCCGACGACACACGCGCCGCTGCGTGGCCACCTGAGTAGCGCAGCGGCCCGCTCAAAGCAAGGGTTGCGGCTGGATCTGTCCCCGGTTGCGGGTCACATCGTTTGACACCGGCACCCGCGCGCCTTATCTTGTCAGGGCCCTCAGGGTGACCGCGTGGGGTTGCGTTCAGCGCTTGGCCATGGAGCCATGACCGCGAACAGAGCGACCCGCTGTGCTGTCTGGAACAAGCGAAGAGGACTGGAACGCTGTGCGGCGCCTCCCAAGGGACACGCCGCCGCCTCTGGAACGGAACTGAGCTGTCTGGAACACGCATTGCAGCCCGCACCAGTCACCTGAGCGCGAAGTTCGGCCGTTGGCCGCTGCTGAGGCAGCGATCCCGAGGCCGACCGACGCGCGGGCGCTGCCGGTTCAAAGTGGACCAGCGCGCCAACCGGCCCGTGTGCGCGGCTTCTTTGCAGAAGCGTACGCCCGCGGAGGAGGCACGGACGAGTGAGCAGGCTGTCCTTTGCGGGCAGCCGACCGACCGCCAGCGCGCGCAAACGAGCACGCACTGGCACCAGCGGAGGAGTTCCGGCGGCAACGAAGGCCGGTGACCCTGCAAGTTTGGCCCGCGTGGAGTACGCCGCCCTTGCCGTCACCATCCCCTTCCGACGCAGCGCTGGACTCGCCGCACGAGCGTAGAGCGTCATCGCGATGTTTCGAACGACCCCTGCACCTTCGGTCCCCCGCGTCTCCGCATCTGGCGGACAGGCGTGGCACCGAGCCGACTGCCGATCAGACCATGCGTGTCGATCGATCGCGTCGCGCATTGCCGCAGGTTCCGTCCAGCCATCCCGAGTTACCACGCCTGCCTCAGCTCCTTCGTTCCTGCCGATGCAACCCCAGTCCTTCGGTCGCGCGGGCTAGAACAGCCCTGTTTCGCGCCGTTCCGGACTGATCGCGCTGCTGCTTGCCCAGGTTGACCTCGGCAAACGGCCGCATCGGAGTGAGAGAAAATGGCTACATCAACGACGGGTTCCGTCACCAAGCGGATGCTCATCAGCGTCGATCGCGACGAGGCCCGCGCCGCGGTTGTCGAAGACAACGCGCTCGTGCACCTGGAGATCGAACCGGCGAACCGCAACACCTGCAAAGGCAACATCTACCGCGCCGTCGTGGCCCGCGTGGAGCCGTCCCTGCAGTCGGCGTTTGTCGATTTTGGCAATGATAAACAGGGCTTCCTGCCGGTGGGTGAAATCCACCCCAAGCTGCGCGGCGGCAACAATGACAAGCGCGCGCCGATTCAGGAGCTGCTCAAGGCCCGCACCGAAATCATGGTGCAGGTCGTGCGCGACGAGATCGGCCAAAAGGGCGCGACGCTGTCGACCTTCATCAGCCTGCCGGGTCGCTACCTGGTGCTGATTCCCGAGAGCGACAATGAAAAGGCCGGCGTTTCCCGCAAGTTGAGCGACGAGGCGCGGGATCGCGTCAAGAAGCTCACCGAGACGATGAAGGTGCCGGAGGGCTTTGGCCTCATCGTGCGGACGGCCGGCGACACCGCCACCGAGCTGGAATTGGTCAAGGATTTGACGTACTTGACGCGGCAGTGGGAGCACATCACCGCCAAGTACGACGAAGGCAAGGGCCCGCAGCTGCTGTACGCCGAGCGCAGCCTGCCGGTGCGCTTTGTGCGCGACTATTTCACCAAGGACATCGAGGAAGTCGTCATTGACGACGACGCGACGCTGCATGAAGTGGGCGAATTTCTGCAGGTTTTGATGCCGCGCGGCCTGGCCGCGGTGGTGCGCTACGCCGGTGACATGCCGCTGTTTGCGCGCTACGGCGTGGAAGGCAAGGTCGAGGACGTGTTCGCGCGTCAGGTGTTCCTGCCGTCGGGCGGCTCGATCGTGATCGACCAGACCGAAGCGATGGTGGCGATCGACGTCAACTCCGGGCGGATGAAGGAAAAAGACATCGAGGAGACGGCGCGGGCGACAAACATCGAGGCGGCGCAGGAGATCGCGCGGCAGATGATCCTGCGCGACATGGGCGGCTTGATCGTCGTCGACTTCATCGACATGCGCGAAAAGAAGTACCAGCGCGAAGTCGAGCTGGCGATGAAGGACGCGTTCAAGAACGACAAGGCGCGGACAAAGCTGGGTCATATCAGCGAGTTTGGTCTGCTGGAGATGTCGCGGCAGCGCATCAAGTCGTCGGTGAACAAGGGCACGTTTGACAGCTGCCCGCACTGCAGCGGCATCGGCCGGATCCGCTCGATGGAGAGCGTCGGCGCGTCCGTGCTGCGGCGCATTTACGACACGGTCGCCAAGAAGGACACGACCACGCAAAAGCGCGTGCGTGCCGTGATGGCGATGGTGCCGCCGGCGGCCGCGCGTTACCTGCTGAATTCACGGCGGCATGAGCTGTACGTGCTGGAAAAGCAGTACCACCTGACGATCGAGATCGTGCCGGTGGACGGGCTCTGCGCGTCGCAAGTCGTGCTGGAACACCTGGAGGAAGTGCCGTCGGAGACGAGCGATGAGCGCGTGGACAAGCAGCGCCTGCTGCGGGTGACGCAGGAGCTCGACCTGGTGCGCAACCAGCTGATCAAGCGCGAGGAAGCGCGGGTGACGCTGGAGACGACGGCGGCGCGGCGCTCGGCGAAGGTCGATTACGCCGAGATTTACGCCAAGGTGCGCGAGGCGACCGGTCCGGCGGAAGCGGCGGAAAAGGCCAAGGCCGAAGCGGTGCAAAAGGCCGCGGAAGCGCCGCGCGCGGCCGTTGTCGAGGCCGAAGAAACGTGGCTGGAAGAGGCGCCGGCGCCGAAGTCGTTCTGGTCGGAGCTCAAGAGCTTCTTTGGCCTGGCCGAACCGCCGCCGCCGCCGCGCCCGAAAGTGGTGAAGGCTGCGGCGCCGGTCGCGCCCGCGCCGACGTCGATCGAGAGCCCGCGGCCGCCGCGCGAACACCGCGAGCATCGGGAACACCGCGAGCACCGCGAGCCGCGTGAGCCGCGTGCGCCGCGCCCGGAGACGACGGCGGATGCCGCCGCGCCGCAGCTGGAAGGCCGCGATACGCCGCGGGATCAGGATCGCGACCGCGATCGCGATGGTCGCCGCCGCCGCCGTGGCCGGGGCGATCGCCCGGAAGGCCAGCGCGTGGAAGGTCAGCGCGTGGAAGGTCAGCGGGCCGACAGTCCGCGGCCGCAGAGCGTGACGCAAGAAGCGGCGGAGCCGCGTGAGGAAGAGGAAGGCCTGACGGCTGCGCCGGAG
>CAIPXZ010000581.1 GCA_903869075.1 uncultured Myxococcales bacterium | reverse complement strand
GGTCGCGGTGCTGTCGGCGGCGATGTCCACGCTGCCGTCGATGGCCGCGTCGCCGTCGCCGCTGCCCGCAGATGTCGCGGCGGGGCTGCCGCACGCGACGGCCAACACCGCCAAACCAGTCCACAAACACGCAACCTGCCGCATCGCACACCTCCCGAGGCGCCAAGCCTACCAGCATCGGGCGTTGGCGGGTAGCGCGCGGCAAAGGGTTGCACAGAAGTCGCGGCAGCTTCACACTCAGCGGCGGAGGAACGCGATGCCGACCGACGAGCTGCCGCCGCCGCAGCCAGACGAAACGCCTGAAGATCCGCAGAGCTACGCGATCCGCCGCGTGCGCGAGGTCGTCGCCGAGACGCAGCTGATCCACCACGCGCCGCCCAATGAGGTGGCCGAGCCGGCGCAAAAAGCCAAGATTGAGTGGCAGTTGCACGTGTGGTCGGTGCCGCGCAAGGGCCAAGCGCGGCCGCTGGGCATGGCCGACATGGGCGGGCCGCAGCAGGCGCGACCGCGCGACGCCGCCAAGGCCAAACGCTAGCCCGCGGGGCTATTGTTCGTGCACGGCGTCGCCGCTGACCCGCAGGTAATGGCGGATGTACAGCGCCACGCCCGGCTTGAGCTGGTTCGCCGCCGCCAGGTGCTTGCGCGCTGCCGCGCGGTCGCCCGTCTGCGTTGCCAGCTCACCCGCCAGGTAGTGCGCCCAGTGATCGCCCGGGTCCGCCGTCAGCAGATCGTCCAGCAGCCGCTTGGCGCGATCCGCCGCGACGTGCTCGTGCACCATCAAGTCCGCCGCCAGCAGCCGCGCCGCCGCTGAGCCCTGCTCGCGCGCAATCCACGCGTCCAGCACGCGCTCCGCGCCCGGGCCATCGCCGGATTTAGCCAGACAGCGCGCGTGCCAGAACACGAGCCCCGGCAGCTCCGCCTTCGGCGTCCCCGGCCACGCCGCCAGCGCGGCGAACAGCGCCGCCGCGCGCTGTTGGTTCTGCGCCACCCGCGCGTCAAACCGCCCCACGCTCTGCCCGACGCCCACCAGCCGCGCCCGCGCCGGCTCGTCCCATTTTTGCGCCTGTGCGAGTGTCGCCGGATCGTCGACCAGCGCGTGCAGGTGCGCCGCCGCCGTGGCGCCCTGCTCTGTCGCCAGCTGCATCACCAGGCACTCGGCGTCGGTCAGCAGCAGCGGCGCCGGCCGGGTCACGTCCAGCGGCCGATCCTCGGCATTGGCGCAGCCCGCCGGCTCCGGATTCACCCGCACCAGCGCCTGCTTCAGCGCCGCGCGCCACGCCACCGCCTCGTCAAAGCCCTCAATCCGCGCGTACTCCGCCAGCTGCCGACCATCGGGCTTGAGCACGACCGTCGTCGGCAGGCCCAGCACGTGCAGCTTGCTGGCCACGGCCGCGCCGAGCGGCTCATCGAAATCCAGCGTCACAAGAACATGCTTCGCCAGCAGCGCCTTGCCTTCATTGGTCTCCAGCACGCGGAATTCAAGCTCATTGCACGGCTGGCACCAGTCCGCCTGCAGCACAACGACGACGGCGCCGTGCTTGGCCAGCGCCTGCAGCCGCGCCTGTTCCAGCAGCCGCTCGGCATCGGCCGGCGGCGCGACCTGGGTGACCGGCGTCGCTGTCGGCGCGGCCGTCGGTACAGCCTGACCAGCGCCGCAGCCCACAAGCACCAGCGCCGCGAGTCCCCACTGCCACTGACCGCTCCGCTGCGTCGCCATGCTGCCTCCTGGGCCATGCCCGTTGCGGCGCCAAGCCTGCCAGATCCGCGCCCGCGCGCATAGCGCGTGCTCGCGTGAGGCGCGCAGACCCCACGCCCGCGGACCCTGCTTGCCGTTCGCGCCGCGTGCCACTACAACCGGGCTGGGCGTTTTGCGCCCGCCGTCCCGGAGTTTTGCCGCATGCCGCCCAAAACGCCTGAAGCTGCTGTCAAACGTCGGCCCGTGCACGCGCACCAGATGCGCGAAGCGAACGCCGACAAGGTTGCGCAGACCGCGCCGCCGCCGCCAGACAGTGCGAAGGCAGCGGCGAGCCAGGGCGCCTCGCTGCCGGCGCTGGGCGGGTCGGGGCTGGACGTCGTCGGCGGGCTGGGCGGCAAGCTGGCCGCGGCCGAAAAATCGCAGCGCGACCCGGCGGCGGAGCTGGCGCGCGTGCGGGCGCTGCCCAAGGGCAGCCCGGAGCTGCAGAAGCTGATCAAGCCGGAGGCGCTGAACGCCCAGGTGCCGGAAGGTCCGGGGCTGACGGGCGCGGCGGCACAGGCGGCGCAGACCCAGGCACCGCAAGCCATGACGGCGCCGCCGGCGACGCTGGGCGCCAACACCGAGGCAGTGAGCACGGCGCTGGCCGGCGCGCAGGTGCCAACGCCGGATCCGCAATTGGCCAAGCCGGCGCCGCTCGCCACCGCGGCGACAAACGCGCAACAACAAGCCAGCACGCCGCCACCGGCCGCAGCGTTGCCCACACCGGCAGCTGCGCCCGCGGCTCCCGCGCCTGTCGCCGCGCCGGCGCCGGTCACCGCAACGCCTGCCGCGGCGATTGCGACCCCAGCGGTGTCCGACGCCAAGCCCGCGCCGGCTGGCGACTTGCCGCCCGCTGCCGGCCATGCGCCGGAAGTGGCAGCGGCAGCCGTTGTGCCGACGCCGGCGACGGGTGATGCGACGGCCGCAGCCCACGCGGCGGGCGCGGCGCCAGCGCTTGCCGCGGCAACGCCAGAAGCACCGGCCAAGGCGGATGTGGCGACGCCCGCCGGCCATGAAACGGCGGTGCCCACAGCCAGTGAGCAGCCAGTCGCTGCCGCGCCGGCGCCGGCATTGAAGACCGCGGCACCAGCCGCTGCGCCGTTGGCGGCGCTGGCCGAGGCCGCCGCGCCAAATGCGGCCGTGCCGCGCGCCGAACTTGCTGAACTGACAGGAACAAATGCGGACGCACCGGCCGTTGGCGCGGCGGATCACGCGGTGCCAGCGCCGGCCCTGCCCGCGGTTGCCGCTCCAGCCGGGGCGGCGCCGACCGCCGCGACGCCGCCAGC
>CAIPXZ010000580.1 GCA_903869075.1 uncultured Myxococcales bacterium | reverse complement strand
GTGAACGGCCGCGCCGTCAAACACGCAACGCCGAACGGCGTGGAGCGGGCGGTCACGCGCGAGGTCCAACGCGCGGCGCACCATTGACCCCGCAGGGGCACGGACGTACACTCCGCGCGCCCGGAGGTCAGCCCCCGGCGACGCGCGACTAGCTCAGCTGGATAGAGTATTGGCCTCCGAAGCCAAGGGTCGCCGGTTCGAATCCGGCGTCGCGCGCTGAAGAATTTGCGATCTGAAAGTTCGGCGTTGCCCGAGCGTTGCCTAAGAGGGGCCGACACCCCCTTTGCCGCACACGTTCAGCGTGTCCGAATCTGGACAAAAGGCACCCGGCTTTTGTCCGTAGTACGCATCGAGGCTCTGACTACCCTGACCGCAGGAGTAGCTCATGAACCGTGCACATAAGCCCAAGAAACTTCCAAGTGGCCGCTGGCAGATCCGGTGGTATGACGCCGACGAGGCCCGCCAGTCGCGGACCTTCGACTTGTACAACGATGCCGCGGCGGCGCTCCACAAGGAGATGGCGGACGCGGCCGCAATCAAGGCGGGGCTGAAGGCGCGTCCGCTGCCGAAGAAGACATTTGCCGACCTGCGCGACTCGTGGCTGGCGACGCGCGCCCTACACAAGCGCAGCGTCGATGCCGACAAGAGCCGGCTACGCGCGCACCTGATCCCAGCCTTTGGCCACCTGGAGTTGACGAAGATCGACTACGAGCAGGTCGAGGAATTCAAGGCGGCCCGTCTCGACCTTTCCCCGGCCACGCGGCGGCACCTGCTGATCCTGCTGGGCAGCATGCTCAAGCACGCCAAACGCATGAAGTGGATCGCCGAGGTGCCGCCGATCGACAAACCGAGCGTGCGCGCGCTGTCGGCCGACTACTCCTATCTGCGCACCGGCGCCGAAGTGCAGCGGTTTCTCCGCGCCGCGCACGAGGAAGGCCGCGACGCCTTCTTGATGTACGCCACGGCCGTCTTCAGCGGGATGCGCCAGGGCGAATTGGCTGCCCTACGCTGGGACCGGGTCAGCTTCGAGACCGGCCTGATCACGGTGGACCGGTCATTCAACGGGCCGACAAAAGCCAGCGACGTGCGCTACGTCCCTATTCAGAATGCGCTGCTGCCTACCCTGCGCGAGTGGAAGCTGCAGTGCCCGGGCTCGTTGGTGTTTCCGAACCAAGTCGGCGAGATGCACAAGCCGAAGGATCGGATCTTCTGCGAGCGTTTCCGGCGCGTCCTGACCGCGGCGGGCTTCGAGAAGGAGGAAATGCAGCGCCGCCAGGCGCACTACATCCGCTTCCACGATCTCCGCCACACCTTCGCGTCGCACTACATGATGCAGGGCGGTGACCTGTTCAAGCTCCAAAAAATGCTGGGCCACAAAGATCCGGAACTCACCATGCGCTACGCACACCTGAGCCCGCACGCCTTCGACAAGGACCGGGGGCTGTTCGCCGGGCTGAGCATGAGCGAGACCGGCCAGGTGCTGCCGATGGCGCGCAAGGTGGCCGGCAAGAGCGGCGACGCGGCGCCACGTGCTGAATCGTCCGACCCGGTGCGGGCGGAGCGTCGTCAAGGGCCGGTCCGCCGTGTCGCGCGCACCGCGCGATAGGCCGTCTCCCAAGATCGCCCCAATTCTGACCTGATCGCCCAGACCAAAAGGTGGACGTATGGGTGCTGGCGGCCGGACAGGCAAATTTCGATGGCTGGGCCGCGTGCGCGGTGTTCAAGCGCCGGGTCCTCAACCGTCAGGCGCCCTGGCTCCCGTTTGGCTTGCGCCCGATTGTGCCAGCCTCGCCTCCCGTGCTAGCGTCGGCCGCCTTGAAACAAGTTAGGAACGCAGAGTGTTGAGCGGGCAAGCCACCCTGAAATGCTGTTGCTGCCTGTGGCTCCTTGCCGCGGTCGTCGCCGGTTGTGGTTCGGCGCCGGCTACCGTTCCATCTGGCGGCACCTCAGACGCGACAGCCACGGACACCACGGTCTCAGTTGATCTCGTCGGCGGCGACCTCGTCCCGGACAGCGGTGCGGATCTGGCTGGGGCCGACGTCTCGCCTGATTCCGATGGCGCCTGCCACGGCGGGCCGGGCTGCCCTTGTACCCAAAACGCCGACTGCGACAGCTCCGTTTGCTTGGACGACCCTAGCTTGCCCGGCGGGAAGGCGTGCGCGCAGACATGCGTCGACAACTGCCAGCCCGGCTACCAGTGCGCTCAGATGACACCGGCGGGCGGCGATCTCATCTCGATTTGCGTCAACGGCGCCGGCCGACTCTGCGAACCTTGCCTGAAATCCGACGACTGCAAGGCGCCCGGCTTGTCCGGCACCGCGTGCGTCGACGAGGGTGCGCTGGGCGCGTTCTGCGGCATCGCCTGCAAACTCGACGGTGACTGCCCAGCCAGCTTCGTCTGCGGCACGGTCAAGGCCACCGAAGGCACGACCACGAGCCAGTGCGTCAAGAAGTCGACCGGCAGCGGCGACCCGTTCGGAGTCTGCAGCTGTGACGCTTTTGCCGCCGCCAGCAAGCTCGGCACGACGTGTTTTGCGACCGTCAAGGACGCCCAAGGCAACGTCATCGGCAAGTGCGCGGGCACGCGGGCGTGCGGCGCCGCGGGCTTGGCCGACTGCAGCGCGCTCCCGCCGCAGCCCGAGACTTGCGACGGCGTCGACAACAATTGCAACGGCCAGACCGACGAAGGCACTTGCGACGACGGGAAGTCATGCACCGCCGACAAGTGCGATCCGCCCGCTGGCTGCACGCACACGGTGCTGGACGGCGGCACGTGCGACGCCGACGGCAGCGTCTGCACGGAGGGCGATGCGTGCAAGGGCGGCGCGTGCCTCGCCGGGCCCGCCAAGAACTGCGACGACAAGAACCCGTGCACGTCGGACAGTTGCGACCCCAAGACCGGCTGCGCGCACAGCCCGGACAATGGCGTCGCCTGCGATGACGAAAACCCTTGCACCGTGGGCGAGACCTGCCAGGCCGGCGGCTGCGCGGCGGGCAAGCCCAAGGAATGCACCTCGACTGACCCGTGCTTGGACGCCAAGTGCGACATGACCGGCGCCGGCGCCTGCGTCTACCAGAAGAAGCAGAACGGCGCCGGCTGCAACGACGGCGACGCTTGCACCAAGAACGACGGCTGCGTCGACGGTGCGTGTGCCGGCACGCCGACCGCCTGCGACGACGGCAATCCGTGCACGGATGACAGTTGCGACCCGAAGACCGGTTGCGCCTTCACGCCCAACAGCCTGCCTTGCAACGACAATAACGCATGCACGACCGGTGACACGTGCTCCGGCGGGGTCTGTACGCCCAAGCAGCCCAGCGTCTGCGACGACGGCAACCCGTGTACGAGCGAGGTGAGCGACATCGCTGGCGGTTGCACCTCGACCGACAACACCGCTGCCTGCGTGGACGGCAGCGTCTGCACGGTCGGCGACGTCTGCAAGGGGGGCGCGTGCCAGCCCGGAAAGCCGCTGGTCTGCGATGACGGCAATCCCTGCACGACGGACAGTTGCGACCCGCTCAAGGGCTGCGTCACCGCCGACGCGAGCGGGCCGTGCAGCGACGGCAACGCGTGCACAAGTGGCGACAGCTGTGGCGGCGGCGTCTGCCTGGCGGGCAGCCAGACCAACTGCGACGACGGCAACGTCTGCACGCAGGACAGCTGCGAGCCGGTTAGCGGTTGCGTCCACGGCAACAACATGGCGCCGTGCTCGGACGGCAACGTGTGCACCACCAGCGATGGCTGTGCCAACGGCGCTTGCGTCGCTGGCAGCCTGACGGTCTGCAACGACGGCAACATCTGCACCGATGACGCCTGCGATGCCGTGAAAGGCTGCGTGACCAGCTACAACAAGGCGGTCTGCGACGACGGCTCGGTCTGCACGACCGGCGACGCCTGCGCGCTGGGCGTTTGCGTTGGCGGCGCGGCCCAGAGCTGCGACGACCAAAACATCTGCACCAGCGATTCCTGCGACGCCAAGCTCGGCTGCGAGCACGTGGACGTGCCCGGCAGCTGCGACGACGGCAGCGCGTGCACGCTCGGAGACGCCTGTGCTGCCGGTAAATGCGTCGGCGGCGCAGCCAAGAGCTGCGACGACAAGAACGCTTGCACGTCGGACAGCTGCGATACCGGCACTGGCGCGTGCGGCCACACGCCGCTGCCGGGCAACCCGCAGACCTGCTACGACGGCCCGGCGGGCACCTCCGGCGTTGGCATTTGCAAGGCCGGCATCGACCAGTGCGACGCCAACGGCCAGCCGACCGGCTGCATCGGCGAGGTCGTGCCGGCCGCGATCGAGGCGTGCAACGGCCTTGACGACAACTGCAACGGCGTCACGGATGAAGGCTGCGATGCCACGTCTGTGGAGTTGCGCTTCGGCTTCACCCGCGCCCTGATGACCGACACTGCGACGCTGCGCCTGCGCATGGGCGCGCCGCTGACGCCGGTCTCGACCGACACGACTTTGCCCATTTCGCTGCGCTGGGGCTGGCCTGAATGGCTGCTGCCGACGCCTTGACACTCGCTGTTTCCGAGGTTGCCATGTTTGCAAGACTGCTCAACTTTTGCCTCCTCGTGGCGCTCCTGGCGTTGCCCGCGATGGTACACGCGTCGGTGCCGACTATCGTCACGGCGGAAGGTGTGCTGTCGACGGTGTCCGGCACGCCGCTGACCGACGGCCAGCACGCGCTGACGTTCCGGCTCTATGCGGCCGCGATTGGCGGGCTGCCGGTGTGGCAGGAAGGGCCCGTTCAGCTGACGGTTCAGGCAGGGCATTTCGTCCACGAGATGGGCTCGGTGGTGCCGTTGACGGCCGACGTGGCGGCGCAAGGCCAGTGGGTGGCGGTGCAGGTGGACGGTCTGGCCGAACTGCCGCGCTCGCCGTGGCGGTCGGCGCCGTACGCGCTGCGGGCCGCGGTCGCGGAGAGCGTTGACCCCACGGTGCTGGCTGGCTACGCGATGCTGTCGGACCTAGCGGCCTACGTGAAGTCAGCGGACCTGACGACGATGCTCGGCGCTTACGCGAAGCTCACGGACCTGACGACCGCGCTGGCCGCCTACGCGAAGCTCACGGACCTCACCGCCGCGCTCGTCGCGTACGCCAAGACGACCGACCTCGCCGTTTACGCGAAGACCGCGGATCTGGCGGTGTATGCGCTCAAGACCGACCTTGCGGCCTATGAAAAGGCCGCCGATCTCGTCACGACGCTGGCGCTGTACGCCAAGCTGAGCGACCTGACCGGCTACGCTAAGACGACCGACCTCGCCGCGTACGTCAAAGCCGCTGATTTGGCGGTCACCTTGGCTGATTACGCCAAGACGTCGGACATGAACACGGCACTGGCCGCATATGCGAAGCTGACCGACTTGGCGCCGTATGCGAAGTCGGCGGACGTGACGGCGGCGCTGGCGGGGTATGCGAAGGCGACGGACTTGGCGACGGCGCTGACGGTCTACGCAAAAACCGCGGACGTGACGGCGTCACTGACGGCGTACGTCAAGGCCACGGACCTGGCGACCACGCTGGCAGCGTACGCCACCAAGGCGAGCTTGGCGCCCGTGGCGACATCGGGCCTGTACGCGGATCTGTCGGGCAAGCCAGTGCTGGCGCAGGTCGGGACAGCGTGCGGCGTGGGAACCGTGGTGCGGGGGATCGCCACGGACGGCTCGCTGCAGTGCGGGACGGTTGCGGTCGCTGGCGGGACGTGCACGCCCGGTCAGGTCGTGACGGCGGTTAACAGCGACGGGACTGTGGTTTGCGGCAGTGTGACGGCGGTCGGTGG
>CAIPXZ010000579.1 GCA_903869075.1 uncultured Myxococcales bacterium | reverse complement strand
TGACGCCCAGCAGCTGCGCCACATGGCAGCCCGGCTTGACGTTCTGCCGCAGCGCCTTTGTCAAGTCCTGACGCATGCAGGCAAAAGTCAGCTCAATCGGCTGTTGCTGAATCGCCGAGACCTGCACGCCTTTCCACGTCCCCGCTTCCGCCGGCGCCAGCACCGGCGCCTGCAGGGCGCGCACGCGCACGCCGTCCTCGCGCACGTCGACTTCGGCCGAAAATGTGCCCATCGCCACAAGCCCACGCGGCTTGGCGACAGCGTCCCAGGCTTCCACCGTCAGCTCGACGCCCGCGGCGTTGTCCAAGCGCAGGAAATTGCGGGCAAAAGCCTGGGTGCCGGCCTGCGGCTGCACGGTCCACGTCCACGTCACGCCGTCGCTGCGCGTCCACGTAAAGCCGTCGGCATCCGGACGCAGGATCGCCTGCGCCGCCGGCACGTTGATCGACGTCACCGCGCCGTCCGCCGCCAGTTCCACCAGCGCCCGCAGGTGCCACTTCGGCAGCGCCAGCCGGAGCGTGATCGCGCGCGCGTTGCGCGTGTGCAGCGCTTCCACGACCCACGCGTCGCGCCCCGGACCGTCCGGCCACGCCAGCCCGGTCAGCACCGCGGCCAGCGCCGCTTGCGCCTGCAGCGCCGGCTCACAGCGCGCCACGAAGCGGCCAACCCCCGCCGTACAGCCGTCAGCGCCCAGCGTCACGGTCGTGTCGTCGCCGTGGGTCTGCAGCGTGAAGCCGTCCGGCGTCCACTTGAACACGTCCGTTTGCCAGCCGCGGCGATCGCGCCGCTGCCAGATCTTCGGCTGCACCGCCGCGCCGCCCGCGCGCGCCCGCAGCCACGCGCCCGCGCGATCGAGCAGCCACGGCACGTCGTCCAGGCCAAACGGGTTGCGATCGGTCGGCGTGGCCCACTCGGACGGCTCCACGGCTTCTTGCAGCGTCTGCGGCAGCGGCAGGGACACAAGCGGCTGCGCGCTCTCGGTTGGCGCGCCCGGCAGCGGCGTCGCCGTCGCGGTCCGTTGCCCAACCGGCTTGGCCGGCGGCTTGGGCGGCGGCGGACGGCACGCCAGCAGCGACGCGCACGCCAGCGGGCAGAGCCAAAGCCACTTCCAGGTTCGCGTCACAACGGCCTCCGGGCCTGACGGTAGCAAGAGCCGCGCCCGGGTTCAATCCGCCCGCGCCTCGTGCTACAACCGCCGCCCCGCTTTGTGCGGCACGACTTGCCGCTTCCGGAGAGCCCGATGTCAGAGAACCCGCAGAACCTCGCCGATGCCTTGCCCAAGAACTACGACCACCTGACGGTAGAGCCGCGCTGGGTGGCGCAGTGGAACCAGTGGAAAATTTACGAGTACAACCCGGACAGCGCCGCCGCCAAGGCCGGCAAGACCTACGCGATCGACACGCCGCCGCCGTACGTCAGCGCCGCGCACCTGCACACTGGCCACGCGATGAGCTACAGCCAGGCGGAATTCGTGATTCGTTACAAGCGGATGCGCGGGCATGAAGTGTTCTACCCGATGGGCTTTGACGACAACGGCCTGCCGACCGAGCGCTACGTGGAGCAGAAGTACAAGATCCAGCGCGGCAAGATGGCTGGAAAGGATATTTCCCGCAAGGAATTCATTGACTTGTGCCTGAATGAGACGCGCGACGGCGCCGCGGTCTACGAGAACCTGTGGCGGTCGCTGGGGCTGTCGGTCGACTGGCGGATGACGTACTCGACGATCCAGCCGCGGGCGGTCAAGCACGCGCAGCAGAGCTTCCTCGACCTGGTGGCCAAGGGCCGGCTGGAGCGGCGCGAGGACCCGATTTTGTGGTGCCCGCTGTGCGCGACGTCCCTGGCGCAGGCGGACGTGGAGGCCGGCGACGAGCAGAATCGGCCGATGCACACGGTGGTTTTCCCCATGGATCCGGCCACTTCTGATACGCTGGCGGCTGGCCTCATCGAGACGACGCGGCCGGAGCTGATCACCGCGTGCGTGGCGCTGGCGTGCCACCCGAGCGACAAGCGCTGGGCGCCGATCAAGGGCCTGCGCTTTCGCGTGCCGCTGACGGACCTGCGCGTTGAAGGCGCCGTCGGCCATTTCCGCACCGTGCCGCTGATTTTTGACGAGAGCGTCGACCCGGATTTTGGCACCGGCCTGATGATGGTCTGTACCTTTGGCGACACCGAAGACATCGCCAAGTGGCGCAACCACAAGCTGGAGACGGTGCTGATCCTCGACAGCCAAGGCCGCATGATCACGCCAGATTTGCCGGATTTGGACGGCAAGCGCGTGCACGTGATGGCCAAGGGCTCGAGCGTCTACAGCGAAGCGCGGCTGGCGGCGGTCGAGCTGCTGCGCGAGCACGGCTATCTGCGTGAAATCAAGGACAATACAAGTCGCGCCAGCCTGCATGAGCGCTGCTCGACGCCGGTGGAGATCCAGGTCGCGCCGCAGTGGTTCATCCGCGTGCTGGACCTGAAGGAGCCGCTGCTGGCGCGCGGGCGCGAGCTGCGCTGGTACCCGGAATTCATGCGCGAGCGCTACGAGCAGTGGGTCGAAAACCTGCGCTGGGACTGGAACATTTCGCGCCAGCGCTTCTACGGCGTGCCGTTCCCGGTGTGGTTCTGCAACCACTGCCAGACGCCGAATTTCGCGCACGTCGCCGAGCTGCCGGTCGACCCGCTGATGGGCGACTGCCCGCGGCCGTGCACGCACTGCGGCAGCGAGGACCTGCGGCCCGAGCCGGACGTGATGGACACGTGGATGACGTCCAGCTTGACGCCGCTCATCAACGCCAACTGGGCGATGTGGCAGGACAATCCGGGGACGGAGCGGCCGATCCAGGACCAGCCGCGGCCGGTGATCTATCCGGCCGGCGTGCGGGTGCAAGCGCATGAAATCATTCGGACATGGCTGTTCTACACGGTCGCCAAGTCGCACCTGCACACGGACTCGCTGCCGTGGAAGGACGTGATGATCTCCGGCTGGGGCTTGGACAAGCAGGGCAAGAAGATGTCCAAGCGGCTGGGCAACTTCGTCGAGCCGGGCGAGATTATCCACAAGTATTCGGCAGATGCGCTGCGCTACTGGGCGGCCGGGGCGTCGCTGGGCAATGACCTGCGGTTCCTCGAGGACGATGTCAAGGGCGGCAAGCGGCTGTTGACAAAGCTTTGGAATTCCACGCGGTTTGCGATGCTGTATCTGAATGGCTGGACGCCGGGCCAGGTCCAGGAGACGCCGACTGCGGCCGATCTCGGCATCCGTGCCCGCGTCGTCGAAGCGGCGCTGCAGGCGACCGAGGCGTTCGAGGGCTACGAGTATTCGAAGGCGGTGCGCGCC
>CAIPXZ010000578.1 GCA_903869075.1 uncultured Myxococcales bacterium | reverse complement strand
CTTCGACCAGCACGACCAGGCCAAGGCGGTCAAACGGCTGGAGCGGCGGATCCGGGAGCTGGGCTACGAGGTGCAGGTGTCGAAAGCTTCCGGTGATGGCGACGGCGCTGCGGACGGGCGCAAAACACAATAGTTCCAATGGTATAAGGAATGTGACGCGGGAGATAGCCTCTCGTTGTTTCTAAGTAGCACTGTGGAGCCGACCCAATCGCCCTCCAGCCAACCGTCCGGACAAGCCGCCACGGTCAACCACTGCTTTGCCACCGGCGCGCTGAAGTGCCGGCGAAGGAACATGCCATGCGCCTCATCGGAGTTCTCGACCAGGACGAGACTGTGCCCTGCGCGTCCTGCCACCATCCGTGGAACGTGCGCTACTTGCTGAAGGATCTGGGGCAGCACCGGCTCCGGCCCGAAGGCTTTGCTTTCATCTGGTTTGACGACGATTGCATCGCCGTGAACTACTGCCCCCAGTGCGAGGTGCCGGCGATGGTGCGGGTGCCCGTGTTGGCGCAGCAGCAGCTTCAGGCAGCGTGAGCAACAAGCAGCAGGTCAACCACGCGACGTCCACGCTGGGCGTTGCTGGGTCGGCCGGGCTGTTTGTTACCCGGCGCGCTTGCCCAGACGCCTTCGCCAGCATGTCTACTACTGACTAATAAACTTGAAGCACGGTCGCGTGAGGATGACGCCAGGTTGGCAGTGCAGCGTCCGCGGGACGCCGTGCGGTCGGCTGGACCGTTTCTTCTGATGGATTCAGGGCTTCAGGCTTCGCCGCCTGCGTGGCCAGGACTTCACATACGATTGGTGCGACGACCACACCAGCCTGATCAACGGGTGTCCGCAATGTGAAGTGCCGGCGGCGGTGCATGTGGCGGCCTGACGGTTTGCGATGGCTTGCAGGGCGTGTCCTTCGGGCCGCGTTGCTGCTGGTCGCTGTGAACCGCGAGCTCGTGGCGGGCGAGGAAATTGACCATCGGCGGGCGAGGGATAGCCTGCTGCCAGCCGACCGATCGGCCACGAGTCGTCATGTTGCAGCAACTTCCACTTGTCGCGATCCCGCTGGACAGCCTGCACACCTCGGGCGGAGGACTGGAGCCCTTTCGGCTGGCCCCTGGTGCAATCGACCGTCTTGCCGCGTCGATCGGCGAGCGCGGGCTTGTCGCGCCACCGTTGGTATGGGCGGCGCCAGACACGGAGCCACAGCAGTACGTCATCGTCGATGGCGGCAGACGGGTCATGGCGCTCAAGCGACTGCGTGACGAGTGGGACTTGGCCGCGGGGCCGTTTCCGATCGACCCGGTGAACTGCTCGGTCGTGTCCGCAGATCTGGACTCCGTCCGCCACCTTGCCGCGCACCTGCGCCTGAACAAGGCGTTGCAGATGCACGGCAACCGCGGCGATGAGGCCGTGCTGACCGTGCACCTGATGCAGCCGCCACATTCGCAGACCGAGCAGCAGCTGATGCGGGACCTGAAAGTCTCCCAGCCCTGGGCAAGTGTGTCGGCGCGGCTGGTCGAGCGCTTGTCGGCGGAGGCACTCCGGAAGCTGCGCATGGGCGAAATCTCGCAGAAGGACGCAGAACGGCTGATGGTGCTGGGTGAACGCGATCGCCGGGGCCGTGTCAGCGAACTGGACCCGAACGCGCAGACGACAGAGTTGGCGGAGATGGGCGCGCCGCCGGCAAAGTGGCCGAGACGGAAAAGAAAACAGGCTGCTGGGTCAGCCCAGTGATGTGGCGGAGTCTTATTAGTCGATAGTAGGATGCGCTACCGCGCCGCATCTTGCTCGTCGTGACAGCGCCGAGAAGGATTGGCCAGCGGGCTGCGCCGGGGCGCCGCGCCGTACAGAATCGAAATCGTTGAGATGCCCTTCGCTGCCAGGTCGCGGCGTGTTGACGGTTGCCGCGCCGAGTGCTCAGATCGGGCGAGCGCCCACAGCGGGCACCAAAGCAGGTACGAACATGGCCAGAACCAAGAAGTCCGAAAAAGCCGAACAGCTGACCAAGCCGACCGCGGAACCGGCACCGCCACCGGGGACCGTCGCGTACTTGCTGGCGGAACTGCCCAGCATCCAGGAAGGCGAAACCGCCGAGATGTACACGCATCAGCTCGCCCGCGAGGGTGTGAACGCACAGGTCAGCGCGAACGCGTACCGACTGAAGCTGGGCATCGCGCTTCTGCTGGCCGCACCGAAGGCGCGCGAAGGTCGACTGGCTTGGGAAGAGCGGGAAGCCGAGCGCCTGGGGCTCAAACCGCGCCAGCTCCGCAAGGTACTGGGGGTCGCCAAGGCGGTCCGGCTATTGGCACCAAAAATGCCAATAGCGGTCTTGGACCGGCCGCTGGCCAAGCTCGCTGCGGCGGCCAACGCGATCAAGAAGGGTATCGATCCGGACGCTGTGGTTGAGAAGACTGAGAAGCCGGTGAGGACGATAGACGAGATGGTTGATCTGGCGGTCAAAAAGCTGGAAAGCCTCATCGGTGGCGCACCCGCTGCCGCACGAGCGGCCTTGATCAAAAAGGTCACTGACGCGACCGACGAATTGGCGCTGAGGGATCTGGACGGTGTCGAGTGACTGCGGCAACTGGCTTGCCCACCGAGTCGTCAGCAGATTCCCCGGCGGCGGCCCGGTCGACGACTCCCGCCTCAGCAACCGACCAATGGCTCACGACTCGTGATGCGGCTGAGTGGCTGGGCGTAAGCGTCAGCCGGGTCGCGCAACTCGCAAAGAGTGGCAAGCTACCCGCAGAGCGCGAAGGGCGCGTGTGGTTCATCCGCCTGTCGGACGTGGAGGCGCGCAAGGTCGCGCTGGAAGCCGCGCCGTCGTGGCATCGAGTCCAGCTTTTCCGTATCACAGACCACGAAAACGGCAACGTCCGCACCGCCGACTATCTGGGTCAGGGCAAGCTGCGCTATGCGGCAACGAGGGCGCAGGTGGCAGCTGTAGTGGCGATGAAGCCGGGCACCGTCCTGGAGTTTGAAACGGATTTTTGGGGTCCGGCGAGATGGACGGTGGAGTGTTTGAAGACGCCGGGGAAGGGCAAAGTGTTCGGACCTCCACGTCTGCGTCCGGGGATGCGCATTTTGCTGATGCCCGGGGAGGATTGGCGGTGAGCGATGCAGGTCGTGGACCACTCAGACGTAGCGGTGCACCCGCGGCCGACGTCTCCGCCAGTCCACATGTCGCGCATGCTGTCGCGCATCACCTACGCTGCGTCATCCAGGGCGTCGAGGTCAGCTTCTGGCGCAGCTTCTGGCG
>CAIPXZ010000577.1 GCA_903869075.1 uncultured Myxococcales bacterium | reverse complement strand
TGGCGTCAGCGTTGGCGTACGTCTTCAACTCCTCGACAGTCGTGGCTTTTTCCGCGGCGCCGTCGGGGAAGATGCGGCTCCATTCAATCGACGTCCGCAGGCCGCTCAAGTGCGCGGTGTCGTGCGCGGCGTCGAGGTACTTGGCCCAGGTCTCCCAGAAACCGGGGCCAGCGCTGGGCGGATCGCCGCTCAGGTAGCAGATGCCATCGGCGACCAGCACCGGGTCGGTAATCCACTGATACCAATCGCTTTGTTGGTCGTCGCACTGCGCTTTCGCCAGCGTCGGGCAGCCCATGTCCACCTGGAAGCCGGCGATCGCCGCGCCCCAGAGAAAGCCCTTGGGAAATGCCGTGTCCGGCTGGCTCACATCGCCTGCCACGTCGCCGCTCGTCGCGTCGTCCGTCGCGGCCGTCGCCGCCGTGCCACAGGCCACGCACATCCCCGCCGCGGCCATTGCCGCAGCCAACCACCCGCCGATCTTCATGCCCAAGCTCCCCAGGCTGCGCGCGCTCGACCGCCGGCGCCGCCGCCGCCGCCCTTGACCGCCGCCGCTCTGGCCGCCGCCCTGGCGCTGGCCCTCCACACTCACCGTCAGCTTCAGCGCGCCGCTGCCGCCCTTGGTCCGGACCTCGCGCAGCGCATCCGCGCAGGCCGCCAGCAGCATCTCCGCCAACTGCTCCAGGTTGCCCGAGCGGTTGATCGTCACCTGCAGCTGCGTCGTCGCCTCGCCGGTCGCCCGCGGCGCGCTGTCCTCGTCGTCGTCGTCCTCTTCGTCGTCATCGTCCACGTCCGACTCCGCCGTCGGCGCCAGCACCGCGGTCTCGACCAACGGCACCTTGCGCAGCGCCGCGATCTCGGCCTCCTCGTCGGCGTCCAGCTCGTCCATGCTCACCGGGCGCTGCGTGCGCATGATCGACGCGAAGCTCGGCGGCGGCAGCCCGGCCGTTTCGCACACGCGCGCCCACAGCCGCTGGTTGGTCTTGTCGCGCAGCTCCTGCAGGAACGAGCCGATCGAGCCGTTCGGCGCCGTCGCCGCCTCCAGCGCCGCCGCGGCATTGTCCAGCGCCTTGGTCGTCGACGCGTCAATCGCGCTCACGGTCGCGTCGCGCCGGGCCTGGGCAAAGCGCTGGCTGCCGTCCGCCAACTGCCCGCGGCTGATGGCAAAACCGCTCCACAGCACCTTGGTGAAAGTCCGCACGTACGGGTTCTGGTGGTAGCTGAACTTCAGCAGCCCGTCCGAGTCGTTCTGGCCCGCCTCCGACTTGCTGGTCGGCAGCTCCGCCAGTTGGCGTTCCAGAAAACGGACTTCGTCCTTGCTCAGCTGCGGGGCCGGGGCCTTGGTTGCCATGATTGCTCCTGATGCGATGGGGTTTGGGTGTGGCTGCACGCGCCGGGCGCGATGGGGTGGAACAGCGCCTGCTTGGCGGCCGCGCCGCGGAATGAACCGCAAGACGCCGTGCCGCCACCAGCGAGGCGGCTGAACTCTAGCAGCCGGGCAAGGATTGCGCTACTTGAGCGACGTCGGCGTATCGCTGACCTGTTTGCCGTTGCGCCAGACGATTTCGCGCACGCGGTGGCCCTCGGCGTCGTACCGCACTTCCGTGCCGTGGCGCTGGCCGAGCAGGTAGGGCACCTCCGCCCACTTCACGCCGGTCTCGGTGTAGACGGTCGCCAGGCCCTGGCGTTTGCCGTCGATGAGCGTGATGTGCAGCCGCACCTCGCCGTTGCGGTGGTACTGGACCTCCGTGCCCTGGCCGATGGGCGAGAAGTTGTACTCGCTCTGCTTGGTGCCGTCCGAGTACCAGGTGCGGGCGATGCCGGTCGGCTGGTCGGACTTGTACGGGTACTCGGCGATCTTCTCACCGGTCCGCGCGTAGCGGATCTCCACGCCGTGCTTGCTGCCGTGGACAAACGGCACTGTCGCCCACAGCGTGCCGGTCTCGTCAAAGATGCGCGCCAGGCCGTTGCGCTGGCCGCCCACCAACGGCACGACCATGCTCGCCTCGCCGGTCTTGTGGTACTGGACCTCCAGGCCATTGCCCGACGCCGGGAATTTCGACTGTACCTGCGTCGGCGCGCCCTTGAAGTACGTCTCAATCGTCCCGGCGCGGATCGCCATCGCGCCCGCCGCCAGCGTCTGACGCTCGTGTTCGTCGGCTTTCTGCGCGCGCCACGCCTTGGCCTGGGCGATGATCGCCGCCGGGTTCTCCAGCGCCTTGACCTCGCCCAGGTGCTCCAGCTCCTCGGGCGTCAGGTAATGGGCGATCTCCAGCGGCGTGCGCTTGGGCGTCAGCGCGCTGACAAGGAAACCGTGGCGCCAGATGTAGATGATTTTCACCTTGCCCTTGGCGTCAAACCGCACTTCCTCGCCCTCTTGCACGTCCTTGGCGTACTGCATGGTCGCCACGCGCGCGCCCGTGCGCGGGTCAAAAAGCTCCGCCGTGCCGTCCTTTTCACCGGCGACGACCGGCACGCGAAAGTGCAGCTTGCCTTTCTCATCCCAGCGCGTCTCGACGCCCGAGCCAGCGCCGTTCTCGATCGGGAACTCGCTCTGCCGATTGCCATTTTTCCACCACGTCTGCGCCATGCCGACGAGCTGGTCGTTCGCCCACTGGTACTCCGCCTGCCGCACCACGACGCCATTTTCCGGCGGGTAATAGCGCGACTCGAAGCCGTGGCGCTTGTCCTTCTCAAAATGCACCTGCGTCAGCTTGTGGCCTTCACGGTCCCAGCTGATGGCGTCGCCCTGCTTCAGGTCGTCGACAACCGGCACTTCCATGAGCTTGGCTGACCGCGCCGGCGCTTCCGGGTTGGCGTCCACCGGCGTCACGTCGCCCGGTCCGGCGTCGTAGTAGCGAATTTCCTTGCCATCCATCCGGTCCAGGTCGCTGTACAGCCGCTCCGACTCCAGGTAATTCGACGGATGGAACATCAGCACCGCGCCCGCCGGCAGGTCGTCGTGGTACTTCACCGCCATCGTCATCCGGCCCAGCAGGTTGAAGCGGCGGTCAAAGCCCTCGACGCGGCCGTGGACAAACGGAATCTCGGACTGCTTGAAGCCGTCCGGCGCGTACAGCACCGCCGTGCCCTGGCGCTCGCCGTCGACGAGCGGCACCGTCATCTTCAGCTTGCCGCTCGCGTAAACCCGCGTCTCGACGCCGCGCGGCACGCCCTGCACGTACGGCACCGTCGCGGTTTTCAAGCCTTTTTCGTCGTAATACGTCGCCAGGCCGTCCATGACGCCGTAGTGGTACGGCACCTCCGCGCGCAGCTTGCCGTTCTGGTGGTACTCGACCTGCACGCCGTGCTTGCGCTCGTTGACGATGTTGACAACCGCCTCGCGCTCGCCGGTTTTGTAAAACAGCGTCATCGGCCCGTCCGGCTCGCCGGCCTTGAAGCGCAGTTCCGTGCGTTTCTCGCCCGACGGCAGGAACTCGAACTGCACGCCTTCGCGCACGCCGGCTTTGTACGGCACGATCGCGATGCGCTTGCCGTCGATGTCGTAGCGCCATTCCTGGCCCTCTTTTTTGCCGTCGATCACGTGGTACGACGCCAGCATTTCGCCCGCCGGACCGTACTGTTTCCATGTGCCGTGGTGGCCCGCATCCGAGTAAGCGACGTCGGCGATCTTGACGCCGTCCGGGTTGTAGTGCTCGTCGCGCACCCGCGTCTCACCGCGCACGTAAGCGACGACGCTCGGCTGGCCGTTCGGGTGGCGCAGCAGCACCATCGGCCGCAGCGGAATCTTGGGGTCGTCGACCGCGAGGGGCACTTGCGGCGCACTGCAGGCCGTCAGCGCCGCGCCCGCACCCAGCGTCCATGCCAGCGCGCGCACCTGCAGGTGCCGCTGCCAACGCCGTGAAATCGGCTGGTTTTGCTGGCTGACCTGACGCAACTCGCGTTCCTCACTGCCGGGACTGCCACGGCTGCCCACCGTCCGGCGGCACAGCGCGCGCACACAATTGCCCGCGCTGACGTACACGGACTCGGTAGGATCGCTGTCAGCGGCCGGAATTGTCAACCAAACGTGCAGGACTGTGAATTCGCCGCGCCAGCCAATGCCGCCGCAGCCTGCGCTTTGCACAAACTTTGTCGCGACCCCATTGCGCAAGTTGTCGGCCTCCCCTAGTCTCAAGGCGCACGTTCAGGCGCCCCCATGGCGCCGTGTGGACCGGTGGTATGACGACCCCCGCGGCACCTGCTCGCTTCTGCCCCGAATGCGGTCAACCCCGCGCGGAAGAGGTGTGCCCGCAGCACGGCATTCCGACGATCGTCCAGCAGACCGACGACTTTGCCAAACAAATCATCGGCACCGTCATCGCCGGCCGCTACAAAGTGGAAAGCCTGATTGGCCAAGGCGGTTTTGGCGCCGTCTTCCGCGCCGTGAACCAGACGATGCGCCAAGAAATGGTCGTCAAGGTGCTGCGGCCGGAGTACGCCAAGGACCCGATCCAGGTCCAGCGGTTCTTCAACGAAGGCCGCACCGCGGCGCAGCTGACGCACCAGCACACGGTCCGCGTCTACGACTTTGGCCAGACTGACGCCGGTCAGCTGTACCTGGCGATGGAGTTGCTGCACGGCCAGGAACTGGCCAAGGTGCTGCGCGAGGAAAAGGCGCTGGACCCGATGCGGGCGATCCGTATCGCGATTGCCATGCTCAAGTCGCTGGCGGAGGCGCACGACGCCGGCATGGTCCACCGCGACCTGAAGCCGGAGAACATCTTCCTGTGCAAAATGCGCGGCGAGGACGACTTCGTGAAGCTCATCGACTTCGGCATCGCCAAGTCGTTCGAGCACGCTGACCAGGACCTGACCAAGACCGGCTTCGCTGTTGGCACGCCCAAGTACATGAGCCCAGAGCAGGGCCGCGCCGAGCCGCTGGACGGCCGCAGTGACCTGTATTCGCTGGGGATTATCCTGTACCAGTGCCTGAGCGGTGAAGTGCCGTTCAAGGCGCCGAGCGCGATGGGCATCATCGTCAAGCACCTGCAGGAAAAGCCGGTGCCGCTGGAGCAGGCGGCGGCGAATCCGCTGCCGGCGGGGCTGGCGGACGTTGTCAGGCGCGCGCTGGCCAAGCGCCCCGAAGAGCGTTTTGCCGACGCCGATGAGATGCGGCTGGCGCTGGAGCACGTGCTGGAGACAGCCGGCGAATCGCTGACCGGGCGCGGGCGGCCACACACGAGCCGCGCGCTGCCGCCGGTGATCGGCGTGGCCAGTGCGCCGCCCGTGGCGCAGCCGACGCCGCAGCAGACGCCGCAGCCGGCCCTTGCTGCGCCGACGCTCGTGGAGCCGCGGCAGCGTTACAGCTCGGGTATCGGCGAATTCCTGTCGACTATGCCAAATAGCGCGTCGCCGACCCACAACCCGATTGGCTGGGTGCCGCCCGCCGAGCCGACGCGCGCTGACACGGCCGAAGTGGCGGCGGCGGCGGCAGCGGCGCAGAACCGCACGCCAGGGGCTTCGCGCACGCCCGCGCAGACGCAAGCGCCCGGGGCCACGCCC
>CAIPXZ010000576.1 GCA_903869075.1 uncultured Myxococcales bacterium | reverse complement strand
TAGGCGGTGCGGGTCGCTGGTCCGTTACGTTGCGCGAGCCCATCGTCAGGCGGTCGTAGGTCGCCACGATGTCGGGCTTGGTCGAATGCGCGCGCCGCGACTCGATGTCAACAATGTCGTATTCCTCAATCAGCGCACCGACCTGCAACGCGGCGTCAAGCGAGACGAGGCCCTGAGCCAGCAACTGGCTCGCGAGCGCCCGAATCGTCGGGTCGGCGTACTGGTTGGCAACGTCGCCCGTGATCGGGTCAGGGATGCCATAAGCATCGAGCAGTGTGCCAATCGCGGCCATGTGGCTGGACTCGGATTGCGGGATAGACGTGAAGACCTGCTGGTCCCAGTGCCCGCCCAACGCGACGTACGTGTCGTGCGCGAGCTTCTCCTCGTCGCGGATGAACGTGAGGTCAGCGCGCTCTGCGGTCGTTGCCGCCCCGTTGACGGTCTCACCGCCAACGTTCACGGCGTTCCCGCCTCCCATGCCACCGCTGGCGCAGCCCATGAGGGAGGAGAGCAGGCACAACGAGACGAGGCCTTGTCCAGCCTTTCGTGCGTGGGTTTTCATGACCGACTCCAACGGGCCGATGCGTGGCCCTCAGGGATTGCGAGCCGATTGTCGCCCTGACGGTTCGGCTGAACCCAAATGCCTCGCACCGGCTCGCACGCTGCCAGGAGGTGCTTCCATGACCGACGCCATTCAGATCCGTTACACCGACCTTGCCGAATCCTCTTGCTGCCTTTCCTGCGGAACTGCCGCTCATCTCTGTGAGCCAACGTCAGGTCAGGTCTGCGTCGACCTCGGCTGCGGACGCGGCACGGACGTTCTCCGGCTCGCTGAGAAAGTTGGACCGACTGGCCACGCGTACGGCATTGACCTGACCGAAGCGATGCTGGCAAAGGCGCGGACGACGGCGCGCAAGCTTGGCGTGACCAACGCGACCTTCCTGCGCGCGGATCTGGAAGCGATCCCGCTGCCCGATGCGTCCGTCGACTGGATCACCAGCAACTGCGTGCTCAACCACGTGTCGGACAAGGGGCGGGCGTGGCGTGAAATTGCCCGACTGCTGAAGGTCGGCGGGCAGTTCATCATCAGCGACATCTACGCCGTCGACGCCATTTCGGCCGAAGACCGCGCCGATCCGCAAGCCGTCGCGGAATGCTGGGCGGGCGCGGTCCTCCGCTCCGAATACCTGGCGTTTGTCGCCGCAGCCGGACTTCAAGACGTTGTGATCACCGAGGAAAGCGCCCCGTACCGCAAGGGACGCGCCAACGTAGCGAGCTTTACGCTCTCTGGGCGTAAGCCCGCGGTGAGGAAGTGTTGCGGTTAGTGCCAGAAGGCGCCGTCGTGGCGCCAGAGTGAGGTGTGCATGAAGTCTTTGATCAAGAAGAACCAGCCCAAAGCGCAGGCGTCCTGCTGCGCTCCAGCCACGGACGTCAAGGTCGCGCAGTGTTGCGCGAAACAGTCCAAGGTCGTCGCGGGCTGCCACGACTGAAACAGCGGCGCTGCGCAGGTTGAGGGATTTTCGCCTCGACCTGCGCTCCCGCGCGACAATTACTCGTCGCACTCCGCGACAATTAGAATCCCTCGTCACGCGTAGTTGTCGTTCCCCGCAAAACCAGTCACTTACGCCCGCG
>CAIPXZ010000575.1 GCA_903869075.1 uncultured Myxococcales bacterium | reverse complement strand
CTCCACGGAATCGCGATCAGCGCCGCCAAATGGAAGATCGTGTCCTGGCCCTGGCAAAACCGCAGCATGTGGTGCGGATCGCGGATGTCGCCGGCCACCACCTCGATTTCCTTGGCTATTTCGCCGGGAATTTCCTCGAGCATCCCGCGATCGCCGCGGCCGTTGTAGTGCACGAGCGCCCGCACCTTGGCGCCGTCACGCACGAGCTGCTCGCACAAGTGGCTGCCGATAAAGCCGCCGGCACCGGTGACGCACACCGCCCGGCCTTGCAGGGAAACTGTCTGGATTGTCGCGGGCATGGTCTCTCGTCGGCTGCGAAGGGGCGTCGCGCGCTGCGGCTATTGCAGGTCGTCGATCATTTCATCCTTCTTCTTCTTGATTTCCTTTTTCTCTTCCTTTGGTTCCGGCCTGGGCGCCTCGGCCTTCGGCTCGGGCTTGGGTGCCTCGACCTTGGCCGGCTCCGGCTTGCCTTCCACCTTCAGCGGCGCCGTCGCCGGCCGCGGCTTGCCCGGCGTCGCGGCCACCGCCGGCGGCACAACGGCGCTCGGCGGCGGCGCCGGCTCCTCGATCATTTGCGTGTGTTGCATGAAATTCTGCTTGAAATTCAGCGTCACTTCCACCGGCTTGTAGCCCTTGAGCACAAGCTGCACGACCTCTGGCGGCGCGTCTTTCTTGCGCGTCATCGTCAGGTTGGTCACGCCCAGGTTCTCGTTGCCGCGCAGCACCGTCGCGCCCGGCGGCTGGCTCGTCAGCGTCGCGGTCACCTCGTCGTCCTTGACCGGCTGCGGCGGCGGCGGAATCACCGTGCCCGGCGGCGGCGCGACAACCTTGGCCACGTCCTTGGCCGCGGGCTTTTGCGTCGCGACCACGGCCACAGCCGCGCCCGTCGCCACGACCAGACCGATGACGATCGGCAGCAGCGCGCTCGACTTCTTCTTCGGCGGCGGCTCTGCCAGCGCGGCGGCGGCGGCGGCGGCTTGCTCCGGCGTCATGCGCAGCGTCCGCGACGTCATGTTCATCGTGTGCATGGACGGCAGGCGCACGCCCAGGCTCTCGGCTTCCGACTCACCCACGCGCGCGTCAAACGCCGCCGGCAGGTGCTCTGCCAGCTTTGTGCATTCCTTGGACAGCTCCTCCGACGTCTGGATGCGGTCCGCCGGGTTCTTTTCCAGCAGCGTCAGGATCAGGTCCTCGACCTCCGCCGGAATCACCTGCTTCAGCGGCGTGCCGTCCTTGCCCAGCAACTCCACGGTCGACGGCTGCGGCGGCAGCTCGTTCACGTGCGACAGCAGCAACGTCAGCGGCTGGTCCGAGTTGAACGGCGGCACGCCCGTCACCATCTCAAACAGGATCACGCCGAGCGCGTACAGATCGCTGCGGTGGTCCACCGGCTGCGCCGAGCACTGCTCCGGGCTCATGTAACGCGGCGTGCCAAAAATGCTGCCGGCTTGGGTCAGCGTGCCTTTTTCGTCCTTGGCATCCGCCATTTTGGCGACGCCGAAGTCCAGCACTTTGACGAAATCCGGGTTGCCGGAGACGTCGATCAGGAAGATGTTTTCCGGCTTCAAGTCGCGGTGGACGATGCCCTTGCTGTGCGCTTCGCCCAAGCTCGCTGCGACCTGCGCCATGATTCGCAACGCGCGGCGAATCGGCAGCGGCCGCTCCTTGCGCAGCACATCGTGCAACGTCGAGCCTTCCAGCATCTCCATCGCGATGTACGGGTTGCCCTGCGGCGTGGTGCCATAATCGAAAATCTGAATTGTATTCGGGTGTTTCAGCCGCGAGACGGCCAGCGCCTCCAGCGTGAACCGCCGCAGCACCGTGTCGTTTTCGGTCAGATCGCCCAGCAAGACCTTGACCGCCACGTCGCGGTCCATGCCCTCCTGACGCGCCCGGTACACGGCGCCCATGCC
Organism: uncultured Myxococcales bacterium; assembly: GCA_903869075.1. Classification (GTDB taxonomy): domain Bacteria; phylum Myxococcota_A; class UBA9042; order UBA9042; family UBA9042; genus CAIYBN01. Next base: position 27,036 of record CAIPXZ010000575.1, on the reverse strand, counting down.
GCCCGCGCCGATCTTCTTCAGCACAAGGAACCGGCCGCCCAGCAGCTCGCCCAGCAGCTTGTCCTTGCGCTCGCGCTTGTCGCCCGCGTCCAGGTGCGCGCGGATGCGGTCGCCCAGCTCATCGGGCTCGCCGCCGTCCTCCAGCCGCGTCGGCGCCGTCAGCTGGCCGCGCGGCGGCGCGTCCGGACCCGCCATCGTCTCCTCGCCGGTGACCTCCAGATCGTCGCCCGGCATCGTCTGGTCGCCCGGCGCGGCCCTGGCAATCACCTCGGAATCCACGGTCTTCTGCGGGCCGCTGGGCTTGGGCGGCGGCGGCGGCAGCGGTGGCATTCCGGTCTTGCCCGGCGGCTGCGTCAGCGGGCGCATTTCGCCAAAAACCGTCGGCGCGTCAGAGACATCGGCGACGATGGTCGGCTGCGGCTCGTCGTCGGCGATCAGCGGCCGTCCGGCGTACGGCATCGTGCCTTGCGGCTGCGCTTTGGGGTCGGTCATCGCGCGGCCTCATTGCTTGGGTGCGGGCTCTGCGACCGCTCCTGGACAATCTGCAGCACCGCGGACAGCACGTCGTAGGCGATCGCCTCGCGGCTGCGGCTCGCGTCCAGCACAAGCGTCCGTCCCAGCTGCGGCGGCGCCTGGCGGAAGACCTCGCGGTAGCGCTCGCGCACCCGCTCCAGCGTCTCGGCGACCTCAAACCGCTCGCGCGGCTTGCCGCGGTGGTGGATGCGCGTCATCGCGTCCGTCACGGGCAGGTCCAGCAGGATCGTCAGGTCCGGCTGCAGCGCTTCCTTGTTGATGGCGCAGATCCACTCCGGCGTGATGCGGCCATCGCCGTCCACCACCTGAAATGTCAGCGAAGACGCGAGGTAACGATCGCAAATCACCGCTTCATTGCGCGCCAGCGCCGGGCCAATGACGCGCTGACAGTGGTCGATGCGGTCGGCGGCAAACAGCAGCGCCACGGCCGCCGGGTCCAGCGGGAATTCAGTGCGGGCGCGCAGGACGTTGCGGATCATCACGCCGACGTCGCCATCGGTCGGTTCCGCCGCGCGCAGCACGGTGCGGCCGGAGCGCTTGAGCGCGGCCGTCAGCAGATCACCCTGGGTCGTCGTGCCCGACCCATCCGTTCCCTCAAACACGATGAAAAGCGGCTCGTTCACGGGGTTTTTCGCCTGCTGTCGGGTTGTAACGGCGCCTGGACGCACGGCATCTCTTGCCGCAGCATGCCATCGGGACACGCCAGCGCAAATGCTTCCGCGTCGGCCGGCAGATCCAGGTCGATTTTGTTCAGCGTTACGCTCACATCCACGTCCTTGGCCTTGTAAATCAGCGTCTGCGGCACGCGATCGCCGCCGACGTACTCAATCGACGCCACCCGCTCGGCCGCGTCGTACAGCACAGTCCCGACAATACGGAAATCCTTGGGCGAAATGAACACCTGTTGATGCGTGCCGGCGTCCGGCCCGAGCGTGACGAGGTACAAATTTGTCCGCGCGTCCCAGCCCAGGCGCTTTTGCGGCAGGTCCAGCACGGGCGGCCGACCCAGCAGCGCCGGCGCCAGCTGCTGCGGCGACAGGGCGATCGGCACAAGCCGCGCCATGTTCGCCGGGCAGGCGTCCCCCACCAGGCAGCGTTCGCCGCCGCGCTCAAACGACACGAAGCGCTTGCCGTCGGTCGCCATCACCGCCAGCATGTCCAGCGTCGGCGTCACCGCTTGCATTTGCACGGCGTCCGGCAGCGCGATGATGACGATCAGCGCCACCGCGCGCCGCTCCCCCGCCACGTACGCGTCCAGCCGGGCCATACCCTGCGCCGTCTTGGGCAGCGGTCGCGCCAGCGCGCGGGCCAGCACGTCGTCCGCCGTCTGCGGCCCGTCCAGCGGCAGCTGTGCCTGCAGGCTGCTGCAAGCCAGCGCGAGCGCGCCGATCACCGGCCAGATGCCGCGGATCATGCGCCACCGCCGAGGAATTCTGCGTGCAGCGCCGCCACGGCTGCGTCCGCTTGCGCCGGCGCCAGCAGGCAAGAAAGCGTCAGGCCGTGGGCCAGCACCGGTGTCTGCGGCGTCAGCAGCGGCGCGAGCGCGCGGCGAAACGGCGTCAGCAAGTCACATTCACGGCCCACGCCCGGGCCGACAATCGACACAAGCGTGCCTTCCACCAGCGTCGGCGCCGCGCCGTGGGCGTCGGGCAGCTGCCGCAGCCGCTCGACAAGCCGGGCGTATTGCGAATCCACCGCGTCGGCGACGTCCCGCCCCAGCAGCAGCAGCGTCTGGTGCGGCAAGTGCAGGCTGAAAATCGGCGGCACGGCAAAGGCTTGCAGCACCTGCGGCAGCTCCGGCACGTCGCCGCGCCAGTCCAGCAGCACGCAGTTCGGCCGCTGCGTCGCCGCGGCGATCCACGCGCGATCGGCCGGCGGATTCAGCCGCACAATCGTCTCACCCGGCCGCCCATCGGTCGCCCGCGCATACAGCGCCACGTCGTTCAGCCGCGCCCACGCCACCGCGTCGGCGCCCAGCACCTTGGCACCCGCGCGCGCCATCGCCAGCATCTCGTCGTGGCCGAGGTCGTTCAGCCGCCGGGCGTCGGCCACTTTGCGCGGATCGGCGCTGTAAACGCCGTCGACATCCGAATAAATTTCGCAGGCTTCCGCTGACAGTGCCGCCGCCAGCGCCACCGCCGTCGTGTCCGAACCGCCGCGGCCAAGCGTCGTGACCTCTTTTTTCCACGACACGCCCTGGAAACCGGCGACGATCACGATCTGCCCGGCGTCCAGCGCGTCCTGCACGCGGAACGGCCGCACCTCGACGATGCGCGCGCCGCCCGGGGCGTCATTGGTGATGATGCCGCATTGGCTGCCGGTCATGGACGTCGCCGGCTCACCCAAGTCGCGAATTGCCATCGCCAAAATCGCCATGGCGATGCGCTCGCCGGCGGTCAGCAGCATGTCCAGCTCGCGGCGATCCGGCGTCGGCGTCACTTCATGCGCCAGCTGCACAAGCTGGTCGGTGGTCTTGCCCATCGCCGAGACGACGACGACAACCCGCTTGCCCGCGCGTCGCGTCGCCACCGCGTGCGCCGCAACCCGGCGAATGCCGGCGACGTCCGCGACCGAAGATCCGCCAAATTTCTGAACAATAATCGGAAGATGTGTGGGCATGGCAACGTGCTGCGGCCGCGGATGACCGGGGGCGGCCAGTCTAGCACAAGGCCCGCGCCGGTTACAGTTTGCCCGCCGTCAGAGGCCCTGGTCCGGCGTCGTCGGCGCCACGGTTTCCACCGGCTTTTGCTCGACCATCTGCCAGTGGCGGTCCAGCCATTCCCAGGTCTGCTCCATCAGCTCCGTGCGCATGACCGGGTCGTTCGGCCGGCTCCACGTCGCCTCGACAAGGACACGCGCGCGCTCGCCTGAAGCGTCCGGGTCCACGGCGCGGATGTCGTACTCGTGGATGACCATGTTGCCCTGCGCCGAGCGCTTTTGGGCGATAAACGCGATCCGCCGCGCCGTCGGCACCAGCTCCGCCGCTTTTTCGATCATGCCCCAGCGCATGTAACGGGCAAAATCCGTGACGTCGGTCTTGAGCGAGGTCGCCTTGCTGGCGCCGCTGCACGCCGTCACGAGCGCCAGCGCGGCCAGCAGGCGCTTCACGCGACCCCTTGCAGCAGCCGGGCCAGCTCGCCGCTGCGCTCCAGCTCGGCGACGTCGCTGTAGCCACCGACGAATTTCTCGCCGACGACGATCATCGGCACCGTCTGCCAGTTGTAGCGCTGCGAGAGCTCTTCGCGCAGCGCGTGCTTGTCGTCCAGATAAACTTCCGTATAAGCCACATGCAGGCGGTCAAACAGCCGCTTGGCCATGACGCAGTACGGGCAAATGCGCGTGCGGTACAAGGTGACGGGGACGGGCATGGCGACGCTCCAAGGCCGGCAGGATACCGCGCAGTGACAGCGCCGTCCATGGCGACACGAGGCAACATGCAGCGCGACGGCGTGTTTTTGGCGATCGACCTGGGCCGCGCGCGCATGGGCCTGGCGGTGAGCACGGCGGGCACGCCGCTCGCGATGCCGCACAGCGTGGTGGCGCGGCTGGGGACGCGGCGGGACATCGCGCAGCTGCTGCCGCTGTGCGACCGGCTGCACGTCCAGGCGCTGGTGGTCGGTTTGCCGCTGGATCAGCCCGATGACGCCGGCTCGGCGCGGCTGTGCCGGCAGTTTGCCGCAGCGCTGGCGGCGGCGCAGGCGCGCCCGGTGTGGCTTGTGGACGAGGCGGACACGACGACGGTGGCGCACGCCGAGCTGCGGCAGCTGGGCATGAAAGCCGCCAAGCGGCGCACGCAGGTGGACAAGTTTGCCGCGGCGGTGATCTTGCAGCGCTACCTCGACGGCGCGGCGGCGCAGCAGGCGTAATGCCCTTTGCGGCCAGCGCGACGGCGGCTATGCTTGCAGCCCGGAGTGAAGCCCATGCGACTGGATGTGACCTCGGCAAAGATGCGCAAGCGCCTGGTGGCGCAGCTGGGCGCCCAACGCGCGCCGGTGGACCCGCCGCCGCTGCACCCGGAGGCGGCGCAACCCAAGGCCGCGCACGCGCCGCAGCAGCTTGTGCAGTGGGCGCAGGCGGCGCTGTCGGTGCTGCTGGGGCTGCGGCTGCCGCTGGACGGCGTGCTCGGCGCGACGACGCAGATGGCGCTGCGGCGCTTTCAGGGCCAAGCTGGCGTGTCGCAGACCGGGACGCTGGATGCGCCGACGGTGGCGGCGCTGGCCAAGGCCATCGGTCATCCGCCGCCGGGAGCCGCCGCCGAGCACCGCGTGATGCCGCGCTGGTTTCGCCTGGAACGGCAGGGCGCCCGCGCCAAGGCGCCGCCGCAGCCGGTGCGCAAGTCGGCGGGTCCGGACGACGCGCCACAAGCCGAGCCGTCCGCGCCGCCGCCGCTAGCGGCAAAGCCGCCGGTCGCGGAGCTGGAGCCGCACAAAAAACCGCGGCATGAGGAGGTGCTGTGATGCGTTGCGTGGCAGCCTTGGTCCTTGCGGCCGCATGCGCGTGCGGTCGCGCGCCAGCGAGCGCTGCGGTGGAGCCGGTGACGGTTGCCGATGGCGACGTCGACGCCGGCTTGACCGATCCGGATGCGAGAGCAGTCGCCGGTGATCCGGATGCTGCAGCCGATACCGCGGTCGCCGTGGCCAACGTCGGCGGCGGCTTGTGGGTCGTGGACGGCGCTGGCCAGGCGGTCGGCGTGCTCATCGGCCGCGGCTTTCCCTCGCCCGCCTCGTCCGGCGCGCCAGACGTGCTGCGCGACGCCGCGCTTGTCTATTCGCCCAAAGCCGGCGTGTTTTTTGCCGTCCAAATGTCCAGCGGCAAGGTCATCGCGCCGCGCATCGGCGTCTCGGACACCACCTGCACGGGCGTCGCCGTCGCCGGCTACTACGGCAGCAGCGACGGCGCAATCAGCGGCCAGGGCTACGCTTTTGTCTATCAGGACACCTGGTACCGCATCGACGACTACAAACCCGCGGCGCTTGTCACCTGCGGCGGCACGGTCCAGGACGGCGTTGACGGCAAGTGCTCGCCGCACGCCGGCAGCTGCGTCGGCTTCCCGGTCCACACGATTTCCCCGTCCCTTCCCACCGTTTTTCCCGCGCCCCTGGCGTTTTCGTGGTTGGCCAAATGAGACTCGTTTCCCTCCGCTTTGTCGCGCCGCTGCTGGCGCTGTCCGCGTGCGCCAAGGGCTGCGAAGGGCCGTCGCCTGAGCTGCCGCCGGCGGTGACGGACGCCGGTCCGCCGCGTGCCGACGATCCCAACCGCCTGCCGGTCGAGCGCGCGCTGGACCTGCAGCTGGCGGATCGCCGCGGTGGCACCAACTTTGCCGCCATCCAGATGCTGCCGTACCGGCGGCTGCCGGCGTTTGAGCTGGACAAGAATTTCGTCGTGCGGCTGGACGAGCACGCGCTGCGGGCGCTGGAGCGCGAAGTGCGCGATGAACGGCTGGACAACGACGACGCGATCCTGACCGCGCTGCGCATGGCGGCGCAGGATTACCGCGAGCGCGCCGGGCTGGAGCCCAACCGCCTGGTGCTGGCGGTGGACGCGCGGGTGCCGGCTGATTTGACGGCGCGCGTGCGCCGGCTGGCGCTCAAAGCGGCGCAGTGGCGGGTTGTGGCGCTGGCGCGCGATGGCGACCAGCTCGTCGAGCTGTCGCTGACCCCGCCGATCGACCGCCGTCCGGCGGACGCGCCCGCGGTGCCGACGCCGACGGCGCCCTGAGATTCGCTTGCTGCTTGTGGTGAAAAACCGGAGGCGGCGCGCTTACTTGGCGCCCTTCTGGTCGACGCGCTGGAAGACGTCCGGAGTGCCATCGCCGTTCGAGTCCGTGCCGATCTTCACGATGACGCCCTTGGTGTAGTATTCCCACACGTCGACGGCGCCGTCGCCATTGGTGTCGCGGCGACGCTCGACCAAGCGGTTGACCGGCTTGCCTTCCTCGTTCTGCGTCAGCTGGTAGTAGCTCCAGGTGTCGGTCTTGCCGTCAAAGCCGAGGTCCAGCTCAATCAGCGTCACGTTGCCGTCTTTGTAATGGCGGGTCTCATCGACGCGGCCGTCAAAGTCGAGATCGAACTCTTCCTTGACCTTTTGTTCCTTGCCCGGCTCGCCTTCGTAGAACTCCACGATGTCGATGCGCTGGTCAAAATTGACGTCCAGCTCTTTGCGCACGAGCGCCCGCTTCGTCGTTTTCGGCGCGTCCGGCGTGGCGCCCGCGACCTCGACGTTGCGGTAGAACTTGAAGACGTCGGGCTTGTGGTCGCCGTTGACGTCGATGCGCTCGATCGCGCCGTTGGCGTCCGATTCGATCTGCACCGGCTGCGTCACCGCATTGCTCTCGGCTTCCGTCGCGACCGGCGCCGGCGCCGCAGCTTTGGTGTCAGCCTGCGAACCGCCGCACGCGGACAGCACCGCAACGCAGCTCAACGCAAGGACGGGGGAAGTCAGAAGACGCAAACGGGACATAGTGGGCCTCATGGCTCTAACCCAGCTATCATGCGGCTGCGGGCGGTTGCGGTCAAGTCGCGCGGCGGTTTTGCCCGGTTGCGGAATAAGCGGCGGCGGCGAGGCGTTACGCCACGGGCTGTTGCGTTGACAGCCGGTCCGGTTCGGTCGATAGTGCCGCGGCCTTGACCCATCCTGGGCCAGGCAGCGTGCGTCGCGCGCGACCCACACGAACGGCTGAGCATGGCAAACTTGCAGCGATTTCCGATTCACCGCCCCCTGCTGCTCGCGGCCCGTCTGGGTCTGGGCTTGGCGCTCGCGCTTGGCGGCGCGACAGGCTGCAAGAAGTCCGGCGACGCGGTTGAGGCCGTGCAGGGCAAGAAGCCGCCGATTGTCAAAGCCAAAAAGCCCGGTGCGGACGCCAAAGGCAAAGCCGGCGACGCGGTGGCCAAGGCCGATGGCGACGCAAATTCTGGTCGTACACCGCAAGCTGCCGCTGCACCCGCCGCACCGACGCCGACGGTGGCGCCTGCGCCCGTGCCCGCGATCGCGCCGGCGGTCGTGGCTGCGCCCGCGCCCGCGCCGGCCCCCGTCGTGCCGGTGCCGGTTGGTCGCGGCAAGGCGGCTGACGTCGTCGCCAAGGCGGACAAGGCCGAGCCTGCCAAAGCCGATGCCGCCAAGCCGGAGCCGGCCAAAGCAGAACCGCCCAAGCCGGTGCGTCCGGAGCCGCCGGTCAAGGCCGAAGAGCCGCCGCTGCCGCCGGGCGCCGTCGCCGTGCACGCGACCGCGACCGAGCCGCCGCTGGATGTCAACGGCTACATCATCGCCGCGGACCTGCCGAAAGTGCTTGGCAGCAAACAGAAATTCCACCGAACTGAGCTTGTCGGCATCAACCCCACGCCGGCCTACAACGCGATGTTCTACGCCACGGACAAGCCCGACCTGTTCGGCGTGAGCGTCCAGGTGTGGCACGATCCGAACCTCGCGGAGAGCCGGACGCGCTTCAATACGATGAAGAATTCGTACTCGAACGTCTCGCCGACCAACAAGATCACGGACATGGGCTTTCGCTCGTTTTACGGCAGCGTCGTGACCTTGGTGTTCGTCGATCCGCGCCGGCCGTTGCTCGCCGCCGTGTCCTGCTCGACCAAGGTGTGCACCGGCGACCAGATGATCGAGCTGGCGCGCCGCGTCGCCGAGCGCCTGCACTGACCGTCGCGTAACGGCGCGCTATTGCGCGTCGGGCGAGGTCGGCTCCTCTTCCACAGCCACGAGCGTCGACGGCGTTGGCCCCGCCGACACTACAACGCGCGCCGACCGCAGCAGCCGCCCGGCCAGCAGGTAGCCGCGGCCCACTTGCCGCACAACCTCGCCCGCCGGCGCTACCGACGGCGCCTGGGCGATGTACTCGTGCAGCTGCGCGTCGTATTTCTGGCCCACGGCGTCAAACGGTGTCACCTGCAGCGCCACGAACGCCCGCTGCCACTGCGTCTGCAGCATCTCCAGCGCCTCGCGGCCCTGCGCCGACAGCGGCTCATGCGCCGTCAGGTGATCGAACACCTCCAGCAGGTGGTCCAGCGGTCCCAGCAGGGCATTCAGCACCGAGCGCGCGCCCTGGTCCGGCAGGTCCAGCTCGGCGCGCTGCAGGCGCTTGCGCAGCTCGTCGTGCTCGGTGCCCAGCTTGTGGTAGCGCTTGCGCGTCACGCTCAGATCGGTCAGCAACTGCTCGATTTCCTTCTGATCACGGTCATGCTTGTGGCGCAAATCGGAGACTTTCAGCTTCAAGTCGCGGACCTGATCACCCAGCTGCGAGCGCGCGTCTGCCGAGCCGATGATCGGCATCCCGCGGATCTCCGGCCGCGCGGGCACCGCGGGCTCCGGCGCCTCGGTCTCGATCGGGTCGAGCAGCGCCGGCGCCAGCGCATCGCGCGGCTCCACGTGGTCGTGCGCCGCCTTGGCTTCCACCGCTTCCACAGCGGCCAGCGCTTCGGCCAGCGCGTCATCCAGGTCCAGCATCCCGCCGGGCGGCAAACCGTGCTCGGCGGCGTCAGCGACGTCGACAAACGTCAGCGGCGTCACAGGCGTCGGGGTCGGTTCAGGGGACGAAAAGGAATTCATGGGTGTCTCTCCGCATTTACGCTACGACTTTGCCGTCGGAAGACAAGTATTTTGCCGCGGCGCTCACTCGCCTTGCCAAATCACGCCGGTCAGTGCCACAGCGCGGCGGACGGTGCCGTCCGGCTGCACGTTCAGCGCGCAGCTGCTCGCCACCCACGCTTTCGGTCCCAGCGCGCAAAAGCTCGGCGAGAAGCCCGCCGCGCCGTCCGCCTGCAGCGTCGTCGCCACCGGCGCCGCGTCGACGTCGCTCAGCCGCGCCGCCAGCAGGTCCGCGCGCCGCGTGTCCTGATGCAGCACGTACAGCCCGCCCGAGGCGTGGCGCACAAGCCGGGCGTCCGCGCCGACGCGGTGGTGGCCATCGCCGCGATCGCCGCCGTCCAGCACGCGCACCGTAAAATCCCCAGGTGTTTCGCGCACAAGCAACAACCGGCCGCGCGCGTGGTCCTCGCACAGCACAAGCGCCCGGCCGTCGGGCTGGGCTTGCAGCGACACAAACCGGCCAAAATCCGCCGAACCGCCGGGAATCGCGCTCGCCGGCACGTCGGTGTGCTGCCAGCCGCTCGGTAAAATCTGGTGGTAGATCCGTAGGTTGTGCTCGCCCGGGCTGTAGGCCGCCGCCTGCCACAGGCCGTCGTCGCCGCGCGCCAGATCCAGCCACGCGCCGCGGCCTTGCGGGTCATCGGCCAGCGGCGCGGTCGTCGGCGTCACCGCCGCACCGGCGTCCAGCTCCTCGGTCACCCAATCGCTCGCGGCGTTGGGCGTCGGCGTCGTCGCCCGCAGCAGCAGCAGCTGGCTGCCGTCCTTGCCCAGCGCCGGCCGGAACGCCAGCACAGCCGGCCGATCCTGCGGGTCCACGCGCAGCGCGATCGCCTCGCCGATGCCGTTGGCGGTGCTCAATATGTGCTCGTGCACGCCCGCGCCGTCCACGCGCAGGTAGCGCAGCGTGTTCGCCGAGTCATCGCGCAGCGCCGCCACAAGCCGGTTCTGGCTGTCCGTCGCCGCCGCCAGCACGCGCCCGCGATCCGGCCCCGGCTGCGCCACGCCGCCGCGCGGACCCGCCGGATCCGCCACCACCGGACCGTTGTCCGGCAGACCGGTCAGCACGCTCAGATCGCGGCGCTTGAACGGCGGCGACGGGTCGTGGCGCGCCAGCACCACATCGCCATACGTCTCGTCGTACGCCAGCACCACCAGCGTCGTGCCCATCGCCAGCGCCACCGACGGCGTTCCGTAGGCGCCCTCCGCCAAGGCCGGCAGGCCAACGCAATGCGTCGTTTCCGGCAGCGACTGGCAGCCTTCCAACAGCTGGTTGGCGTCGGCCAGCACGCGCATCATGCCGGCGGCGCAGGTGGCGTGTGCCGCGCGCAAGGGCACGCAGCGGTCGACCGCGGGCGCGCAGGCCTGATCGGCTGGGCACGGCCCGCCGCAAGGCAAGTGGTCAACGCAGTGGCCATCCCAACAGTGCGTGCCAGTGGCGCAGTTGGCGTCGTTGACGCAGAGCGCGGCGATGCACAGGCCGCTGGCGCAGACCTGACCGGGCAAGGCGCACGGCGCGTTGGCGGAGCAGTTGGTGCGTGACTGGCACGTCAGCCCGGTGCAGCGCTCGCCGAGGCAGCAGTCGGCGTCGGCTTGGCACGGCACGTCGGAGCGGCAGCGCTTGTCGAGGCCGCAGTGGTAGCCCGATGGGCACTCGGACGTCACCGCGCAGGGCACCGGCCAGTCCGGCCCGCCGCGGCTGCACGCCGCCAACAGCACGAGGAACCACAGCCGCTTCATGGCGTGCCTCCCGGCTGCAGCCCGAGGCCCAGCACAAGCCAGTCCTCGCTCGATTGGCTGGCGCTGTCACCCAGGGCGTCCAGACCGATCAGCTCCGCCTGCAGCGGCAGGCCCAGGCTCTGCGTCACAAGCGTCGCCGCGTCCACGTCCAGCACCAACGGCTGCGCCAGCAGCAGCGCCACCGCCGCTTGCACCACCGCCGGCACGATCTCGGCGACGTGGGCGTGGGGAAACAGGCTCTCCGGCGCCACTTCCAGCCCGCTCAGCGCCACGTGCTCCACGCCGATTGCCAGCTTGCCGCCGGGCGTCGCCAGCGTCGCCGTCACCGCCACGTCCGCACGCGCCTCCAGCACGGTCAGCCAGCGGCCGCGCACGGCGACCTCCAGGCCAATCGCCATCCGCCGCAGCTGCGCCTGCAGCCGCACGCCACCGGTCGCCAGGTGCTGCAGCTGCGTCCGCGGCGCGTCGTTGGGGTTGGCCGACGGCAGCACGGACATCCGCACCGGCGCCGGCACGTGCCCCGGCGGCAGCCCCGCCAGCTGGCGCACGCCGGGCAAGAACAGGTCTACCGCGTCCGCCGACAGCACGAGCTTGCCCTGCGACAGCGTCCACAGCTGCCGCGAGTCCAGCCCGGCGCAGAACAGCCCGGAGCGCAGCAGCGACCAGAGGCCTTCTTCGACGACGCTGCGGCTCAGCATCAGCCCAACGTCGACGGTTTTTTGCACGCCCGCCGCGCCCGTCACCGGCTGCAGCATCGTCAGCGGCATCGCCGGCGGCGGCGTCTGCGGCAGCTGGGCAAACACCGTCGTCGCGTCCATGCCGGCGTCGATCACGCACGGGTTCGCCGGGGCATACAGCGCGCCGTCGAGCGTGGCGTCCAGGCCCTGATCGTGGACGGTAAAGGCATGCGGCGACGGCTTGCCGCTCAAATAGATCGTCTCCGCCGGCCCCAGCAGGCTACCCAGAACGCCGAATTTCGGCACCGCCTGCGCCATGTCCAGCGGCAGCTCGATGTCCAGCGGCTTGCCATTCAGCGCCTGCAGCACAAGCTGCGTGCCGATGGCGTTGCCCAGCGCCACGAGCACCTGGCCGAGGATCGGCTCCAGCGCCGCCGTCAGCGCCTGCGCAGCGTCCCCGGCCAAATTGCCGGCGATGCAGATGTTGCACTCGAGGCACGGATCCTCGAAAAGCACCTGATCCGTGCATTCCGGCAGCGTGCAGTCCTTGTCCAGGCCAAAACCGAGGTCGTGCAGCGCCACCGACACAAGCTGCGCGTTCACCGCCAGCTGACCGTTCGCGTCCACGCCCAGCTGCAGGTCCAGCGTCGTCGACAGCGTCGCCAGGTGCGCGTCCGGCTGCCCGGCATTCACGCCATTTTTCAGTTGGCACGCGGCGTTGGAGTTGATCCCGGCAAACGACGCATCGCCGGCGACAACCCCCGACACAACGCCGATCTGCGCGTGGTCCAGCGTCAGCCGCAGCCGCGCCGGGTCGCTCGGATCGACGAGCGCCAGCTGCATCCCCTGCACATCCAGCGTCAACACGAGCTGCCGCAGCGACGCGCTGCTCTTGAACAGCCCCAGACCGCCGTTCAGGTTCAAGGCCACCGGTCCCAGCAGCTTGCTGATGTCCAACACCGCTTGGCCGTTCTGATTCTTTCCCAGAACCGCCAGCAGCAGCGGCTTGACCTCCTGCGCCACGACGTCAAAGCCGTGCTGGGTGATCCGCAGCTTCAGCGTTTCTGGCAGCACCAGTGCGTTGGGTGTAACCGGCGCGTTGCCCTGGACGGTGCAGGAGGTGCAGCTGTTGCCGCCACACGCCAACAGGAAGATCGGCGCCCACAGCGCGAGCCAGCGCCGTCGCTGCAGCCATTTGTCGTGTCGCGCGTCGCCCATCCCGATTCCCCGAAGACAGGGTGCCGAAAAGTGCTTGAAATGTCGAGGGGGACGCCCGGTTCAGCCGACGACGCGGTTGCGGCCTTCGTGCTTGGCTTTGTACAGGTTCTCGTCGGCCAGCAGCAGCAGGTCGTCCGGCCGACCCATCGATTCGCTGAGCTCGCTGACGCCAAAACTCGCCGTCATCTTCAGGACATTGCCTTCAAACTCAAACGAGTGCTCTTCAATTTGCGCGCGGATGACTTCGGCAAACTTGTGGCCGGCGGCGCGGTCCAGCTCAGGCAACACGACGCAGAATTCTTCGCCGCCATAGCGGGCAAAAAGCTCTTCGCGGCGGATCCGCGCGGCGACAAGCCGGGCAAATTCGCGCAACACAAAGTCGCCCATCAAGTGGCCAAAACCGTCGTTGACGCGCTTGAAGTGGTCCAAATCCACCATGATGACCGACAGCGGCCGCTGGTAGCGCTTGGCGCGGGCGAATTCCTTTTCCAGAAAGTCCAACAAAGCCCGCTTGTTAGCGACCTGGGTCAGGCTGTCCTCGATCGTCAGGCGGTAAATCTCTTCGTGGTACGCGACCTCGATGTTGTCGCCCGCCAGGTACTTGAAGATCGCGTCGCCGGCCTGAACGTAATCGCCCGAAACCAGCATTTCCTGAGCTTTAATCAGGACATTGTTGCGGTAAGTGCCATTGGTCGATTGGTTGTCGACGACGCGGTGGCCGCCTTCCCACGGCTCGATGCGGGCGTGCACGCGCGATACGCTGTCGCTCTTGAGCACGATCGTGTTGTCCGGATCGCGGCCGATGGTCACTTGGCGGTCGTTCAGCAGCAGGCGGCGGCCCAGATCCGGTCCGCGGACCTGCACCAGGTACGCGTCGCGCGTAACATTCATCGCCAAAACATCGCGAACCGAGGTGATACGGGTTTGGGCGTCAAGCGGTGACGAACGGACCATGCGCTTTCTCGTAAAGGTCAACGGGCGATTAGGATTGTGGACGCAACGTGGGTGACCACACCAGAACGTCGATTTACCCGGCAGTGTGCACGGGGGAAGTGCGCCACGCAAGCAAGACATTCCAAGCCACGGCCAGCGTAACACCGCCGTGGGGTGAAATCAACGTCAAGCGCGCTCGCGGACGTAACGCACGAGCGTGTCAATGTACGACAGCGCCGGCGGGCACTCGATGCCGCTGGGGCCCAGCAGCGCGCGCGCGTGGCTGTTGTCGTAGTAGACGTCGGTGTCGAACCAGTCGAGGAACGTGCGCTCGTTGCGGACAAAATCGCGCACCAGCGGCAGGTTCAGCACGGCGCGGCTCAGGCCTTCGGGCAAAAACAGCGTCGGCCGCGGCTTGTTGGCGGCGTCGGCGACGGCGTCGTAGAACTGCCGCGCGGTCAGCGGCTGCGGGTCGGTCAGGTGGAACGTGCCGCCCAGCGCGTCCGGATGCCGCGTCAAGATCAGCGCCGCGCGCGCCGCGCAGTCGACCGGCACCAGGTGCAGCGGGTGCTGGCCGCGGCCAGGCAGCGGCACCGGCGTCTGGCCGGCGTGGACGATCGCGTTGACGAGCAGGTACGGCCCGTCCAGCCGCGACACCGCGCCGGTCTGCGAATCGCCAACGAGGATCGGCGGCCGCACGATCGTCACCGGCAGCTTGGCCATCGCCGCGCGCGCCAGCCGCTCCGCCTCGGCCTTGGTCTGCTCGTAGGCGTTGCGGAACTGCTGGCCGACGAACAACTCTTCCTCGCGCACAACGCCCTGGCGATCGCCAGCGACAAACGCCGTTGACCACAGGCAAATCCGCTCCAGCTTGCGCATCCCCAGGCAGACTTCCAGGACTTCGCGCAGGCCTTCCACGTTCACTTCGCGCATCCGCGGCGCCTGGATGCCCAGGTACGAGATCGCCGCCGCGTGGTGCACTTCCTGGACTTCCGCGTGCAGCATCCGCACTTGCGCGCCGGTCAGGCCCATGTCCAGCTCGAGGATGTCGCCCTGCAGCAGCGTGATCTGCCCCGGCCGCGACGCGCCCATCAGCTCGGCGGCGAAAGCCTGCGCTTCGGTCATGAATTTGGCGCGCACGAGCAGCAGCACGCGGTCGTCACCGGCGACGAGCAAGCGGATCTGCTCGCGCGCGACGTCGGTGGGAAAGCCGGTGACGAGGACGGTCTTGGGGCTGGCCATGGGCGTTCTCCGTGGTCCCGGCGGCGCGTCAGTGCGGCAAGTGCTGCCAGAGCTGCGCGATGCGGGTGTGAAGCTCCGCCAGCGTGCCGTCGTTGTCAAGGACGGCCGTCGCCGCTGCCTTGCGCCGCGCGCCCGGCCACTGCGCTGCCACCCGCGCTTGCGCCTGCGCCGGGCTCAGGCCGTTGCGGGCGACGATGCGGGCGATCTGCGTCTCCGGCGCGCATTCCACCGTCCAGACCGCGTCGCAGTCCGCCGCGAGCTGCATCTCCAGCAGCAGCGGCACGTCCAGCACGCACACCGCCACGCCGTCCGCGCGCGCTTGCGCCACGTCCGCGCGCAGGCGCGCGAGGATCAGCGGGTGGAGCAGGGCGTTCAGGTCCAGCCGCGCCGCTTCGTCGGCAAACACGAGCTGGCCCAACTGCGCGCGATCGAGCTGGCCGTCGGGCAGCAGCATTGCCGCGCCAAAGCGCGCGACGACGCGCTGCAGACCGAGTTCGCCGGGCTGCACGACGTCGCGCGCCACGCGATCGCCGTCCAGGATGCGCGCACCAAGCGTTGCCAAGTGCTGGGAAACTGTGGATTTACCGCAGCCGATGCCGCCAGTCAGACCGAGGACAAACATGCCTGCCTCGTGCTGCGGGCGCCGGGCTCAGCTCTTGGTGAACACGAACGACTGGTTGAACTGCTTGGGCGCGGGCAGCAGCGGCAAGCCGCGAATCGACTTGAACTTGCCCTCGATGCAGTCCTTGAAGCCGCCTTCAGCGCCGGAGACCGTCACGTCCGTGATCGTGCCGGCGGTGCCGACAGTGAAGCTGACCTTGACCTTGCCGCTGACGTCCGGGTTGTCGCGCAACGCCGCTTCGTAACAGGCTTTCACCGCGGCCGCGCGACCGGCGACCTTCTTGGCGATGTTGTCCTTGCCGCTGCCATCGCCGCCGTCATCGCCGTCCAAACCGCCGAGCTTGACCGCCGCGACCGGCTCTTTCTTCACCGGCGCGTCGACCTTGGCCACGTCCGCTTTGCGCTCGCCGAAGCCGCCGCCCTTGCCTTTGACCTTTTCGATCGTGCCGCCGCCGCCGCCGCCGCCTTCCAGCTTCAAGCCGCCGCTGCCGGGGCCGCCTTCCGCGCCGTCGCCGTCACCGCCGCCGCCGAACTTGGCCGTGACCGTGCCGTCGCCTTCGCCGCCATCGTCGGCAAACAGCTTGGTCGCCGCGCCGTTGGAGCCCATGAGCGCGCCGGCGACCGTCGTGTTCTTGACCACTTCGCGGTCGTTGCGCTTCTGCTGCTCCGGATCGACCGTCTTGCCGGTCGACTCCGCCTTTTCAGGCGCCTTTTTGTCCGGCTTCTTGTCTTTTTCGACCTCTTTCTTGGTCTCTTCCTTGGCCTTGTCGGACATGATGTCGACGACCGGCTTCTCGTCTTCCTTCGGCTCTTCTTTTTCCTCGATCACAACGTCGTAGGTCGTGTGCGCGAGCTGCTCTTCCTCGGTCGTCTTGTTCAGGAACTTGCCTTGCGTGTTGTAGAACAACAGCGCCTGGCCGACGATCGAGCCGATCAGCACAAGCGAACCGAGAAACGACAGCGTCCACACCGAGTCGGCGAGGAACGGCGCGGCGAGCTTGGACGCCAGGCTGCGGCGGGCAAAAGTCGGCACGGTGATCGACTGCTTGACCACCTGGAACAGCACCGTGTACGGACCCATCGTGCAACGGCCGCGCGCCTTGAGCGGCACATCGAACGTCACGTAGTCGCCGTCCGGCTTAACGAGGCCCTTTTGCGGCCCGTCCTTGTTGTCCACGACCGGCTGGCCGTCGAGCGCCAAGCGGAAGACCGAGTCCTTGGGGATGCGCGCGCGGAAGCGGTTGCCGGACTTGTCGTACGTGAAGGTCGCGTCGTTGCCCTTGTAGTCGACGTCAGGCAGCGAGATCGACTTCTTGGGACCGACGCCGATGCTGACCGGCTTGTTGCCGTGGAACAGCTCGTCGGAAAGCAGGCGATCTTCGTGCACGAGGCCAATGCGCAGCACGGTCTCTTCGCGCGTCACGGTCGGCACGGCATCGCCGCGCACGAACTGGAACATCACGATCAGGTCGCCCATCGACACCGAACCGCCGGTGAACAGCTCGATCGGGTAGATGCGCTGGCCGTTGACGGTCTTGACCTGCGACTTGTCGACGCCGTCATTGCCCGGCGGGCCGCCGCGCAGCACGAGCTTGTGCGCCGGATCGGTCGGCAGGACGATGTGGTACGCGCCGTGATCCAGCACAGCCAAGGTGATGTTGGCAGGAAAGCCCGGGTAATCATTGGCGACGACGGCCACGGTGCTATCGGGCCGACTGCCGACGCTCACGTCAATGCGGCGGTCAAGCACGCGTTCAGCGACGACCTGGCTCCGCCAGACAACGCCGATTCGCAATACCCGGCTCGAATCAACAGACATGCGCGCCTCAGTCTTCCAAATGCCAACAGCGATCTTCCCGTGCTCACAGACCTGCCAGGCCAATTGCCCAAGTCCGCGCGGCCGCCGATGCTAACGGCCGTCAATTGTGCGTGTCAAACTATCCCAGCGTTTGGGCGTGTCAATCCTGCGACGAATTTGCGGCAAACGGCCGCCGCCGCGACCCTTGCGCGGCAAGTAGGCTTAACTCTTTGTGAACACGAATGACTGGCTGAACTGCTTCGGCGCGGGCAAAATCGGCAATCCGCGGATCGCCTTGAACTTGCCCTCGATGCAGTCCTTGAAGCCGCCGTCCGCGCCGGACACCGTCACGTCCGTGACCGTGCCCGCCGTGCCGACGGTGAAGCTGACTTTGACCTTGCCGCTGACGTCCGGATTGTCGCGCAGTGCCGACTCGTAGCAGGCTTTGACCGCCGCCGCGCGGCTGGCGACCTTCTTGGCGATGTCGCCCTTGCTGCCGTCGCCGTCGTCACTGCCGTCCAAGCCGCCGAGGCTGACCTTGGCCACCGCCTCGACCTTTTTGGGCTCATCCACCTTGGCAACGTCCTGTTTGCGCTCGCCAAAGCCGCCGCCCTTGCCCTTCACTTTTTCGATCGTCCCGCCGCCCTTGCCGCCGCCTTCGATGTGCAGCCCGCCGCCGTTGCCGGGGCCGCCGGTGTCGCCGTCGCCGGCCGCGCCGCCGAATTTCGCCGTGACCGTGCCTTCGCCGTCGCCGCCATCGTCCGCGAAAAGCTTGGTCGCCGCGCCATTGGAGCCCATCAGCGCGCCAGCGACCGTGTTGTTCTTGACCACTTCGCGGTCATTGCGCTTCTGCGTCTCCGGGTCCACCGTCTGGCCGGTCGACGCCGGCTTCTTGTCCGCGTCCGAGCCCTTGTCCGGCGCCTTGTCCGCCACCTTGGCCTTCTCCGGCTTCTTGTCGGCCGGCGCCTGAATCGGCGGCGCATCGACTGGCGCCTTGTCCGGCTCCTCTTCCTTGGGCGGCTCTTCCTTTTCAACGATGTCGATCTGAATCGGTCCGCGCGCCACTTCGTCCTCGGCCTTCGCCTTGTCCAGGTACTTGCCGGTCGAGCTCTGGAACAGCAGCGCCTGACCGACGATCGCGCCAACGAGCAGGAACGCGCCGAGGAATGAAATCGTCCAGGTCGGCTCATTCAGGAACGGCCCGACGAGCCGCTGGCCCAGCGATTTGGGCGGAAAAGTCGGCACCGTGATGCTCTGCTTGATGACCTGAAACAGCACCGTGTGCTGGCCCATCACGATGCGCCCGCGGGTGCCGAGCGGCAAATGCACGACGACGTCGTTGCCGTCCTGCCGCGCCTTGGCCTTGGCCAGCAGTTCCTTGAGCTCCAGCGGCCCACCGTCCGTGGCGATGCGCATCCGCATGGTCGCCGGGGACTTGAGCGTGAACGAGCCATCGCGGTTGTTGACGAACTTGATCGCCGGGCCCTGGTAGTCCTCGTCCGGCAGCACGACCGACAGGTTCTTCTGGTTGCCGATCGTCACCTGTTTCTGGTCGTCGAACACGCGGTCGGAGATCAAGCGCTCGTCGTAGACCAAACCAACGCGCAGCACATTGCTTTCTTTGGTGATCGTCGGCGTCGTGTCGGCGCGGACGAACTGGAACATGATCGTGACGTCGCCGACCGACAGCGAGCCGCCGGCTGCGTTCTCGATCGCGATTGCCCGCTTGCCGCGGACCGTCATCGCCGCCGACTTCTCGGTGGTGCCGCGAACGCTGACGCGCGCGGTCGGGTCGCTCGGCACCAGCAGGTAGTACTGGTTGGCCTCGATCGCCAACAGCTCAATCGCGTCGGGAAAGTCCGGGTAGTCCTTGGCCGGGATCTGGATGGTCGAGCCGGCGCGCAGGCCGATGGTCACGTCGATGCGCCGGTCCAGCACTTCCTCGTGGATGATGCTGCCGCGGTAGACGACGCCGAGTCGAACGTTGCGATTGGCTGTGCTCATGAAGCGCCCCGTCGGTGATTTGCAGGCTCACGCTCTTGCGAACAGGTGCCTGACATTGGCAGTTACCCAACCCGCGTGTCGGGCGTCGCGCCTCGCGGCGAACGTCGGCCCATCACACGCGTCGCATGATGGCGACACTAACCAGCCGTCGCAAGACTGTCAACGAACTGCGCACGGGGCAACAGCTCTGTCTCGCCATTCTGACGCCCGGCGGCGGGAATCGATCCACGACCAGCCGGTTCGGCTTGCTGTGCGCGGACGGCCAGCGTAAGCTCCACGCCCCGCGTCGGCGCGCCCGGCATTTGAGGAGGCTCTTGCATGTTTTTGACGTTTGACCGCCTCCTGAAAGTGCCGCGCCGCCCGCTCCCGCACCACGCGCCGTTGGCCGTGCTGGTTGCGCTGCTGAGCGTGGCGTGTGGCAGCTCGGCGGCCAAGACGACAGGCGATGACTCCGGCTTGCCGACGCGTACGGCGCAAACGGCGCTGACCCAGGACGCGTGGCAGGCGCTGGTGACGGCGGATACAGCGCTGGCGGCGCTCGCGACAGCCCAGACGCAGCCGTGGCAGGCGGCGGGTGAAATCGTTGCGGCGGACGGCACGACGCTCGACTGGGCAGAGTTCGCGCCGGCGGTGGACGCCCCGCGCACGCAGGTCGCAGCGGTGTTCCGCTCATGCCCGAAGGCCGGCGACACGCCGCCGGTGTGCGTCCGCGGCAAGGGCACCTACACGGCGACCGGCGTCACGCTCACCGATGACGGCGGCAAGCCGCTCACGCTCGTGCCCGTGGGCGCGCCGCAGGCTTGGGAGTGGGAGACGTCGACGAACCTGAAGAACGACAACACGACAATCACCGCGGGGCTGACCGGCGATTCCGCGCCGCTCGACTTGACGACGGTGCAGGCGCAGTTCAGCGCGATCGTGCCGCAAAAGCGCCGGTTCGTGCTGCTGTCCGCGTACGGCAAGCAGGTCGGTGTCGACGGCACGCCGATCACCGACGCGGCGACGCGCACCGGGCGGTTTGATAGTGTTGAAACCATTGAATTCGTTCGGCAAACCGACGTCGAGACGCTGTTGCCGAGCCTGACCGCGCTGGACACGGTGGTTTGGCTGGGCGCCGGCGTGCAGCAAAAGCCCAGCAAGGCCAGCCCGCCGACCAAGGCGGTCGGCATGAACGTGACGCGCGGCATCTTCGGCGACGAGGTCTATTACGGCACGCTGGCGGCGCCGCTGCTGGACACGCCGCCGCTGGGCGGTCCGGGGCTGATCGTGCTCGCGGGGCAGAACACCTTTCTCGGCGACATCAGCGACAAACAGAGCCTCGCGGCGGTGTGGTATGGCCCGGCGACGCGGCCGGTCGTCGGTTTCTCGCTGCCGTTGGGCACGCCCGGCGCGAGCGGCTACACGCATCTGGCGCTCGGCGACGTCATCGGCGCGACGGTCAAGCTCATCGGCGCGCTGGGGGACGGCCAGACCTTGGACGCCGCGCTGACCACCGCCAGCGCCGGTCAGGCCTTCACGCTGACCAGCCCGATGGCCACCGACAACCGCAAAAAGTGGACGTGGACCGCCGCCAACAGCAGCTTTTGGCCCAAGCAGCCCAGCTCCGGCACGCTGACCATCGAGATCACCTTGACGCCCAGCTGCGTCCAGCCCGTGGCGACGTGCGACATGGCCGGCTGGCAGGCGGGCACCAAGGCCGCCAACATCATCAACACGTCGATCTCGATCGTCTGCGATAACCCCGCGTTTGTCGGACCTTATTTCACCTGCACAGGTGGCGACAGCCAGCCGCCAGGCACCAAGTTCGACGTCACCGGCGTCCTGCGCGGCACCAACGCCGCCGATCATTTGCTGTTCTTCGCCGTCGGCACCGCTGGCGGTCCGCTGGGCAGCGCCGCCATCGCCGGTGACGGCGTGCTCGTGGCGGGCGGCATCGACAAGGGCGGCGGCACCACGACTTACAACTTCAATGGGCAGGCCGATCTGTCCTTTTACACCGACGCGTCAGGCAATTGCTGCTTTACGCAGGTCGCCCAGCTGGTCGGCGTCAGCGCGAGCACGTACAGCTCGCTGCAACTTCACAACTAGCGAAAACTGCGCACAATCAGCGCCGGGAAAAACACAATGGCCAAGTCGACTCGTGATCCGAAACAGCAGCCCAAGGGCGCTGGGATGCACTTTGCCATCGTGGCGGCGCGCTTCAATGCCCACATCACCGAGCCGCTGCTGAAGGGCGCGCTGGCGGCGTTCAAAAAGGCGGGCGTGGCGGAGCCGATTCCGGTCGTGTACGTGCCCGGCGCGTTTGAAATTCCGTTGGCGGCCAAGAAATTTGCCGAGACCAAGAAGTACGACGGCGTGCTGACGCTGGGCGCGGTGATCCGCGGCGACACGCCGCATTTTGAGTACGTCGCCGGCGAGTGCGCGCGCGGCGTCATGCAGGTCAGCCTGGTGACGGGCGTGCCGGTGCTGTTCGGCGTGCTGACGACCGACAACGACGCGCAAGCGGTGGCGCGCGCGGGCGGGCCCAAGGGCGACGCGACGCTGGACAACAAGGGCGCGGACTGCGCGTATTCGGCCATCGAGACGGTCGAGGCGCTGCGGCTGGCAGGTCAGAAATAGCCGTAACGGCCGGTTTTGCACGAGGAATCTCAGATGGGTAGTCGGCGGCGGGCGCGCGAGTCAGCACTGCAGATCCTCTTTGGCCTGGACTGGGTCACGGTGGATGTGCATGCGGCAATGCAGGAATATTGGACGAAATTCGCGGGCGAGCGGCCAGCGTCCTACGAGGAAGTGCGGCGGCACTGCACCGAGCTTGTGGAGGGCGTCGTCGAGCACCGCGCGACGCTGGATCAGCGGCTGCAGGCGTCGTCGCACCACTGGAAGCTTGACCGCATGAGCGCGGTGGACCGCAACATCCTGCGCCTCGGCGCGCTCGAGCTGCTGGTGCTGGGCGATCGCGTGCCGCGCAAGGTGGCGATCAACGAGGCTGTGGAAATTGCCAAGAAATTCGGCAATGAAGACTCCAGCGCCTTTGTCAACGGCATCCTCGATCGCGTCGCCAACTCGCTTGGCGCCGAAAAAGTCGCCGGCGGCAAGCCCAAGCGCGCGGGTGGCAAGCCTGGCGCCGGCAAGGGCGAGGACGAAACCGGAGACGTGCCGTGAAGTTGCGGCTGGCGCTGCCCAAGCTGGACGCCGTGGACGACCTCCCCGGCGGCGCGGACGCGTGCCTCGTGCTGACCAGTTTTGCCGACGACCGCCCGCTGCGCGGCCTGACCGGGCTGTGCGACTGGCGGCTGAACGGCCAGCTGTCGCGGCTGCTGCAGCGCGATTTCATCGACGGCCACTACCAGGACGCGATGCTGGTGCCGATTCGCGGTCGCCTGCCGTTTGGTCGCGTGCTGCTCATCGGCCTGGGAAAACGCAGCGATTTCAATGCGCAGCGGTTCGAGGAAGTCTGCCGGTTCTGCTTTGCCAAACTGCTGGCGATGGGCACGCTGCACTTTGCGATGGCGTTGCCGGGGCGCATCGGTCTGGACGTCGGCGTGCGTCAGGCGTTGGCCGGCTGGCGGCGCGCGGTGCATGAATCGTTCCCGCCGGAGACGCTGGCGGAGCTCGACATTTCCCTGCTGGAAGCCGCGGAAGTCCAGCGCGAGCTCGTCGAGCCGATGCGCAACCTCGAGCGCGAGCTCAATGAGCTGGCCGCGCGCGTGCGGTCAACGCCGCCGTAGCCGCCGCCGCAGACCGAGCACCAGACCCGCCAGCAGCACGAGCGCGCCCGCACCCGGGGACGCCACGCGCGCGCTAGCGCAGCCTTTGGCGGTAGTCGGCGACGTCGCGACGGTGGGCGGCTTGAATTCCGCCACCGGCACGACCTGCGGCAGCGCGACGTCACGCGCCGCGACGTTCACCGGCGGCTTGACGACGAGCGGCGGGATTTCCGTCGCCAGCGCGCCGCCGTCCATGCACGCGCCGCGCGCGGTGGTGCCGGCCAACGGAATGCAGTTCAGACCGGTGCCGCAGACCGCCGCCTGCGGGTCGCAGCTTGTGCTGCAGATGCCGGCGCCGCCGTTCTGGGCGCAGAGCAGGTCGCCGCGGCAGGGCGTGTTGCCGTCGCAGCTCGCGCCCGGTGCGCCGCCGCCGGCCGCCGCGCGGCAGATGCCCGACGCCGTCGTCGCGTCGCCGGTCCAGGCGCACCAGCCGCCACTGCATTCGCTGCTGGTGCCAAACGGGTCGCACGCCGGCGCGCAGGTGCCGTAGCCGGCGAAGCTGTCGGCGAAGTCGCAGCCGTTGCCCTTGCCGCAGCTGACCGACAGCGCGCACGGGCTGCCGACCGTCAGCGCGCCGCCCGGCAGGCACAGCTTGCCCTTTGTCGTCGTCGCGCAGCCGGTGCCGGCGGGGCAGTCGGTGGCGACGGCGCAGGTTTTGGTGCACAGCGCGTCAAAGCGCTGGCCGGTCAACGCGACGCACGAGCCTTCGCCGCAGTCGTAGCCGCTGCTGCACGGCCAGCCGATGGCCAACGGTCCGCGGCACACGCCGTCGGCGGCGCAGGTCAGGCCGTCGGGGCAGGTGTGGCTGCAGGTCGGGCGGCAGAGGCTGTCGTCACCGCAGTCCTCGAACTTGTAGCAGGTCCCGGAACAGCCGCGGCCGCACACGCCGGTGCGCAAGGTGGACGCCATGCAGGCCGCCGAGGCGCAGTCGCCGGGCACGCGGCAGGTGCTGCCGTCGCCGCCGGTGCCATAGCTGGCGCAGAAAGCGCCCGGCGTGCAGATGGCGTCGGCGCCGCAGTCGCTGTCGGCGCTGCAGCCGGAGGTGCAAAAGCCCTGACCCGACGCGATCGGCATGCACAAATCCGACTGGGTGCAGGCGCGATCGGCCGCGCAGGCCTCGCCGGGGCCGTCGACGGCGCGATCGGGGTTGCAGTGGCCGTCGTTGGGCAGGCACGCGGTGCCGCTGCTGTAGACGCCGCAGCTGGTGCCAATGGGGCAGTCTTCGTGGCTCTGGCACGGCGCGGCGCAGTAGGCGTAGCCGTCTGGCCAGGCGAGGCAGTGGCCGGCGCCGGCGCAGTCCGCGTCGCTGCGGCAGGGTTCGCAGGTCGTCGAGGCGGTCACCTCGTGCGCCGGGTAGACAAAGCGCAGGCCGCGGACGTCGTCGTCGGTCAGCGTGCGGCCAGCGCGACCGGTTCCCCAGAAATACATCGTCGCCGTCGGCTCGTGGCTGTGCGCCAGGCCGAGCGCGTGGCCGATCTGGTGGGTCAGCACCGACTGCAAATCCGCGCCGGGCCGGCTGTCAGCGGCGGAGGTGCTGGTGCCGGTGACCCACTGGAAGCCGTCGCTGCTGCCGTTCAGCGCGATCTCGACGGCCTGCAGCTCGCCGTCGGTGTTCCACTCCATGTCCGCGCGCGCGGTGCCGTCGGTGTTGGCCCACTGGAAGTTCGGGTCCAGCCAGATGTACACGCCCAGGTGCGGCGCTTGGCGCACGAGACCGCCATAGGCCAGCTGGATTTTGGTGTCCGTGACGGCGTTCCACGTCTGGATGACGGCCTGCGTCACGGTCTGGACCTTGGTCACGCTCAGGTTGTCGATCGCGTCCGCTTGCACGAACACCGGCCACGGCACGTGCGGGGCGTGGACGACGCGGCCGCTGACCGTGCGCATCGCGTCAAAACCCCACGCCGAGCCGCCCAGCAGGCTCAGTCCAATCAGCAGCAAAGGCAGTCCGGCGCGCGTCTTCACGTCGCCAAGCGTAGGGCTTGCCGCGTCGCGCGTCCATGGAAGCCACGCGGGTGGCGATCGACTGGGTGCAACCTCATGAAATAACAAGTCGAATCATTCTTCTCTTGACCGGTCATCCTCGCCGACTATGCTCCGCCGCCGATTGCCGCCTGTGCCGCCCGCCCCTCCTTGTGGGGCTTCCGGTCACGGGCGATCCCAACCTGACCGGCTGCAACCGCCTGTGGTTGCCGCCCGCCAGCTCTACTTGACGAGGATCCCGCATGAGCAACGCTCTCCCGGTCGTAGCCCTGGACGACAACAGCCGCCCACGTCGCTTGAACGACGTCTTCCGCTGCGGCCAGCGGTCTCGCAACCTGCTGCTGGCGACCTGCCTGGACGATTACATGAACGCCAACGCCCTGCGCGTCCGCTCCATGGTGTGCTTCGAGTGCACGCAGGGCGTGACAAACCGCGAGGCCTTTGCTGCGGATGCCGATACCGAAGGCCTGCTCGACTCCGAGATCTGGGCGCGGCTCATGCAGGACATCAAGGACGAGAACTAGCCGCCACCGCGCGCCCGGTCCCGACGGATCGGCGCGCCGCGCAGCAGCGTCATTCGTCTGACCGGGTCGGCATTTTCGACCCGATGCGCCAGTTTGCCTCAGCGTAGATCGCGTGTTAGCCTCGGCCGGGGCGGCGCGCGAAGCGGTTTTTGCGCGATGCGGGCTCGTCAAGGACCTCATATGGCCTCGCCAAACGCGAATCTTTTCCCGCAGGCCTTTGGCCGCTACGTCCTGACCCAGAAGATCGCCATGGGCGGCATGGCCGAGATCTTTCGCGCCAAGAGCCTGGGCGCGGAAGGTTTGGAGAAAGTCGTCGTCATCAAGCGCATCCTGCCGCACTTCAGCGAGGACGAAGGCTTTGTGACGATGTTCAAGGACGAGGCGCGCGTCGCAGCGCACCTGTCGCATGCCAACGTCGTGCAGATCTTCGATTTCGACGAAGCCGAGGGCCTTTTCTACATCGCGATGGAGTACGTCGAGGGCCAGGACCTCAAGCGCGTCCTGGACCAGGGCGCCAAGACCGGTCAGCCGCTGTCGATCGCCCAGGCTGTGCACATCATCATCGAGGCGGCGCTCGGCCTGCACTACGCGCACACGCGGCTTGTCGACGGCGAGCCGCTGAACATCGTGCATCGCGATGTAAGCCCGCACAACATCATGGTTTCCTTCAGCGGTGAAGTGAAAATCATGGACTTTGGCATCGCCAAGGCCGCCAGCCGCTCGACAAAGACGCGCGTCGGCACCGTCAAGGGCAAATGCGCGTACATGAGCCCGGAACAGGCGCGCGGCAAGCCGCTGGACGCGCGCAGCGACCTGTTCGCGCTGGGCGTGTGCCTGTGGGAAATGCTGACGGGTAAACGGCTTTTTGTCGGCGAATCGGATTTTGAGACGCTCAACAACGTGCTGAAGGCGGAAGTGCCGGCGCCGAGCGAGCTGAACCCGGAAGTGCCCAAGGAACTGGACGCGATCGTGTTGAAGGCGCTGGCGCGGGAACGCGATGAGCGCCAGGCCGACTGTGGCGCTTTTGCAGGGGAATTGCGGCGCTGGTACTACTCGACCGTCGCCGATCCGGACGCCGCGAGCCTCAAAGGCTACATGCACGAGCTGTTCGCCGCCGACATCGCGCAGATCCGCTCCGATGTCGCCGCCGAAGTCGCGATGATGGAGCAGGTGCGCAAGAACGGCGTGCCGGCGCCTGGCTCGAATTCACAGCAGCGACGCGTGGTTACCGGATCGCAGCCGGCGGCGCGCGGCGTGTCGGAGGACCGGACGATCGCGCTCGATGCGGTGCCGAGTGAGCACACGCTGGCCTTGCCCGACGGCTTGGCGTCGGCCGGGTTGGCGCCCCGCGGCCAGACCAACATCGCTGCCAAGCCCAAGTCGCGCACCGGGTTGTATGTCGG
>CAIPXZ010000574.1 GCA_903869075.1 uncultured Myxococcales bacterium | reverse complement strand
CGTGCCCGCGCAGACGCCGGCGGTGCAGACGTCCTGGTTTGTGCAGGCGTTGCCGTCGTTGCACGTCGTGCCGGTGGACGCTGTGTGCGTGCAGGTGCCGGTGGTCGGGTCGCAAGCGTCGGCGGTGCAGGCGTTGTTGTCGTTGCAGTTGGGCGCCGTGCCGGTGCAGGTGCCGATCTGGCAGTGGTCGGCGGATGTGCACAAGTTTCCGTCATTGCAGGTTGTCGTGTTCTGCAGGTTGACGACGGCGCACAGGTTCAGCTGCACGTTGCAGGTCTGCGTCGTGCATGCGTTGCCGGTCGCCGGGCAGTCGGCGTTTGTCGCGCAGTTGCCGCCGCAGCCGGCGATCGGCGTGTTCAGGCACGCGCCGGTCAAGGTGTCGCAGCTGTCGGCGGTGCAGTTGTTGTTGTCGTTGCAGTTCTTGGCGTTGCCCGGCGTGCAGGTGCCGTTGATGCAGCGGTCGTTTGTCGTGCAAGCGTTGCCGTCCGAGCAGTTGTTGCCGCCGCCACCGCCACCGCCGCCGCCGATCGGCTGGAAGACGCAGTTGCCGGTGTTGGCGTTGCAGCTGTCGTTCGTGCACTGGTTGCCGTCGTTGCAGACCTTGGCGCCGCTGCCGATGCAGGTGCCGCCGGTGCAGGCGCTGGCCGAGGTGCAGGCGTTGTTGTCGTTGCACGTCGTGCCGTCGGTCTTGACGACGGAGCTGCAGGTGGACGTTGTCAGGTTGCAGAACGCCTGGACGCACTGGTTGGCGGGCGCCGGGCAGTCGGCGTCGCTGGCGCAGAAGTTGCCGCAGCCGGCGATGGGCGCAAACACGCAGTTGCCGTTGTTCTGGTTGCAGGAGTCCGCGGTGCAGCTGTTGGAGTCGTTGCACACCTTGACCGGTCCGCCGACGCATGCGCCGTTGGCGCACTGGTCGCCGGTTGTGCAGGCGTTGCCATCGGTGCAGTTCAGCGTGTTGTTGACGTGCGTGCAGGTGCCCGTCGTGGCGTCGCAGGCGTCATTTGTGCAGACGAGGTTGTCGTTGCAGTTGACCGGCGCGGTGCCTTCGCAGACGCCGTTGAAGCAGATGTCGGTCTTGGTGCAGGCGTTGTTGTCGTTGCACGGCGTGCTGTTGGCGACCGGCTTGGCAGAGCAGGTGCCGCCGGCGGTGCAGTAATTCACGAGGCAGACGTCAGTGGACGTGCCGCAGTCGGCGTCGACCTTGCAGGTGTTGCTGCAGCCGGTGATGGCGGTGTGCGTGCAGGCGCCGGTTGTGGCGTCACAGGCGTCGGTCGTGCAGGTGTTGAAGTCGTTGCAATCCTTGGCCACGCCGCCCGTGCACGCGCCCGCGACGCACGCGTCCGCGCTTGTGCACGGGTTGTTGTCGTTGCAGACAACGTTGTTCAGCGCGTTGTTGGTGCAAGCGCCGGTGGTGGCGTTGCACTGGTCGATGGTGCAGGCGTTGTTGTCGTTGCAGGTGTTCAGCGTGCCGCCGGTGCAGTTGCCGCCGGCGTTGCAGGTCTCCCCGGTGCGGCAGGCGTTGCCGCTGCTGCAGGCGGTGCCCTGGGCGATGGGCGCGCTGCCGCACTGGTTCGTCGCCAGGTTGCAGGTGGCGGCGCGGCAGCTGTTGGACGGCGTCGGGCAGTCGCTGTTCTTCTGGCAGAAGCCGCCGCAGCCGCTCAGCGGCGTGTTGACACAGCTGCCGGTCGCCGCGTCGCAGCTGTCGGCGGTGCAGGCGTTGTTGTCGTTGCAGCTCTTGGCGGTGCCGGTGCACTTGCCGGCGACG
>CAIPXZ010000573.1 GCA_903869075.1 uncultured Myxococcales bacterium | reverse complement strand
CGGCCGCCGCAGCAGCCGCCGCAAAATACGCCGTCACGGCCGCCGTCGCCGCTGGGCGGTCCGCCGACGCCGCCGGGCCTGACGCGCACGCAGCCGCTCGCGCCGCCAGCGCCGCTGCTGGGACCGGTGACTTCGCCGCGGCCGCAGCTGGCGCCGCTGCCGAGTCCGACGTCCCTGCCGCGGCCGGCGCCGTTGGCCCAGCCGGGTGAGGCGAAGCCGCTCGACGATACCCGACTCACGGCGTGGGCGGCGGCGATCCGCGATGCCGGTAAGGCGACAGTGGCGACGCTCATCGACCGGGCGCTGACGCAGTTCGACGGCAAGACTGTGACCCTGCGTTTTGGAACCGAATTCCTGTCGTCCTCGGCGCGCGAGCCTGACGCGCTCGACGCCATGCAGGCTGGCGCGACGCGCGTGCTGGGCGATGTGCGCGTGGAGGTGGGCGCGGCTGATCCGCGCGCCAACCAGGAAAGCCTGAGCGGCCGCCGGCAGCGCGACAAAGCCACGAGCCGCAGCGATCGCGAGGCGGCGCTGCGCGATGATCCACGGCTCCATCTCGTCATCAGCGCGTTTCAGGCTGAAATCACGCACGTTTCGGTCGACGAGGCCAACCTCTGATGGACGCGCTGCCGCAGGCGTTGGAACGGTTGACGGCGCTGCTGGGCCGGCTGCCGGGCGTCGGCGAGCGGTCGGCGCAGCGGCTGGCGCTGCACATTCTCGGCCAGCCGGCGGCGTACGCGGAGGCGCTGGCGCACGCGCTGGCGGGGCTGCACGCGGGCGTCGGTTTTTGCCAACAATGTCATCACCTTGCCACAGCGCGGCTGTGCGTGGTCTGCAGTGACCCGCGGCGCGATGCGCGCACAGTCTGCGTCGTCGAGGGCATCGCCGACCTGCTGGCGATTGAGAGATCGGGCGAATTTCACGGTCATTACCATGTGTTGGCCGGCGTTCTGTCGCCGTTGCGCGGCATCGGTCCGCGTGATCTGCACATCGACGATCTGCTGACGCGGCTCGCGGCGGATGGCGTGGAGGAACTCATTCTGGCGACCTCGATTTCGGTTGAAGGCGAAGCTACCGCCTCGTATTTGCACGGTTTGTTGCGCGGCCGGGCGGTGCGGACGTCGCGCATCGCCAGCGGTGTGCCGCAGGGCACGGACCTGCAGTATCTCGATCACGGCACGCTCGGTCGCGCGCTCAAAGCCCGGCAAACATTGAGCTGACACCAATTCGTCACGGATTGTGTGCCGCAGCCGATTTCCGTTGCCGCGCCGTCTGGGCGCGCGCTATACTTGAGCGGTCCTGACGGGATGCATCGGTGCCGTCAGCTTGCTCCAGACGCCGCGCGCCTTAAGCCTGCGGCCCTTGCCACGACCGATGCCTCGCATCGATCTCCCGCGGAGGCTGTCATGATGTTCAAGATCGGCGATCGCGCTGTCTATCCCGGCCAAGGCGTTACGGAAATCACCGGCATTGAGTCCAAGCAGATCTCGGGTAACACCGAGGTGCTGTACATGCTCAACGTCCTGAATACAAACCGTAAAATCATGATTCCCGTGTCGAAAGTGCACTCCGTTGGCCTGCGCAAGGTCATCGGCAACATGGAGGTCGATCGCATTTACCGGATGCTGAAAGATCGCTCGATGCAGGTGTCGCACCAGACGTGGAACCGCCGCTATCGCTCGTATGTCGAAAAGCTCAATAACGGCTCAATCTTCGACATCGCCGAAGTGCTGCGGGACCTGAGCCTGCTCAAGTCGACGAAGGCGCTGTCGTTCGGCGAGCGCAAGATGCTCGACCAGGCGCGCACGTTGTTGGTTAAAGAGCTGTCGGTGGCCCGCGCGACGGAAGAAGGCGATATCGCTCAGGAATTGGACGCGATCTTCACGATTCCCGGCGTTGTCGCAGAAGGCGCGACCGACTGAATTCGGCCGTTCAGGCGAAGACCCGCGCGTGGACTTCCGCCGCCAGCGCCGCGTAATCGCGGGCGCCGGTCGACTCGGGTGCCGCAGCAAACACTGAAGTTCCGCTGAGTTGCGACGTCGGCAGCGACGTATTCACGGCGATTTCCGTCTCCATCGCCAAACCTGAATAGCGCTGCGCCACGGCGCGGCGGATCGCGGCATTTTGCTTGTGGTTGCGCTTGTCCACGCGCGTGTGCAGCAGCCCGAGGATCTGCGGCGCGCGGCCAAACGTCATCTCCAACTGCCCGATCGTGTTCATCAAATCATCTACGCCTTCCAGTGCCAGCACGCTCAGATCGCACGGCACAAGCACGTGATCGGCGGCCAGCAGCGCGTTCAGCGTCAGCAGCCCGAGGTTCGGCGGACAGTCCAGGACGATCGCGTCAAATTGCTGGCGGCTGGCGCGCAGCGCGCGAGTCAGCAGCATCTCGCGGCCCAGCCGTGTCGCCAGCTGCGCTTCCGCCGCGCCCAACTGCTTGTCGGCGCCGGTCAGCCACAGCCGCTCGAGGTTCGTCGCGACGACCGCTGGCCGCAAATCCAGATCGGCGCCCGGCGTCAGCAGCGCGCCGGAGACCGTCTGCGCGGCGACGCCCTTGACGTGCGCGCGCAGGCTGGAGGCGACGTGGCCCTGGTTGTCCAGATCAACCAAAAGCGTCGACAGGCCATGGACTTGCGAGAGCGCGACCGCGAGGTTCACTGCCGTAGTCGTCTTGCCGACGCCACCTTTTTGCGCCGCCACCGCGATCACGCGCGCCCGGCCAACGCCCGCCACCGGCATCGTCGACGGCACCGCCGCTTGCCGCAGATGTTGTTGCAATTGCTGCCCAATTCCGTGAACCACCGCGCTCATGACCGACATCGTGACCTCCCAGCGTAACGCGCTGCGTCAGGGGCGAGCATCGATCGTCGCGGACTATCGTCAACTTTTGCGCACTTTTGTGGTCGGCAAAATTCGCCGCGGACTTGCGCCAAACCGCACTGAATGCAACATTGCGCGGGTGCGATGCGTGTAGGTAGGTTCACACAGGATGAGGGTGAGGATGAAGTCAATCGGGTTCAACCGCTCAAGCAGCTGGATTTCAATGCTTTTTGCGACTGCGGTGCTGATGACCAGCACCGCGGCGGTCGCGCAGGAGGCCTTCGAGACGGACCTCGGCGTCTTTGGCGGCTACAACTGGCTGAGCAAGACGACGGAATTGGGCGATACCGGCTCGAAGTATCTCGCTGACACCGCCAGCAACGCTGGGCTGTTCGGCGCGCGCGCCAGCTTCAACATCTGGAGTTGGCTGGGCGTTGAAGGCGAGTTCAAGTACTCGATCTCGCACCTCCGCAGCGCCACCGGTACGAGCGACCCGCTCCTCGGCATCCGCGGCCAGATCATCGCGTCTTTGCCGATCGATTTTCCGGTGCGGCCGTTCGTGACGGTCGGCCTCGGCACCGAAGGCGTGCTCAAGGCGATCGGCCACCAGGTCAAGGACTTTGACACCGACACCGCGCTCGGCGTCGGCGCACGCTGGGACTTTCACCGCCGATTTGGCGCGCGCATCGACGGCCGTATGCTGATCGTGCCGGGCTACAACGTGACGACCGGCAAATCGGCGCTGACCACCGACTGGGAGACGCACCTCGGCTTCTACGTGCGGCTTGGCACCACCGCCGGCGACGCGGACAAGGACGGCGTCGACGACGACCACGACAAGTGCCCGAACGAGCCCGAGGACCGCGACGGCTTCCAGGACGACGACGGCTGCCCGGACCTGGACAACGACGGCGACGGCATCCCGGACGCGCAGGACAAGTGCCCGAACGAGCCCGAGACCAAGAACGGCTACCAGGACGAAGACGGCTGCCCCGACGCCGGCGACGACGACAAGGATGGCATCCCGAACGACAAGGACAAGTGCCCGAAGGAACCGGAGACCGTCAACGGCTTCCAGGACGACGACGGCTGCCCCGACAGCTTGGACAAGGACAACGACGGCATCCCCGACGACAAGGACAAGTGCCCGGACCAGCCCGAGACCAAGAATGGCTACCAGGACGACGACGGCTGCCCGGACGAGTGGCCGGACCAGGACAAGGACGGCATCCTCGACAAGGACGACAAGTGCCCGAGCGAGCCCGAGACCAAGAACGGCTTCGAGGACAACGACGGCTGCCCGGACGAGCTGCCCAAGAAGCTGGCCAAGAGCTTCAGCGGCGCGATCAAGGGCATCGAGTTCGACAAGGGCAAGGCGTCGATCAAGAAGAAGTCGTTCAAGGCCTTGGACAACGCCGCGAAATTGATGAAGGAATACCCGGAGGTCAAGGTGGAAGTGTCCGGCCACACCGACAACACCGGCGACGCGGCGGAGAACAAGAAGCTGAGCCAGGAGCGCGCGGACGCCGTCAAGGCGTACCTCGTGGAGAAGGGCATCGACGCGGCGCGGGTCGTGGCGGTGGGCTTCGGCGATGAGAAGCCGGTGGCGGACAACGCCAAGAAGGCCGGTCAGGCCAAGAACCGGCGCATCGAGTTCAAGCTGCTGTAACGGCAGCGCCAGAACGGCGACGGGCACGGGCTGCGGCGAGCGATCGCCAAAGCCGCGTGCCCGTTGCGTTTTTGGCTGACGCTGACTGGTGCGCTGCGGCTACACGCGCCGCCGCGGCTGCTCCGGCACGCCGAGCTCTGCCAGCCGACGGTAAAACGTGGCGCGGCTCCAGCCCAGCAGCGTCGCCGCCCGCGAGCGGTTGCCGCGCGCCGCCTCGAGCGCTTGCTGGATGCGCGAGCGCTCATCGCCCTGCAAGTCCGCGACCACCGGGTTCGGCTGCGCCTCGACGACCTCCGGCGGCAGGTCCTCCAGCTGCAACACCGCGCGGCGACAGCGGATCGACGCGAATTCGACGGCGCTGCGCAGTTCGCGCACATTGCCCGGCCAATCGTGGGCACACAGCGCCAGCAGCGCCGCCCGGCTCACGCGCAGCACCGCCGGATCGCCCGGCGAGCGCCGATGGCCCAGCTGCTGCAAAAAGTGCTGCACCAACAGCGGAATGTCGCTCGGCCGCTGCCGCAGCGGCGGAACGTCGATGCGCGCCACCCGGATGCGGTACAGCAAGTCGCGGCGGAACTGGCCCTTTTCCACAAGCTGCTGCAGGTTCTGGTGCGTCGCCGCCAGCACGCGCACGTCGATGCGCCGCGGCGTCGTCTCGCCCAGCGGCGTCACTTCGCGCTCCTGCAGCACGCGCAGCAGCGCCGTCTGCACCGCCGGCGGGATGTCGCCGATCTCGTCCAGCAGGATCGTCCCGCCGTCCGCGGCGACGAACAGGCCTTTTTGGTCCTGCAGCGCACCGGTAAACGCGCCGCGCTTGTGGCCGAACAGCTGGCTGGCGAGCAGCGACTCGGTCAGCCCGGCGCAGTTGATCGCCAAGAACGGCTTGTCCCGCCGCGCGCTCGCGCTGTGAATCGCCCGCGCCACGAGTTCCTTGCCCGTGCCCGTCTCGCCGACGATCAGCGCCGTGCTGTCCACTGCCGCGAGGTCGCGGATCCAGTGCGCCACGCGCTGCATCGGCTCGCTCTGGCCAATCAGCCCGGACGTCGGCGCGCGCTCCGCCAGTTCCGCACGCAAATCATGGACTTCGCTCACGTCGTAGCAGAACAGGATCTTGCGTCGGCCGTCGCGCGGATCGTCGTGCACTTCCACATCCAGCCAACGCTGCTCGCCAGATGGCAGCGTGAAGTGCAGCGCCACCATCTCGCGGCGGTCACCCGACCAGTGCAGCATCGCCTCCAGCTTGGCCAGCATTTCCGGCGGCGCCGGGTACAGCGTCTGCCAGCGCGCGCGCAGCACGTCGGCGGCGTTGAACTGCATCAGCCGCTCGGTCGCGTTGTTGACGTAGATCACCTGCCCGCGCTCGTCCATCATGATCACGGACAGCCGCAGCCGATCCAGCATCGACGCCATGTCATCGCGCGACCGCTCCAGCTCCTGCAGCGTCTGCGCCAGCCGCCGCTCCGCCAGGTGCTTTTCCATGACGTAGCGCACCGTGCGCGCCAGCGTCATCGGCGCCAGTTCCTGCTTGGCGAGGAAGTCGTTGGCGCCGGCGCGCATCGCCTGCATCGCCAGGTCGATGTCGGCGTGGCCGGTCAGCAGCACAATCGGCACCAGCAGCCCCGCCGCGCGCACCGCAGTCAGCAAATCCAGACCGGAGCGGCCGGCCAGTCGGTAATCCAGCAGCACGAGGTCGACCGGCGTCGCGGCGCGCAGGCGCGGCAGCAAATCATCCGGATCGGCGCAGACTTCCAGCACCAGGTGCGGCCCGCGCATCGCCGCGGCGTGGATGCGCAGCAGCTCGACGTCCAGCGGGTCATCGTCGACGACCAGCGCGCGCCAGGTCCAATCGATGTTGGCGGGGGCCTTTTGCACCAGATGCCCCGTCGGCGCGGTCAGTGACCGCCGCGCAGTTCGATGACGCCGCCACGCGAGTTGATCTCGACCAGCGCGTCGCTCGACGGCGTCGGCAAGGAGCGCATGCCGGACTTGTAGCTGGTGATGAGCGAACTGACGGCCTTGTCGAACTCGTCATTGCCGCTCTTCTTTTCCCAGGTCCACGTCAGGATGCTGCCGTTGATTGTCATGCGGGTGATGCGGACCTTGGCGCGCAGGCCGGAGCGCTCCCACACCGGCACCGACGGCGGCAACTCAAAATGCGACTTGATGGTCTGGCCCACTTCGCGCCAATAGACCGAGCCTGTCTGGTTGACCTTGCCCTCGCCGTCCTTTTGGCCATCGCGCAAACCAATGAGATCACCGAGCTTCTTCTTGCGCGCGGCGCCGCCTTGGTCTTCTTGCTTGACGATGTCGCCGAGCTTGGAGTCGCCGAAAAACGCTTCGGTGGCTTTGGGCTTGGGCGCCGCCGCGCCGCCGGTGCCGGGTCGGTCGCCGACGTCCTTTTTCTCGACGCCGTTGGGGTTGCCCTCCGCCGCCACGAGCTGCGCCTGCAAGATATCGACGGCGATCGACGGCGCCTGCTCGTGATCACGGCGCTGCAGCCGGCGGATCGGGTCCGGACAGCGGCGATCCGCCACCACTTCGTTGTCCTGCGCCTGCGGCTGGCTCGCCGTCAGCTGCTTGGCGCCGACACACGACGGGCTGACCACTGACGCGCAGCCGTCGTCTGGATTGGCCGCCTTCTGCTTGTCCGGCGGGCCCATCGGCGCCATCCACAGCG
Source organism: uncultured Myxococcales bacterium (assembly GCA_903869075.1). GTDB lineage: Bacteria > Myxococcota_A > UBA9042 > UBA9042 > UBA9042 > CAIYBN01. The sequence goes on along the minus strand of CAIPXZ010000573.1, from coordinate 8,095 downwards.
CCGCACCGAGCGCCACGTGCACAAGCAGCGCGATCGTCACCCCGACGACGACGTCGCTCGTCTCGATGCCCGTGTGCCCGGTATGAATCGCCGCCTGCGCCAAACCAGCCTCCGCCTACTTCTGCGCCGGCGGTGGCGGCGCGCCACCGGGCTCTTCCGCGATCAGGCCAAAATGCTCGATGCCGGCCTTGCGCAGCCGCGACATGAACGCCAGCACCAGGCCGTAGTCCAGGTGGCGATCCGCGCGCAGGTGCGCATCACGCAGGCCCTGGGCGCGCGGCTGCTTGTGCAGCGCGACCTCAAAACCGTCCAGGCAGGCGTCCACCGAGATGGCGTGGCAGTCGATGAGCATCGTCGTGTCGAGGTAGACGTGCTTGCCGGCGTCGATGGAGATCACCGGCTTGCCCGACTTCAGGCTCTGCGCCGACTTCTCCGCGCTCACCCGCGGCAGGTCGACCGGCACCTGCGTCTCTTCTTTTTGCGCCGCCGCGGCCTCTTCCGTCACCGTTTGCCGCAGCGTCTCCGCCTCGCGGGCGATGCGGCTCGTCTCGACCGCCGACGCGACCATGAAGATCACAAGCAGCACCAGCATCACGTCCACAAGCGGCGTGACGTTGATTTCAGCCAGCGTGGACTGGGCAACGCGCCCGCGGCCACTCGGTTTTCCCATCGACATGCCCATGCGAGAACTCCGTTTGGGCTAAATCGGCAGGACGGGCACGCGCACTTGCTGCCGCCGCACCAGGTTCAGGAGCTCCAGGCCAAAGCCGTCCAGATCCGTGACCATGCGCTTGGACATGCGGCCCAGGCCATTGTAGCCGATCGCCGCGGGGATCGCCGCCAGCAGGCCGACGGCAGTCGCCACCAGCGCCTGGGCGATGTGCGGCGCGACCGTCTGCAGCACGGACCCGCTGTCCGCCAAGCCGCCAAAGGCGCCCATGATGCCCCAGACGGTGCCGAAAAGGCCGATGAACGGCGCCGACGACGCGACCGTGCCCAGCACCGACAGGCCCGACTCCAGCTCATCGACCAACGGCTCGCTGGTGCGGCGCATGGAGCGCTCGAGCGTGTCAATGTCCTCCTCGCCCATCGGCCCCTGCTGCTCCAAGGCATGGATTTCCTTGAGCAACGCGTGCAGCATGCGCACATGCGGCAGGCGCACAAAGCGCTTACCGAGCGCCTCCTGCGCCGCCTTCACGTCCGGAAACTTGGCGAATTCCAAGCGGAACTGCGCGATGTCGCGGCGCAGCGCCCGCAGCGCAAAGTAGCGGCTGCCGATAATCACCCACGTCAGCAGCGACAAGCCGACCAGCACGATCAAGGTCACCAGCACCATGCCGCGCGATTGCAGCGCCGCTTGCAGGGGATCCATCTCGACCTGGCCGAGGAGGTGGGTGGGAGCGAGAAGAAGTGTGTGGGCGAGAGCATTCATGGCCGTCAAGGCTATGCCGTTGTGCGATCGCGTGCAACTGCGTTGTCGGCAAATTCCCGGCGACAAGCAGGACGCGTTGCGGTTTTTGATTTGCGCTCGGCCGCGGCGCGGTTACGCTGAGGGCATGAGCTGGCCAACTGGAATCAACTTGGAGCGCTTGGAACCGGAGACCCGCGCCGGCGATTCCGGCGGTGCGAACGCTGAAGCGGTCGCGGCGGCGCAGCTCGAGACGGAAATCATCGTCGAGTCGCTGAGCAACGGCTGGAGCGCGCAAGCCGGCAACACGGCGCACGTCATGGCGCGGCTGGGTGATCACGTCGGCTTCGAGCCGCCCACCGGCGACCCGGCGACGCCGTATGGCCGCTACCTCGGACGGCCCATCATCGGCCGCGACAGCCGCATCGACGGCGGCGTCTACATTGGCCGCAAGCCACGCGAGGCCATCGTCGTCGACATGGTGCGCGGCGGGCTGCTGGACAGCGTGTACCGCAACTGGCTGCGTGAATTGGAAGGTCACGCGCCGATGTGGCCGTGGCAGCACTTGACCGCCGGCCGCAAGCGGGCGGTGCAGCGCTACGTGCAGCATCACATCGGCACGCTGAGCCGGGCGCTTGTGAACCGCCTGCTGCCGTTTGACCGCCACGTGGTGGCGCAGGTCGCGTCGGAGCACACGCTGGGTCCGGATGACAAGGTGCGGCTGGACGTGTACCTGCGGCGGCGTGGCGGCGTGTGCCGGCATCAGGTCTGCCTGCTCGGCGCGTTGCTGGAGCGGCTGGTGCTGGAGGGCTGGGCGGAGGGCAGGGTCAGCATCGACCGCAAATTCGTGCCGCGCCAGTACAGCCACGCCTGGGTGCGCTGGACCGACGGCGAAGGCCGCGTGTGGATCCTGGACGCGGCGCAAGACGTCTGGGGCCTGCTGGAGACGTTCGAGCCAGAGCGCCGTTGGTTCTACGCGCGGGAAGACGAATAACGCCGCGACGGCACGGAATAGCATGATTCGCAACATTTTTCTTCTCGGCGCGCTGTCGCTGATCCTCGCCTGTACGCCCGCGCAAGTGCGCGAGACGCCGGCTGTGCCGCCAGTTCCGGTCTCCGACCGCGACGACGTGATGCGCATCCACTTCATCGACATCGGCCAGGGCCTCGGCGTTTTGCTTGAATTCCCGTGCGCGGCGATGCTGATTGACACCGGCGGCGAGCAGGACGCGGCGTTCGACTCGGACGCGGCGCTGATCGGCTACCTGGACGGCTTTTTTGCCCGCCGCACGGACCTCAACCGCACGCTTGCGCTCGTCGCGCTCACGCACCCGCACATCGACCACACGCGCGGCGTCGCGGCGGTCGTCCGCCATTTCGCCGTGCAGAACGCGATCGACAACGGCATGACCCAGGGCTCCGGCGGCGCCGGCCAGAGCGAGCTGCAGCAGTTTGCCCGCGATCACGCCGCGACGACGCACTACCGCGCGGTGCACCTGGACGACATCACCCAGCCGCAGGGCCTGACCGACGCAATCATCGACCCGATCCGCTGCGCGAGCATCGATCCGCAAATTCACGCGCTCTGGGGCCAAGTTGCCGGCGATCCGGGCTGGCCGGGGCTGCGCTTTGGCAAGACGCCGTTCCAGAACGCCAACAACCACTCGGTCGTGCTGCGTGTGGATTTTGGCAAGAGTTCCGCGCTGTTCACCGGCGATCTCGAGGAGCCGGCGATCCGCGACCTGCTTCAGCGCTCCGAAGCCAGCGGCGCACTGAATGTGGACGTCTACCAGGTCGGCCACCACGGCTCGATCAACGGCACGCTGCCGGAGCTGGTGACGGCGATGAGCCCGGAAGTCGCAGTATTTTCAATGGGTCCGGCGTCGCGGCATCTGACCTGGTCGGCTTGGAAATACGGGCATCCGCGCAAGGAAATCGTCGACATGCTGGAAGCGGGCATCACGCGGCGGCGGCCGGAAATTCAGGTGCCGGTCGGGCTGGCGGGTGAGAAATTCCAGCCGCAGCGCATCACCAAGGCGCTGTACGGCACGGCGTGGGACGGCTCGGTGGTGGTGGAAGCGACGGCGGATGGGCGGCTGAAGGTCGTGACGGCGCGGGCGACGGCGAATTAGCCGCGGACCCAGCGCAGCAGCGCCTCGGTCGACGGCACGAAGTACAGCGCGCCGGTCTCCGGCGTCGAAAACTCCAGCAGGCGGTCGGCGACGCCGTCGGGCGCGGCGCCGAACATGCGCTCCAGCATCGCCGTAAAGCGCTGCGGATCGGCGGAAAAAGCCACGAATTGCAGGCCGTTGGCCGTCGCCTTGCCCCACGGCACCGACCGCCGCCAGATCGCCAGCTCGCCATCCGGCGTCGCCACGACCATGCGCGCAACGTGTGAATTCGCAGGCAGTTCGGGCAGTTGCACGCTGTCCGGCTTGGTCCGGCCAATCGCCCGCTCCTGCTCGTCCTGCGCCAGCGCCTGGAACCGCGTCAGGTTGTGCCGCCAGCGCTGCACGAGCGCGAACGCGCCGCCGGCTCCCGGACCGTCGGCGATGCAGGCAACTGCCACGGCGGCGTCGGGCGCCGGATTCTCACTGCCATCAATAAAGCCAGTCAAATCACGGCCATCGCGGTAGACAAAGCCCGGCGTGTCCTCGACGAGCGTCAGCGCCGGCGCCAGCGCCGCCACCGCCAGCCGCGCGGCGTCAAACACGACGTCGGGGCCGCGATCGGCCAGCCACAGCCACGCATCGTGCTGGTGCACCGGCATGTCACCGCCGGTCCCCTGCACCCGCGCCAGCGGCGCCAGCCCCAGCGGCACCGCATCCGCCGCCGCCAACAGCCGCCACAGCCGGTCGCCAAAACCCGCCACCGCCGACTGCACTAGCCCGACTTCCTGCAGCTGGCCAAACGCCGCGCGGATCGCCGCCACGGTCACGCCAGGCCGGAGGTCGAATTCCAGATGCGCCTGCGCGCGCAGGCCTCGCACGAAGATTCCCGGTTGCGGCGTCGCCATCGCAGTCTCCACACCCATCACAGGTCACGGGCGCATGAGCGATAGGATAGGCCGTCCGGCGGCGTCGTACAGGGTCTCCGGATAGGTTTTGCCGCCGTTGTCCGCCCACACGACAGCGAACGTCGCGTCCGCCAGCCCAACGCCCACGACCGCGTCCGCCGGCAGCAGGTAGCGCAGCGGATGCTCGAGCCACCAATCGGCCACCGCCACGCGCAGCGGCACGCCCTGCACCGCCAGCTGCTGCAGCCGCGCGGCGATCGCCACCTTGGGCTCGACAGCGCCGGTGCGAAACGCGCGGTGGACCTGCGGCCACGGCTGCTGGGCGACGGCGTACAGCCACGCGCCGCTCAGCACCGCGCTCGCCAGCGCCACTGCCAACAGCAGCTGCGGCGCCGCTCGCAGCCCGCGCACGAGCAGCAGCACCGCCGGCACCACCAGCCAGACGACGTAGCGCTCGCGCCCGGGCAGATGCGGCATCAGCAGGCCCGCGGCCAGCCACCACGGCACCGGCAGCAGCAGCCAGGACCACGCCAGCAGGCGATCGCTCGCCGCCTCCGCCCGCCGCAGCCGCCACGCCAGCGCCGTCAGCCCGACGGTCGCCAGCGCCGCCACCGTCCACACCGGCCAGGTCTCCGGCATGCCGGCAAAGAAGCCGAACGCCCGCCCGCCGGTCAGCAGCAAGCCCGGCAGCGCGAACAGCTGGAGCGCCGCCGTCGGCTGCGACAGGATTCGCAGCGGCCGCTCGACGACCATCGCCAGCGCCGGCGCGCCCAGACCGCCCACCGCCGCCAGCGCGACAACGGCCAGCAGCGCCGCCACAAGCAGCGCGACCGTCACCCGCCGCGACGGCGCCCGCAGCCGCCACGCCGCCAGCGCCAGCGCGCCCAGCATCAGCGCCGCGGTCAGGTGCACCCACAGGCAAGCCAGCGCGCCGACGAGCAGCAGCGCCCAGTCCGCGCGATTGCGCGGCGCATCCGCCAGCCGCAGCGCCGGCAGCCAGGCGAGCGGCGCGACGACGAACAGGAAGCTAGGATCCCACGCGCAGTGACCGTACGCCACAGCCAGCGGCGCGCACGCCAGCAGCGCCGTCGCCAGCAGCACGAGCCCGCGATCCCGCCACAGCCGCCATGCGAGCGCGGCAAAGACCGCCAGCCCGGCGATGCCCCACAGCGCGATCGGCAGTCGCAGCGTCCAGCCCGACGGCGGCAAGAACGCCAGCAGCGCCGCTTCGCTCGCCAGCAGCAGCGGGTTGATGAACATGTGCGTCGGCGTGCGCAGCGCAAACGGCTGCCCGCGCAGCAGGTGCTGGACCTGAATCGCCAGCCACGCCTCGTCGCCGTTCAGCCCCGGCAGGCGGTCCAGGCCGTAGAAACGCAGTCCGAGCGCCACCGCCAGCAGCAGCCAGGTCGCGCGGCGCAGATGCGCGGGGCTCAGTCGAGGCAGCACAGCACCCCGCCCTGCTGCTCGGGGTGCGATTTGACGACGTTGAGCGCTTCCTTGTCGCCGTCCGTGCCGCAGTCCCAGGCGTTCGGCGCGCCGGGGTACTTGCCCAAGTGGTTGCACCAGTCGCCGCAGCCGAGGTCGTTGCGCAAGCCTTTGCACAAGTCGTGGCTGGAAAGCGTCAGCGGCGAGCACAGCGCCTTGCACGTCGCGTTGCCGGTGAAGTCGCAGCCGAGGTTGCCGCAGCCGAACAGGTCGTTGGTGGCAGCGGCGCCACTGGCACAGTTGAACGAGCCGCTGGACGACATCTGCGTGGTGAAGAACACCGGCGGCGTCGCGCCGGTCATGACGCCGGCGCAGCCGTCGCCGTTGCGGAACACCACGTCGTCCTTGCCATAGCAGACGTGCCAGCCGACGGCGCAGAGGTCGCTGACCGTGCAGCCGGTGCCGGCGGCGTTGACGCCGTCATTGCCTGCCTGGTTGCCGCACTTGGCCGGCATGTTGAAGATGCCCGGCTGGTCCCAGGCGCCGCCGCACGCGGCGATGGTCGGGAACTTGGACGGGTCGCCAAAGCCTTCGCGCGTGCCGTCGGCGCAGCCAGTTTTGTTGGCGGCGATCGGCACATCGGCTGTGACGACATCCGGCACGTCGGCGACATCGGCGACCGGCGCATCGGGCGGAACATCTGGCGCCACATCGGGCGGAACATCGGCGACGGCGTCGGGCGGAACATCGGCGACGGCGTCGGTCGCGACATCGACGACGGCGTCCGTGAGCGCGTCCGGCGTGGCGTCGGCGACGGCGTCCGTGAGCGCATCGGCAGCGGCGTCCGCCGCCGCATCCTTGGCGTCGGCGAGCGCGTCTGTGCCGAGCGGCGCATCCGGGTCGCCGTCTACCGCCGCGTCCGTTCCCGCCGCGCCATCGAGGGTGAACTGCACATCCGCGTCTGCCGCGCCGACGTCACCGCCCACCGCCGTCGTTGGCTGGCTGCACGCCGTGATCACCACCAGAACACCCAACAGTTTCCACATCTTCGCCTCCGCCTAGAGCCCTGACGCTACCAACTTCTGCCGCGCCCGCGCCTGCGTCGCGTCGTGCGCCTCGCCCAGCGCCTCGTACGCCTGCGCCGCCAGATCGTGCAGCTGCGGGTCAAACGGGTTGAACCACGCAGCGCGCTCCAGAGACTCCAGCGCCTCGCGGAACTTGCCCGCCGCCAGCTGCGCCCTCCCGGCCAAAATGTGCAGCGGCGCGTGCTCCGGCCACGCTTCCAGCGCCGGCTTCAAGTAATCCATCGCCTCGTCCGGCTTGTTCAGGTCCAGCAGCACGCGCACAAGCCGCGTCGGCAGCAGCGGTCCGTCGCTCTGACCCGCCGCCATCGCCTTGCGGTACTCGATCGACGCCGCCAGCGGCCGATGCGCCACCGCCAGTCGATCGCCCAACTCCGCGAATTTGCGGGCATCACCGCCCAGGCTCTTGAGCACCGCCGCCGTCCCGCCCGCCGACTTGAAGTACAGCTTTTCCGGCTTGCGCAGCGCCTGCTCCGGGTCGTTCTGCTCACGCAAGTCCACGGCCAACATGTCTTTTTTCCATGCCGCAGCGAACTGTGGCGGCGTCAGGCCGGAGAATTTCTGCAGCGCCGCCGCCTCATCCAGGCCCTGGCCAAAATAGCTGACGAGCCGCCCCGCCTGGCCATCCGCCGAGCGCCCCGCCTTCGATTCCTGCACGCCGCCGTGCGCCAGCAGCCAGCCCACGGCGTGATGCACTTCCGCGAACGCCAGCTGCGTGTCCTCCTGCGTCGGCAGCAGCGCCATCGACGGCGACATCCGCGCCAAAGTAATGAACTTTTTCTTGCCGCGCGCCGCCAGCAGCGCCTGTCGCTCGCTGCGGTCCAGCAGCGCCGCCGGCCGACCGCGCCACACGCCCTCAAAACTGCGGGCCAGGCCTTCGTGCAGCCACACCGGCACGCCCGGACCGCCGCGCTTGATCACGAACCAGTGCGTCAGCTCATGCGCCACCGTGTCCGCCCAGGCGTAGCCAAAAACCAGGTCCTGCGGGCTGGTAATCATCACGCGGTTGTACTTGCACAGCGCGATCGTCCCGGAATTGCGGATCTGCTCCACCGTCAGCCCGCTCACCCGGCCGAGGTCCTCGGTGCGCGGGTAGACGTGCAGGGCGATCGGCTCATCGCCCACCGCGCCAAAAGCCTGTTCCAAAATCGGCAGCGTGCGGCT
>CAIPXZ010000572.1 GCA_903869075.1 uncultured Myxococcales bacterium | reverse complement strand
TGTGGGACTCAGTGCGCCCGTTCCTGAGTGGTTCAGCGCGCCGCGTGCTCGTGTCCGGCCCGTTCTTCGACGCGAACTGCGCCTTTGTCCGGAAGCTCAGGGCGGATTTGGCACCCGACGAGCTGGTTGTCGCCGTGGACCCAAAAACCGTCTCGCTGGACCCGGCGGCGCTGAAACATCTCGAACGCACGAGTCTCGTGGAACTGCCTCGCGACGCATACGGCTACCTCCACGCGAAGCTGCTCCTCGTCGAGCACAGCGACGGCACCGAGACCCTCGTGGCAGGAAGCGCGAATCCTTCAGCAGCGGCGTGGCTCGTCTCGGCGAATGATAGCGCGTCGGGCACAGTCGAGGGGCGTTGGCGAAATGCGGAGGCCGTCGTCGTTCGACGTGGGCCAGTCGGAAGTCTGAGCGGGGCACTGGGCATTGAATCGTGGTTCGAGTTGCCGTTGGCTGATCCGACGGTAATGGCCTTGCGGCTCGATGCCGCTGGCACTCCGGACGACGGAGTTGGCGTCTTCTCTCCGGCGCTCGTCGCAATTGCGGATGACGCTGGATTCATCGTACGCGGCGCAAATTTGCCTGCGCTGGACGGGATCGTGCGTGTGCTGGACTCCAGCTTCTCTGAACTCGTCGCCGGGCACTTCGTGCGGGGGCACGACTCTGCACTCCTCGACCTCCAAGATGCTGCCGTTCGTTCGCGCGCGGCGTTTCTGCGGTGTGGAGCGGGCGCGGGTGCAGCGCTTCTCCTTGTTCATCATCCGGATTCGATTCGCGCTCTCGCCCCGTCCACTGGCGACGCCAGGATCCGAAACGCGCTGCGGCAGTTGGACGGGGATTCGCCAGACCTTGAGCGATTTCTGGACCTGATGACGCGGGTCATCTTTGACGAAGCCGCTGGCGAAACCACAGGCGGTGTAGGTGGAGGGCGGCAAAACTACGAAGGCGCCGAGCCGGACTACAGCACCTTGGCGGTGACCGCTGCGGAAGCGGCGGCCGCACGTGCCCGCAACCATCGGGGTAGTCCGTTACTCACGGCGCTACTCGATGCGCTGCTGCGCCGCCTCGCCGCAGAGACGTGCCCTGGCGCTGATCCAGACACCGATGGTCGCGAGTTTGCGAGGCGTTCCGAGGAGGAACTCGTCGAAACCGACGACGAATCACTCGTGGAGGCCTCGCAGTGGGCGGAACTGGCGCCAACCTGCCAGCGACGCGCCAAGCTGCTCGTCGACCGTCTGGCCAAGTACCTGGAGCGGCCGGACCGCAAGCCAGGTGAACCGCTTCAGCGCACGACGGCCGTACTCGCCACGGTTTTCCAACTTCGACGCGCAGAACGAGCGATCGCCGGACGCCCAGGCGACCAGTCTCTCGTCACGGCTGAAACCCGGCAAGTCCTGCTGGAGACAGCGGTCGAAGCCGCCTACCGTTCGCACTCCGGTTTCCTGGCACGCCCGGCCGATTCGCTTCCACGCGACCTCTCCATGTTTCGCGAACTGAGTGCCTGGCTGTTGAGGGATTTGAGTCTTTCGTTCAGCGACGTTCGCGCACCTCGCCGGACAGAAGAAGGGACCCAGTTCGCGCACGGGCAGCTCGCGCGGTGGCTTCGCGTCGTTCCCGCGCTGGCGATCGACCCGGTGGCGCAGGCTGGCGTGAACGCGTACGCAGGTGTCGGCGATCTGGCGTGGTGGAGACGAGAGCTTGCCATCGCGCGAACGATTGAGAGACGACGAGCGGCGCGAACGAGCGGCGGCGCGTCCCAGACCTTTCGCCCAGGTAGCATTGTCACGCCGACCGTCGCGACGTCGACCACCGTGATGGTCGTGTTTGGCCAAACCGGTAACAAGGTGGAAATCTACGACGGTGTCGAGAGCCGGACGTTCATGTCTGACCGCCTATGCGCACTGGGCGATGCTGCGACTGCGCGCGAAACTGATGACCTTGAACTTGCTGAGGAATAGTGATGGGCACGATGACATCCGACCAGAACGAAGTGAAGCAGCGGCCGTTCCTGAACCGCTGGAAAGATGAACTCATTCGCGAGGCCGAGGAGAATTGGGATTCTCTCGGCCACCTCGCGCTTGTCGCAACCGAGCTTGAGTACCGCAAGCTCAGACAACGGCACCGCGACGCGCGAGTGCGGATCGTTGCGCGTCGCGACGAGCTCATCGACGCATGGTTCCGATGGATGCAGGCCAACGCGCAGCCCGGCGCCAGCGCGTTGCCGCTCGAAGCGAATTGGCCGCAAGTCGGCGTGTTGAAGCACATGGGCTACACGACCGGCCAGAACGGCCGTGGTGACTCATAGCGTCGCGCGATCCTCAATCAGGTCTTCGGCGGGGCACTGCCGTTCGTGATGAACCGAGAGCACATGGCGGAGTGGGGCAGCCCGGCAACGCCTGCGAGACTGAGAAAGATGGCGTGGAGCATCGCAAGTTTCGCCAACCACGCGCTCCGGCGAGCCGATCCGGCGCACAGCCTGGCCATTACACAATGGACGGACGACCTGGAGTACCTGCGGGTCAAGTACTCCGTCGGGAAGTTCGGGTTTGACTGGCCGGCGGTCGGTTGACGCCCGCGTGCCTGCGCGACACCATCAAGCCATGATCACCTCCGCCACCATCCGCGACGACCTGACCCGCCTCCTTCGCCTCGACCTGGTTGGTCCACGCCCGGATGACCCAACGGTCGACGAAGCAATCGAAGAGCCGCCGTCACGCTGGTACTTGACCGGCTTTCTCGTACCGGTGGGCGCGAAACACCAGATCCGCGCAGACGAGTCCGACAATGACGACATCGACGGGCTGGAGCGGTCGACTGGCGTCGAGGATGGCCAGACGCCGGACGCCACGGCGAAGCGCAAGGCGTTCTTCCCGTCGTCGATGGGGCTCTCCGTGCTGGTGCCGGCGACCTCAGGCAAGCTGCGAATCCAACTGCAATGGGGCGAGTACGCGCCACCTCCAGATCTCGCGGAGCTGGCGCGCCTGGAAGATGCGGCGGAATCGACTGACTTATGCGTGGTCGGCAGCACCGGTGACACGGACGCAACGGGTGGCGGCAGTGCGGCAGCGCGCCCAGCCAGGCCCCCGCGCGTCTGGCGCCGGCGTCAACGAGTAGCCGAGTTGGACGTCGATCTGCGCGGCCTGGTTGGGCAGAAGACGGTTGCGGTCAAAGATAGTGACGGTCTTCAGGTCCTCGTGGTTCAACGACCCGTGGCGGACGACCGCCGCCTTTCCAAAGTCTTGCCAGCCGGGACGCGTTCGCTTTCCGTGTTCTTCGTGAACAAACGCGACGGTGCCCAGGACCGCGACGGTCGCTCAGTGTTTCAAGCCGGCCTCCGGCTGCAACTGGACGCGGGCTTCGTTGCACGGCCCGACATGCGAGGCGCAGGAAGCCTCGACATCGACGATCGGGTGGCAGCGCTCCAGTACCGCAACGTCTTTGAATTCGCGGTCGGTCACAACGTGGGTGCGCACGCGGTCGTCGACGACGGACAATGCCAGTCAGTCGAGACGACGTGGCTGCCGCAACACGAAGTTGCGCGAGTCGTGCCGGGCGAACTCAACGGGCTTGAGCTGTCGATGGAAGCGCTCGCGGAGGCGCCAACGCCGCGCGAGCTGCAGTCGATGCTGGAACGGCTGCCGGAAGCGTATGGCGAATGGCTCGCGCTCCAACGGGCGAGCGCTCCCGACGACAAGGAATTGCTCGCGACCGCCGACCAGCTGCTCAACGACGGCGAGCGCGCAAAACGCAGAATCGAGCAAGGCATCGCGCTCTTGACGACTGCCGACGCATTCGACGCGTTCCGCATCGCCAATCGCGCAATGGCGAAGGCCGCACGCCAGCAACGCCCCGACCAGACGCCGACGTGGCGCTTGTTTCAGCTGGCCTTTGTCTTGCTCAACCTGCCGGGCTTGGCCGATGGCGCACACGACGACCGCAAGACCGTCGAGTTGCTGTTCTTCCCGACCGGCGGCGGCAAGACGGAGGCCTACCTCGGCATCGCCGCATTCACGCTGGTCCTCCGCCGTTTGCGCAATCCGGGAGTTTCGGGCGCGGGCGTGTCCGTCATCATGCGCTACACGCTGCGTCTGCTGACGTTGGACCAGCTCACTCGCGCGGCGGCGCTCATCTGCGCGCTCGAACTGTTGCGCGACGACGACAAGCGCTTGGGCGATTGGCCCTTCGAGATTGGCCTCTGGGTGGGTCTGGCCGCCACGCCGAACAGGATGGGGCGCAAAGGCGACAACAGCGACTATACCGCGCGCTTCAAGGTGCTAGCGTACCAGCGCGATGAGAAGTTCAAGGCGTCGCCGATTCCCTTGGATGCGTGCCCGTGGTGCCGGACGCCGCTCCGGGCCAGTTCGTTCAAGCTGGACCCCAACTCGGACGATCCGACAGATCTGCGCATCACCTGCGCGAATCCAACGTGCGTCTTCACGCGCAATCGGCGGCTCCCGGTGGTGGCCGTCGACGAGCCATTGTATCGGCGTCTGCCGTGTTTTCTCATCGCAACCGTCGACAAGTTTGCCGCGTTGCCATGGACGGGCCAGACCGGCGCGCTGTTTGGGAAAGTGACGCACTATCTGGAAGGACGCGGCTTCTATGGCCCGTCCGAGCTGACCGGCGGGCAGCTGCTGCCCAATGGCCGCTTGCCCGCCCCTGACCTCATCATCCAGGACGAGCTGCACCTGATTTCGGGCCCGCTGGGCACGATGGCGGGACTCTACGAGGCCGCGATCGAGACGCTGGCTACGACGGGCGAAGGCCCAAACGCGGTGGTTCCCAAGATCATCGCGTCAACGGCGACCGTGCGAAGGGCCCAGGCTCAGATCCAGGCGCTGTTCGGTCGCACCCAAGTTGCGGTCTTTCCGCCGCCGGGGCCGAATCTCGAAGACCTATTTTTCGCCAAGACGCTGCCGGTGACCAAGACTCCGGGCCGCAGGTACCTCGGCGTGGCCGCGCCGGGTCGCAGCCAGAAAGTCGTGCTCTTGCGCGTGTATGTGACGCTCCTGGCAGCCGCTCAAGCCGAATGGGAACGCAACGGCGGAGCGAGAAACAAGCAAAATCCGACGGATCCCTACATGACCCTGCTCGGGTACTTCAACTCGTTGCGCGAGTTGGGTGGCAGTCGACGCATCGTCGAAGACGAAGTGCGGACGCGTCTGCACACCTATGCCCGCCGATCGCCTGAGTCGCAGACGCCGCGGCCATTCGCGAACAGGCGAATCGGCGAGGACGTGTTCGAGCTGACGAGCCGCGTGTCGACAGACAGGGTCGCCAAGGCCCGCGCACGCCTCGCGTGTTCGTTTGATTCCGACGATGCCGTCGACGTCGCGTTGGCGACGAACATGATCTCCGTCGGCCTCGACATCACGCGGCTCGGGCTGATGGTCGTGCTTGGCCAGCCGAAGACGACGGCGGAGTACATTCAGACGACGAGCCGTGTCGGCCGCGATCCGAACAAGCCGGGCCTCATCGTGACGCTCTTCAACGTCCACAGACCACGCGACCGTTCGCACTATGAGCGCTTCGAGGCCTATCACCAATCCTTCTATCGGGCCGTCGAGGTCACGAGCGTCACCCCGTTCTCGCCGCGCGCCGTGGACCGCGTTCTCCCGGCGGTGGTCGTTGCGCTGGCTCGGCTGGGGCGCGCGCAACTGACTTCGCCACTGGCGGCAATCAAGATGGTCGAGCAGCGCCAGCACATGGACTACGTGCTTGAAGCGCTGACGTCGCGGCTTGATGCGCAGCAGTCGTCGGGCGGCGCTGCCGAGGTGGCGCAATTGAAGGACAAGTTGCGAAGCCGAATCAAAGACTTGCTCGACACGTGGAGCCACATCGCGGAGGACCGGCGCAACGTGAACGCGACTCTGGAGTACGCCCGCGAGGAGGGCAAGGGCTCGCAGCTGATTCACGAGCCGCTGTCGCCGAAATTGCGCGAACTCTCCGTCAAAGAGCGGAAGTTTGTGGCGCCGCGCTCTATGCGGAACGTCGAGCCAGCCGTGGACATTTGGGTGAGCCGCATCGATGGCCAAGACATGCCGGACGAGGTGGCGCCATGAGTACCAAACGGAATCCTCGAATCTCGGGCGGCCAAGCGCGGCAGAGTCAGGTGGTCACTACCTACGGGCCGGGGGCTCTGGTCGATTTGGCGGACCACTCCGTCATCATCGGCGGACTGGAGACGTGGCGGGGCGAGGGTGAGCTCGTTTCCGAGGAGCGCCTTCGAGCCAAGTTGCGCGAGCAGCTCAAGACGCCGCACTTGGAGATGCGCGCGCCGCCCCGCAAGCGCGAGACCGATGACGGCCCGGAGACTGGTCTGGGTGCCTTCGTGTTTCCCCAGTGGTTCGTGGTCCAAGAAGAAGTCCACCAATGGGGCGGCGTTGCCCGGCGCTTCGTGCACCTGAAGGCCTTGGACGGCGGAAAGTTCCCCGGCGGCAGGAACGATCGGGGCCGCGCCTTGAAGCTCGCAGTTACGCCAACGCGCTTCGTCCAGGCCTGCACGAACGGCCACATCAGCGACATTGACTGGCGCGCGTTCGTTCACGGCGACTTGCGTGACTGCTTTCAACAACTGTGGCTCATCGAGCGCGGCACGACGGGTGACCTCGCGAGCGTTCAGGTCCTCTGCGAATGCGGGTCAGTCCGGACCTTGGGCGCCGCGACGCTCCAGGAGCAGGGCGGCGCACCCTTGGGCATGTGCAAGGGCGAACAGCCGTGGCTTGGCCGCGGACCGAACGCACCGTGTGCCGGAGCCAACGGCAAACCCTTGGCCAACAAGTTCCTGGTCCGACACGCGACGAACGCGTGGTTTGGCGCGACGTCGAACGTCATCCACATCCCCGACCGACAAGCCGCGCTCCGCAAGGCCATCGAAAGCGTCGCGGATGACGGGCTGGCGAACGTGACCTCGCCCGACGAACTGGCGATGCTGCGCAAGTTGGTGTCGACGGTGAAAGCGGCGCTGGAAGGCTTTGACTCTGCTGACGTTTTCGTCGAATTGCAGCGCCGCAAAGGGCTTGCCCCGCCGCAGCAAAAGAAGATCAAGGAGTTGGAACTGGAGACTTTGCTCGGCACGGGCGAGGAGATCGGCGACGACTTGCCGGACGGCGATTTCTACGCGCGGCGGTTGCAGCTTCCGGCAGGTCGCAGCCCGGAAGCTCAAAAGGTGTCGCGGGTGGTGCTAGTCCATCGACTGCGCGAAGTCCAAGCGCTTGTCGGTTTCACGCGATTTGAGCCGCCAACAATGAGCTTTGACGGCGAACTCGACCTGCCAGTGACGATCGCGCCACTCGCGCGCGAGCTGCGATGGGTACCGGCGGTCGAAAACCGTGGCGAGGGCGTTCTTGTCGTCCTGGACAAAGCAGCGGTGGAGGCGTGGAGCTCTCGCCCGGCGGTGGTCCGACGGGGTGCAGAACTGCTCGACGGGTTCCGCGTGTGGCAACAAGCTGAGCCTAGCCGGGCAAACGTCATCTTCCCCGGCTCGCGCTTCATCCTCCTGCACTCGCTTTCGCATCTGCTGTTGACAGCCATGTCGTTGGAATGCGGGTACTCCGCGAGTTCGATTCGCGAGCGAATCTACTCGTTGCCAGACGTCGGGTATGCGATCCTGCTCTACACCGGGACGCCGGACGCTGAAGGCACCCTTGGGGGTCTGGTACTTGCCGGTCGCCAAATCGAACGGCATCTGGAGAACGCGCTTGAGCTTGGGCGGCTGTGCTCCTACGACCCCGTCTGCGCCCAGCACAAGCCCGATTCGCGCGAAGAGGACCGGCATCTGCACGGGGCGGCGTGCCATGGCTGCCTGCTGATCGCGGAGACTTCGTGCGAGCACCGCAATTTGCTGTTGGACCGAGCGCTCGTCGTGCCCACCGTCGACTGCACCGATGCCGCGTTCTTCGGGAGCCACCCGTGAGTTCGCCGCTGCTGCGGCTGTCACACGCTCAGTTGCTCGGACTGTCGCAAGCGCTGAAGGCGCGGACTGTCGCGATGCCGGCCAAGGCGTTTGCGGTGCAGCCGCATGTGCCGCACGGCACAGCAGAGGCCATCGCGACCGAGCTGCGCCGCCTCCATCGAATGGGCCAGACTGCCGCTCACTTGGCCGAGACTCTGGCGCTTCTCGCGCATCAACGCGCGCAGGTTGAGGCCGAACGGGGCTCGCACGATTTGGTGTGGACCGGCCCCTCGGTGCCGGGCGCCGGTACGCGTGACACGCACGTCGTGATCCAGGAGCTGTTTTCTTCAGCGAACCGGCACGTGTTGCTTTCGACCTATGCGATGTACGACGGCGCGTCGTTCTTCGCCGGGCTCCACGATCGTATGGTCGCGGTTCCCAGCCTGACCGTGGACCTGTTCGCGAACATTTCGTCGGGCGCGTCAGGACTGGACCCTGTCAAGAGGTTTGCGTCTGATTTCAGACAGCTGCATTGGCCATGGGCGCGCCCCGCTGAAAGCCACCGCCGTGCCGCAAATCGTGCTGGCCCCTATGGAGGGCTTGCTCGACTGCGTGCTGCGCGATGTGCTGACCCGTATCGGCGGGATAGACCGCTGTGTCTCCGAATTCATCCGCGTGACCAACACGCTGCTGCCCGAGCGGGCTTTCCTTCGGGTGGTGCCGGAACTGGCGCACGGCGGGTGCACCCCGGCC
>CAIPXZ010000571.1 GCA_903869075.1 uncultured Myxococcales bacterium | reverse complement strand
TGGGCTTGGCCGAGTCCGCCTTCCGGCGGACATCTCGAACGATAGCCCGGGACTTCAGTCCCGGGTGCACGAGGTCGAGCTTGCGACCGCCCTCTGGCTTTGACCGGCCCGGGGCACGCGCCTAGACTTGTGCGCCGCGCTTGCGGCCTGGAGGACGCCGTGGAGCCCGGAATTCCCGAAGTCAAGATTGACGCGCTGCTGCCGCCGGAGATGGCCGCCAAGGCGGAAGACGTCGGCGTGCGCAAGGCGCAGCTGGCGTTGCCGGACATGTTCGCGCTCGCCGTGCTCGCCGGCGCCTTCATCGCCATGGGCGCGGTCTTCGCCACGACCGTCACTGCCGGCGGCATCACGCTCAAGGGTCCCGACGGCGCCGTCGCGCTCACCACCGCGCTGCCCTACGGCGTCTCGCGCCTGCTCGCGGGCGTGGCGTTCTCGCTCGGCCTGATCCTCGTCGTCGTCGGCGGCGCGGAGCTGTTCACCGGTAACAACCTCATCGTCATGGCCTGGACGTCGCGCAAGGTCAGCACCGCTGCGCTGTTGCGCAGCTGGGCGATCGTCTATGCCGGCAACTTCGTCGGCGCCAGCGCCAGCGCCGGCTTGTTGTTCGCCAGCAAGCAATACCAGTTCAGCGCCGGCGCCGTCGGCCTCAACGCGCTGCGCACCGCCAGCGCCAAGGTCGGCTACGAATTCAGCCAGGCCGTCGTCCTCGGCATCCTCGGCAACGCGTTGGTCTGCATGGCGGTTTGGCTGTGCTATTCGGCGCGCAGCACCGGCGACAAAATCCTCGCCATCGTCTTGCCCATCAGCGCGTTTGTCGCCGCCGGCTTCGAGCACAGCATCGCCAACATGTACTTCATCCCGCTCGGCGTGCTGATCCGCGACTACGCGCCGCCGGAATTCTGGAAGCAAGTGGGCGAGACACCTGAGAAATTCGCCAACTTGACCTGGGGCAACTACTTCGCCGGTAACCTCTTGCCGGTCACGGTCGGCAACCTGATCGGCGGCGTCGTGATGGTCGGCGGCCTGTACTGGTTCGTCTACCTGCGCGGCAAAGCCCGCGGCACGGCGCGCTAAGCCGGCGGTTCCCAAGGCAAATAGATGTGCCGGTCCTGACGAAACGTCTCCTGCGCGTCCGCGTAATCCGCCGGCCGGCCGATGTCCAGCCAGCGGCCGTGCCGCCAGTCAAAAGTGCCAATCGGATCACCGGCTTTCAGCATCGCCAGCACCAGATCGTCAAAGCCAAAGCGCTGGCCGGGCTGAAAATAGTCCAGCACGCGGCGGTTCATGGCGTAGACGCCCATGCTCACAAGGTTCTGGATCGCCGGTTTCTCCTTGAATGCCGTGACGTTGCCGACCTCGTTCGTCTCCAGCACGCCGAATTCCGAGCGCACTTCGCGCATGAACGTCGCCACCGTCAGCGTGTGGCTGCTCGTCGCGTGCTGGGCGCGGATCGCCGCGAAGTCGATGTTGGACAGCACGTCGCCGTTCAGCACCAGGAAATTTTCCGGCAGCAGGTCCCGCGCCAGCGCCAGCGGCCCCACGGTGCCCAGCGGCTCCTGCTCGCGCTGGTAAATCAGCTCCAAGCCGTAGCGCGCGCCGTCGCCCAGCACCGCCTCGATCAGGTGGCCCAAATGGCCGATGGAAACGATCACCCGCTGCGTGCCGTAGTGCGCCAACTGCCGCAGCAGCACCTCGGCGATGGCGTCCTTGTCGATCGGCACAAGCGGCTTGGGGATGAACGCCGTGTACGGGTACAGCCGCGAGCCCACGCCGCCCGCCAGCATCACCGCCGTAACCGGAAGCGCCGCCATCTAAGCCCCCACAAGCGCGTCGCGCAGGGCATCGACGACGTACGTCACCTCGGTCGCGGTCAGCGTCGGCGACAGCGGCAGCGTCAGGATGCGCGGCGCCAAAAGATCGGTCATTTCCATGCCTTCGGCGCGGACGAGCGGCGTGTCGCTGTGGTAGCTGAACGTGTGAATCGGCCGGTAGTGGATGCTCGTCTGCACGCCCGCGTCGCGCAGCCGCTCCTGGACAAGCTGGCGGTTGGCGCCCGCTGGCAGCAGCACCGGCAAGATGTGCGCCGCCGTGCGGCCCTGCGGCGGGCGATGGCGAAACGGCACGGTCACGTCCGGCAGCCGGTGCAGCGCCGCGTAGTAGTGGTGCACAACGGCCTCACGCGCCGCGTTGTTGGCCACCAGGCGGGAAAGCTGGGACAGCCCGAGCGCCGCGCGCATCTCGTCGATGCGGTAGTTGAAGCCCAGCTCCACGACGTCGTAGCTGAAGGCGTGGCCTTTGTGGCGGTCCATTGTCAAAGTCGTCATGCCGTGGGCGCGGATCAGCCGCAGCTTCTCCGCCAGCACCGCGTCGCGCGTCACGACCATGCCGCCCTCGCCGGTCGTCATGTTTTTGTTGGAAAAGAACGAAAAACAGCCGACGGCGCCGATGGTGCCCAGCGCCTGCGGCGTGTGGCGGTCATCGACCCAGCCGTCGGCCAGCGGCCCGTGGGCGTTGTCCTCGATGATCACGAGGTTGAATTCCTCAGCGATCTTGCGGAGCTCCACCATGTCGCACGGCTGCCCGGCGTAGTGCACCGGCAAGATCGCCTTGGTCCGCGCCGTGATCTTGGCGCGCACGTCCTGCGGGCACAACGTCCAGTCGGTGTCGCTCGCCACGTCCGCCAGCACCGCCGTCGCGCCGGTGTAGAGCACGGCGTTGGCGGTCGCCACAAAAGTCAGGCTCGGCAAGATGACCTCGTCACCCGGACCGACGCCCACCGCCACCAGCGCCATGTGCAGCGCCAGCGTGCAGTTGCCCACGGCAAAGCAGTGCGGCGGATGCTCGGCGTCCAGCGCGACGGCAAACGCCCGCTCAAAAGCCTGCGTGCGCTCGCCCATTGTCAGCCAGTTGCTCTCCAACGCCGCCACCACCGCGTCGCGGTCTTCCTGGGTCAACCGCAGGTCAGACAGGGGAATTCGCCAGTTCATCTAATTGCCTCCGCTCCAAATCACGCGCCTGCCGCCGGGTCACGCCTTGTCTGTCACCTGGTTCAACAACGCCGCCAGACTCGCCGCGGCCTCCGGCGCTGTCAGCCCGGCCACGCTGCGTGCCACGACGCGCTGCCGGCCCGCCGCCACTTCATCCGCAATGTAGCGCGCCATGCCCAGCGTGTCGCGAATCGCAAACTGCGCGCCGGCTTCGTGGTTCGCCAGGATCGCCGCCGACTCCGGGTTGTCGCTGACCGACAGGATAGGCCGCCGGGCGCCCAGGTAGTCGTAAAACTTGCTGGCGATGCGCTGATCGGCGTTGGGTTCGGCCACATACACAAGCAAATCCGCGGCGTGGCACAGTGCGCCGACCTTGTGGTACGGCACCGACGGCTCCACGTGCAGCAGGTCGCGCACGCCCAGCTGTTCGGCGAGCTTGAGCGCCTCGGCGCCAAAAGCGCCCGTCGACACAACCTGAATCGCGTCCCGCGGCACGCCCAGTTCCAGCGCCTGCGCCAGCGCGCGCACCAGCGGATCGGCGATGCGAAAGCGCGAAAAGTTGCCCAGATGCAGCAGCGTGTAGCGGTCAAAACCCGGATGGCTGCCGTGGCTCACCAGCTCGGCGTCGTAGAAGTTGCGGATCAGGCTGAATTTTTCCGGCGGCACGTCCGGGTAGAACGCGCGGTAATCGTCCAGCGAGACCTGCGTGTTGATGACGAGGTGCGCGGCATTGTCCACGCAGAACCGCTCCAGGCGGTCCTCCAGCCACAGCTGCGGCTTGTGCCGCCGCGGCCGCCGCAGCTTGCACGGCGCCCAGATGTCGCGCAGATCCTGAATCACCGGCAGCCCGGTCGCGCGATGCAGCTGGGCGCCCACCACGGACGCCGCGAACGGATCGGCGTTGACGACGATCGCCTCGATGTCCGGATTCGTCTTGAGGATTTTGCGCGCCGCGCGGTACGCCCACGGCATGTCCGGGCTGTGCTCACCCAGCGGGATCAGATCCGGATCCTGCAGCCACTTCGGCAGCAGCCGCTCGTGCCACTTGACGCGCTGCACCGTCGCCACCGCGCGCTTTTGCGTCAGCGTGCCGGATTGCAGCGCGGCAAAAGTCGGCGCGGCGCGGCGGCTGTAATCGTAGGTGACGGCGACTTCCGGCGGCACGAACCGCGGCAGCTCGGCGTCCACGCCGTCCGTCGGCCAGAGGTCCGCCAGCACCACCGGCAGCCAGCCTTGTGCCGGCAGATGGCGGACGAATTTCAGCGGCCGCAGCGCGCCAACTTGGCTCTGCGGCGGAAAATACGGGGTGATGTACAGGAACTTGCGCATCGCTCAGCCCACTCCCGACAGCGCCGCCAGCTCCGGCAGGAACGGCGCGACAAGCTCCGCCAGCCAGCTCTGCCGGCCCGGACCGAGCAGCCACTGCGCGTCCAGCGGCTGTCCGAGTTGCCGCGCCAGCACGGAGTCGTACAGGTGCACCAGCAGCGCCTGGCGATCCGGAAAAAGTTCTTGGTTTCGAGGTCTTGGACGCAGCAGCGCGCCACAGATCTCCGGCGCCAAGGCAAAGAACGCCGCTGGCGGCAGCAGGGTCAGCCCGGCGATCGAGGCGTTGGCGGTCTCCGCCTCCAGCAGCCGCGGACCCAGCTCGTACAGCTGCAGCGCCTGGGCACGCGGCATCGCCGCCACCCGCTGCAGCAGCCGCAAAAGCACCGGCGATCGCGGCGCGAAGCCGAGCACCGCGTTGTTGCACGCCTCGGCGTAGAGCTGATCGACAGCGCGAAAGTGCGCCGCGGCGTGCGGCGAGCGGCGAATGACCTCCCGCAAGCCCAGCAGCGCCCCGGCGCGCGCCCACGTCAGCGGCGACCGGCTGTTCACGACCGCCGCCGGCAGGCAGACGTGCTCCAGCCCGGCGACGCCGTCCAGCGGCCACAGCGGCGCAAATTCCTGCAGCGCGACGACGTCGGCGTCCACGTACAACCCACCGTGCTGCCACAGGATTTGCAGCCGCAGCAGGTCCGCGCGCGCCGCCGGCTTGGGCAGCGCCGCCAGCAGGTCTTGGAGCGCAGTCTGCACCGCGGCCGGCAGATCGCTGCCGTCAGGCGGCGTCAAATCCAGCGTGAATTCAGTATGCTGCGCCAGATTGGTCAGCAGCGGATCGGCGGCAAGCTCCGGTGCGTTGCCGTGCAACACGACGCGCTCGGCACCGGCGCGCGCCAGCACGCTGCGCACGGCCAGCCACGCCAGCGCGGGCAGCCGCGGGCCGAGCCAGATCAGGTGAACGATGCGCGGAATCGCCATCTTAGTTGCCATGCGCTGTCGCCACCACGCATTCGTGAAATTTTTCCGCCGCGTGGCAACTCCAGGCCGCGGCTGCGGACTGGCGCGGGGGGCGCAGGGAGCGGCGCGCCCCCCTTGCTTTTCAACCTAGCCAGCTTCGCCCGACCGCGGCGCCAGCGGCTCCGGCAGGGCGTCGATGCGCATCCCGACGGGCACCAGGTAGTCGTCGGAGCGGCCGCGGATGGACGAAACGGCGACGAGCGCGCCCTGCAAGCTCCACCAAGGGAACAAGTGGCGGTCAATCATCCGCGCCCAATCGCCCACCGACCGCGGGTTGAAGCGCTTGGGCGGGTGCGCGGCGATGTGCGCCTGGGCCGAGGCATACGCCGCCTCATACTGCGCGTAGACGACGTCCGGCGCCACGCGGGCCCGCGCCCGCACGGCGGCACGCTCGCCCAACGCACGCCGCGCCTCGGGATTGGCGAGCAGGTTGGACAACGCCTCGCCCAGCCGATCGTATTCGCCCTGGCCGGAAGCGACGAGCACGCCGTCCTCGCCGTCCTTGACCTGAAACGCCACGCCCATCTTGTCGTCGATCGCCACAACCGGCACGCCGCACCACAGCGCCTCCGAGATCACCTGGCCGTAGGTCTCGGTCAGCGAGGCGTAGGCAAAGACATCGGCGTGGCCGTAGTAGTGGCGCAGCTCACGGTGCGGCCTTTCACCCGGAAAATCACAGCGTTGGGCGATGCCCAGCCGCTCGGTTTGGCGGACCAATGCCTTGTGCTCCTGGCCATCGCCGACAAGCGTCAGCGACGCGTCGGGCATCCGCGGCAGCACGTGGCTGGCAAAGACCTGGATGACCTTGTCGATGTCTTTTTCCCGCGCGTGCCGGCAGACGACGACGATGCGCTTGCCCTTGGCGAAATCCGGGCGGAACGGGTCGGGACCCAGCGGCTGGTCAAAAATCGCCACGTCGATCGGCCGCGGAATCGTATGCAGCGGCACGTCGAGGCCGAATTCCTTCCAGTAATCGGCCAGCGCCTGGCATTGGACGATCAGCCCGTCGCCGGAGTTGTACGCCTTGGCGAACGACGCTTCGACCTTGGGCGCGAGCCTCGCCCACGCGTTGCGGATCGTCTCAATCTGATAGACCTTGTTCGGCAGCAGATGCTGCGCGAAACCGGGCAGGTAGATTGTGTTGGTGGAAAGGCAGGGAATTCCATGCATTTCCCGCATCATCGGCGCCCAGTGCATCAGCAGGCTGTTGGCGTGGGAGTGGATGACGTCGAATTTCTGGGCGTTGGCAAAAGCGCTCGGCGGCCAGGCAAACGGCATCTGCACGCCCGGATGGGCGCGAAAGGTCACGGAATTCAGCAGGAGCGAGCCCGGCAGAGCCGGCGGATCGTCCTTGCCCGGCGCCGGACCGACGATTGTCACCGTGTGGCCGCGGTTCTCCATGTAGCGCTTGAGCGCCTGGGTCGACAGCGACGGGCCGCAGGCAAAGGTGACGACGGGGTAGTCGGTCAAAATCGCGATATTCACTGGAAAACCTCGTGGTAGCGACTGGCGACAGTGGCCGCTTGCCAGCGCGTGACGACGCGCGTGATGGCCTCGCGCAAGTGCGGGGAACGGTAATCGTTGGGGTGGATGGCCAGGCGCGCGACGCGCTGGCGCGGCAGCAGGCGACCGGTGAGCTCAGCGGCGGCGAGCGAGCCCCACAGGCGCAGCGGCGTGCGCGAGGCGAAGCTCAACGCCGGGCTGAGGATCGGCGCGCCATGGCTCGGCCAAATGCGCATTTGGTCCTCGCAAAAGCCCAGGCCGGCATCGACAACTGCGCGGCGTACCTCAGCATTTTGCAGCCACGCTGGCGCCACAAAGCCGGTCGGCGCCACGTCCAGCGCGGTCTGCAGCACGTCCAGACCGGAGGCAAGCCGCTCGCGCGCCACGCCATAGCTCAGGTCGTGGAATTCGCCTTCGCCCGCCGTCAACGCCGCCGCCGCGAGCTTGCGCGCCGCCGACTGCGGCTGCGCGTCCGCCAGGTGGTAGTAGCCGTGCAGCAGGATCTCATCGCCCGGCAGCAGCGCGCGCCGCAGCTGCGCGCAAAACGCTGGAAATTCACGAAGATCGGCGCGGCCATGGAAGTCCGGCACCACAAGCAGCGCCAGCCGCTGGATGCCAAGCGCGCGCAGGTGCTCAAGCGCCGCAAAAACCAGCGCCTCCTTGGCGGGCGTCACATCGTGCAAGCTGTAGAGCGCGCGGTGAGGCGCTGCGGCGGTGGCCATGGGCGTCAACATTGCAAGATGCGTGCCAGTCCGAACGGGCGCGCAGGGATCAAGATTTCGCAGACTTGCGCGCGGTGGCAGCCGTTGCGCATGGAGCACGGTTGCTCCACACGGCCGCAAGCTGGGCAAGCGTACTCCAAAGCGCGACGAACGGACAGGTCGCCACGCCAGCGAAGCGCGCCGGTTTGGGCAAATGCCGCTGGCTCTGCTAGGGTAACGGCAGGCGGGGAGGGCGACGGCACGTGCGCGCAGCGAGGGGGCAAAGCCGGTGGTGCGCAGTCCTGATCGCGCTCAGCGCGGCGACGCCGGGGTGTGGGCTGCTGCACAAAGCCGCGGATGTCGCCGACGATCCGGGCGCGGACGACGACGCAACGGACGACGACGCGGCGCTCGCCGACGGCGATTACACGTTTTCAGACGCCGCCGTTGCCGATGCGGATCCCGCGGTGGATAGCGCCGAGGACGCGGCGGACATCAAGGATATCAAGCATCTGGACGCTGCTCCGGACGTCGCCAAGGCTGCGGACGCTGCGGTCGACGTGGCGCACGATGCCGCCGCCGATGTGCCGCCCGACACGGGTCCCGCGGTCTGCACCCCCGCCGAGGTCAGCGCCTGCAGCGACGACAACGTGTGCACGACGGATAGCTGCGATCCGCAAAAAGGTTGTAGCCACAAGGCCTTCACCGGCAGCTGCGACGACGGCTCGGTTTGCACGACCGACGACAGCTGCGCCAGCGGCCAGTGCGCCGGCACGGCGATCAGCTGCGACGACGGCAAGGCGTGCACCGTCGACAGCTGCAAGCCGGCGTTTGGCTGCGTCCACCAGAACGGCGGCGCCGCCTGCGACGACGGCAACGTCTGCACGACCGGCGAGAGCTGCAAAGCCGGCGTGTGCATCGGCGGCTCACCGGCGGACTGCAGCGACGGCATCGCCTGCACGCTGGACACCTGCGCGCCGGGCATCGGGTGCCAGCACAGCACCGGCGACGGACCGTGCGACGACGGCAGCTACTGCACAATCGGCGAGCAGTGCATCGGCGGCGCGTGCGGCGGCGGCAGCCCGGCGCTCTGCGACGACGGCAATGACTGCACCAGCAACGGCTGCGACCCGCCCACCGGCTGCACGTTCACCGCCCAGGAAGGCAGTTGCGACGACGGCAACCCGTGCGCGGTCGCGGGCGTGTGCGTCACGGGCGCGTGCGTCGACACGCCGGTCTTTTGCCCGCCGGCGGACGTCTGCCACGCCGCGGGCGTCTGCAACCCCAAGACCGGCGTGTGCAGCGTCGTCAACGCCCCCGACGGCGCCACCTGCACCGACGGTTTGGCCTGCACGGCCAATGACTTGTGCGCCGGCGGCGCATGCGTCGGCATCGTCCAATGCGACGACAACGACGCCTGCACGCTCGACGCCTGCCTCGCCACCGGCGTCTGCCAGCACGCCCCGCACTGCACCGTCGGCGGCACCGTCAGCGGCTTGCTGGGCAGCGGCCTGACGCTGCAGTCCGGCAGCCACAGCGCGACGGTCAGCCAGAACGGCAGCTTCGTGCTCGCCGGCACTTTTGCCAACGGCGCCAAGTACTTCACCACCATCACCGCCGCGCCCGGCGCACCCGCACAGACGTGCAGCGTCAGCAACGGCGCCGGCACGATCGGCGGCGCCAGCGTCGCGGACGTGGCGGTCAGCTGCGGCAGCTGCGGGGACGGCGTCGTCGGCGCTGACCCGGTCGTGCGCGTGGAAATCGATTGGCTGGCCTACACAAACGTGCCGGGTGGCTTCATGGACTGCGCGGTCAATGGCGTGCAACTCGCCCACGTGCCCGTGCAACTGGCCGATCCGGCGGTGTTCCCGCCGCTGACGCACCGCGAAAAGCTGACGGGTTCCCAAGCGTTGGCGGCGATCGCCGCGGGGCCAAACGCCTTCTCGTGCCAGACGCCGCAGCAGGTGGCGTGGGTGGTGGCGACGGTGTGGCAGGCGTCAGGCCGCGGCGGGCAGGTGGTGCTGTTCGACGCGCCGGGCGATTCCGGTGGCGCGACCGATGGGCTGCGCCGCAATGACGCGTTTCCGGGCTACGCCGTGCCGGCGGCGGCGATGACCGCGACGCTGCAGGTGCAGCTGCAGGAAGCGTGCGATGACGGCAACCTGGACGAGGGCGACGGCTGCTCCTCGCTCTGCCAGCCCGAAGCGTGCGTGCCCGGCACGGACAGCGACAGCGACGGCTTGGACGACTGCTACGAAACCGGCACCGGCGTGTACGTCGACGCGACGCACACAGGCACCTCGCCGGTGCTGTGGGACACCGACGGCGACGCGCTCAGCGACGGCGACGAGCTGCTGGGCACCGCTGGTGGCCTCGATCTGGCGGCGCTGGGCGCGAACCCGCTGCGGCAGGACGTCTTCGTCGAGGCGGACTGGATGGTCGACGCCGCGGAATGCGCCCAGCATAGCCACAAGCTGACGGCGCCGCAGGTGGCGCTGGCGGACGCGATGTATGCCGCGGCGCCCGTCCTCAACCCGGACGGCAGCACTGGCGTCGCGTTGCACGTCGACTATGGCCAGGGCGGCGTCTGGACCGGCGGCAACCAGGCGGGCACAACGGTGCAGCTGCCGCTGGCGATCGGCACAGAATTCGCCGCGGTCAAGGCCGCCAACTTCGCCGCCAACCGCCTCGGCTATTTTCACTATGCGATCCTGATCCACAGCATCGGTCCGGACGCCGGCGGCTTGGGGGAGCTGATCGGCGATGACTACATCGTCGCCAGCGGCGGCTGCGACGTCTGCTACGTTTGCAAGGGCACAACCAACCCCGGCCACGTGCAGCTGGAGGCGTTCTGCCATGAGCTCGGCCACAACCTTGGGCTGGGCCACGGCGGCGATAGCGAATGCAACGGCAAGCCCAACTACCCGTCCATCATGAACTATCGCCACGCGTACTTTGGCATCGACAGCAGCTGCGATGACATCCCCGACGGTACGCTCGACTATTCGCGCGGCGGCCGCACGCCGCTGAACGAGGCCGCGTTGAACGAAGCCGATGGCGTGTGCGGCGGCGCCTGGGTCGACTGGAACCAGGACGGCGAGGTCACGTTGACGCTGGCGCAGGACCTGAACGCCGAATACGACCCGACCTGCCCGGGTGGCGCGCTCTCCGCGTACACCGACTACAACGACTGGGCGGCCATCACCTTTGCCGGCATCTTCAGCTTCACGGACGCCTACAACGGCGGCGGCCACAAAATCGCCCAGTGTTACGACGATCCGGCGAGCATCGCCAAGCGCCAACCGGTGCGCTGGCTGGCGCCGTGACCGCCGTTCATTCATGACATTTGCGTGGCGTGGCGCAGGCGAAATCGTGACACCGCGCTGAGGTCTTGCATCGCACGCCGCTTGTCCCTACTCTCGGCGCGACCGCTGCGGACGGTCACCCGCCGCCCGCGCGGGACGTCTCACCAACCCCCCTGCAACTACGCAGAATTGTGCCAGGAGCGAGTGGAATGCCGTCGGTCAAGCCGCTCAAGAAGCTGCGATTGCAGGGGTTCAACAACCTGACCAAGACGCTCAGCTTCAACATCTACGACATCTGTTACGCCCGGACGCCGGCGCACCGCGAGGCGTACATCGCCTACATCGATGAGGCGTACAACGCTGAAAGACTGACGGAAATCCTCGAGAACGTGGCGCAGATCATCGGCGCCAACCTGCTGAACGTCGCGCGGCAGGACTACGATCCGCAGGGCGCGAGCGTGACGATGCTGATCTCCGAAGATCCGATCGAGACCGCGGCGTTTGCCGACGACGGCGAGGAAGCGCCGGGGCCGCTGCACGTTACGAAAACCAAGAAAGATTCAGTAGTTGGCCATCTGGACAAGAGCCACATCACCGTCCACACCTACCCGGAGAGCCACCCGGACAACGGCATCTCGACGTTTCGCGCCGACATCGACGTATCGACCTGCGGGCGAATTTCACCTTTGAAAGCGCTGAATTACCTGCTGCACACCTTCGAGTCGGACATCGTCACCATCGACTACCGCGTGCGCGGCTTCACCCGCGACGTCAGCGGCAAGAAGTTCTACATCGACCACAAGATCAACTCGATCCAGAACTTCATCGCCAAGGAAACGCGGCACCGCTACCAGATGATCGACGTCAACGTGTATCAGGAAAACATCTTTCATACCAAGATGTTGCTGAAGGATTTCAAGCTCGACACGTACCTTTTTGGCACCGTGGCGGACACGCTGACCGAGGACGAGCAGCGCACCGTCGAGAAGCGGTTGACGCGCGAGATGCTGGAGATTTTTTACGGTCGGCGCATCAAGAAAGGCGCGTGATCGCGACCAAGTGCTTCACTTGAACAAGTAGAACTTCTCGTTTTCACCGAGCATTCCCAGCTCGGCGCGGATCGTCTGCCGGCGCACATCAGCGCGACCGGCGAAAGCGCCCAGCCGCGACTGCAGCTCTTCGCCGCGCATCCGCTGTTCCAGCAGCTGTTCTTCCAGCCGCCGCAGCTCGGCGCGCCGGTCATCCACGCTGCCCTTCGCCGTCCACGAATGCCACAGCCCGACCGCCGCCACCACCGCAAAAGCCGTGAACAGCACAAGCCGCAGGCCGTGCCACAGCCACCGGAACGTCGTTGCGATTCTTCTGCGCCAGCTCGCCATTGCCGCCTCGCACCGTGCGCCCCGCGCGAATTGCGGAGACCACGGCGCGGAAGATGACGCAGCTGGAGATCCCGTCAACTTTTCAACGCAAACTTGCCACCCATCGGATCGCTTGCATCGCGATTGGCGGCCAAGTCAGGAATTTTGCGGCAGTCCTTGCACACTGGAAACCGGCGCCGTCGGCCGATCCAGCCCGCCGGCCGAGCGCGTCTCGCGGCGGATCCGCAGTTCAAACGTCGCGCCGCCGCCGGGCGTATCGCGGTACGCCGCCGTGCCGCCGTGCGCCTCCGCGACCTGCTTGACCATCGCCAGGCCCAAACCGGTGCCCTCGACTTTGCCCTGGGTCGCGAACGCGTCGAAGAGCCGGTGCTGGAACGCCAGCGGCACGCCCGCGCCGTCGTCCACGAAAGTCAGCACCAACTCATCCGCGGTGCCGGCGATTTCCACCGTAAAATGCCCACTTTTGCGGTCCATCAGCGCCTCGCGGGCGTTCTTGGCGATGTTTTGCACTGCCCGCGCAATCTTGAACGCGTCAAACCGCGCCAT
The DNA here is from genome assembly GCA_903869075.1 of uncultured Myxococcales bacterium. Taxonomy (GTDB): domain Bacteria; phylum Myxococcota_A; class UBA9042; order UBA9042; family UBA9042; genus CAIYBN01. The sequence continues at coordinate 1,466 of CAIPXZ010000571.1, read as the reverse complement.
GCCGCGGTCGAGCGCCTTGACCTGCCACTGGACGTGCGAGCCGGCGAACACGGCGTGCAGCATCTCCTCGACTTCCTTGGCAAAATCCGCCAGCGCCACCTTGCGCGTCAGCAGCACCTGCTCGCCGCGGGCGAACGCCAGCACGTCGCGCGTCATCTGCGTCAGCATGTCCAGCTGGTGCAGGGTCCGCGCCGCCAGATCCGCGCGCTCCGTCGGCTCGTCCTCCGCGGTCATCAGCTGAACGTAGCCCGAGGCGACGGTCATCGGCGTGCGAAAATCGTGCAGCACGCCCGCCAGCGCCTTGCCCAGCGCCGCGAGCCGATCCTCACGCTCGGCCTCTGCGCGCTCTTGCCGCACCGCCAGCGTGCGCGCGACCTGGCCGGAAAGCAGCGACACGACCTTGGCGTCCGCGTCCGAAAAGCCGCCGTGCTTGCCCGGGCGATCGAGCACCGCCAGCGCGCCCAGCATCTCGTCGTCGACGATCAGCGGCACCACCAGCCCGGCCGCCGGCTGGAACGGCAGCTGCTCCTCCTCCGCCATCGCCGCCACATTGGCCAGATCCGCGCTGACCTCGAGCGGTCCGCGGTGCTCCATCGCCTGGCCGACAAGACCCAGCTGCGTCGGGAACGCGAGGATCTGCACGCCCGGCGTCCGCCGCTCCTGACGGTGCACAATCAGCCCACCATTGGGCGTCGCCAGCGCCACCTCGCACAGCGAGCTCGGCACCGTCACGGCGATCCGCTGGATCAGCGCGTCGATCGCCGCGTTCAGGTCACCTGTCGCGCCGACCTCGCGCTCAAACGCGAACAGCAGGTCGATCTCCGCCAGCCGTTCCGCCAGCTGGTCCTGGGTCTCCTTGAGGGCCAGGTTGTTGTGCACAAGCGTCGCGTTCAGCTGCGCGTTGACGATCGCGATCGCCGCCATGGCCATGATCGTCGAAAGCAGCGACTCGTCCTCGACGGTGAACCAGCCAGACCGGCGGTTGAGCACTTGCACGACGGCGACGAGCACACCGTCACGGTCAAAAACCGGCTGGCACAGCATGGACCGCGTGCGGTAGCCAAGCAGCACGTCAGACGACGGATCAAACCGGCTGTCCAGATACGCGTCCTTCACGTTGACGCTGCGCCCGGTCTGCGCCACCCAGCCCGCGAGCCCCTGGCCGCGCTTGACGCGAATGTCGAAGTGCCGCGTGCCCTGCGCCACGGACGACCACAGCAGCTCGCGCTCTTCGTCGATGAGAAACAGCGTCGAGCGGTCCGCATTCAGCGCCAGCGTCACGCGTTCCATGATCAGCCGCAGCAGCGCCTCCTGCGCCAGGTTCGCCGACAGCGCCCGGGCGATGTCCGCGACGATCGCCAGCCGCGCGTCACTGCTGAGCGTGACAACGGGCTCCAGCGCGAGGGCTGACGGGATTTCCTGCGGCTCGGGCTGGCGCTGCGACACATGGCCTCCGCGGCGCAATG
>CAIPXZ010000570.1 GCA_903869075.1 uncultured Myxococcales bacterium | reverse complement strand
TGGGGCGCGATGCGACGCCGCGGGCGGTGCGGTTCTCGCGGCAGCTACTGCTGGACATGCTGGGTCCGGAGTGGCAGCCGGGCGCCGCGCTGCCGGGCGGCTGGCAGATGCACGACGTGTTCCCGGCGTCCCAGCTGCGGCAGACCGAGGCGCTGACGCTGGCGGTGGAGCTGCGGCACAGCGATGGCCGGCGGCTCGTGCTGCTTGTCGGCCAGCGCGATCAGCGGCAAGTGTTGGCAACGACGGCGCATTTTGACTTGGAGCACCTGACGCTGGGCAGCGATCCCGGCCATGACGGCACGGCGTTGCTGACGCTGCTGTGCTTTGCCCTGCAGCTGCGCGACCACGAGGCGCTGGACGTGACGTTTCCATCGCTGGCGGAGGATGTGGCGGCGTTGCCGGCGCCGGAGCACGTCGCGGCGATCGCTGGCCGCGCGGTGAACCTGGCGATCCCGGCGGACTGCGGTCAGGACTGCGCGTTCTGCTCCGCGCTTGCCGCGCTGCCGCCGCAAGATGGCGGATCGCTTCGCTTTTCCCAGCTCTGCCAGGAGCTGCGCCAGGCGCGGCAGTCGGGCGCGGTGACGGTGCGGTTCAACGGCTACGACCCGCTGGCGTTCTCGCGCATCCTCGACGTGATGGCCTACGCCGTGGAGCTGGGCTTTGTGCACGCCGAGATTTGGTCGCCGTGTACGCGCCTTGCCGACAGCGAATTCCGCGCCGCCGTGCTGCGCGCGCTGCCGATCGACGCGCGGTTTTTCGTGCCGCTTTATGCCGGGACGGCGGCGCGCCATGACGCCTACGTCGGCAAGCCGGGAGCCTTCGCGCAGGTTCAAGCGGCGATCGCCGGGCTGCAGCAGGCGCGCGGTCCGCAGGCGGTGTCGGTGACCTCGGTGCTGACGCGGCAGAACCTGCACGAGCTCGTGCCGATGCAGTCGCTATGCCGCGCCTGGGGCGTGGCGCTGACGCTGCACCTGCCGTTCCCGACGTCGGAGAGCCAGGACGACCGCTATTGGACCGAAGCCGTGCCGTTCACCGAGATGGCGGCGATGCTGGCGGACGCGTGGGCCAAGCACCGTTTCCGCCCGGAGGTCGCGGGCTTGCCGCCGTGCGTGCTGCTGCCGGCGATGCGCCAGCACGGCGCCCGGGTGCGCGATTGGCTGTCGGTGGAGACAAGCCGCCACCAGCCGGCGGGGGCCTACCGCGACGACAAATACCAGCACTCCGCCGATGGCCTGGGCAGCCAGGATACGCGCGTCGCGCCGGTGGTGCCGTGCCCGCGCGCCGAGGAATGTGCGCTGGCAGTGGCGTGTTCCCGCTCCGTGCTGCGCTACTACGCCGAGCGTTTTGGCTTGGCGGAGCTTGTGCCGGTCGGGCTGGCGGACGTGCTGCTGGACGGCTGAGGCACGCCGGGTACTGGAAATCTTTGACGTCCCGCCGGTCGCAGCGCAAAGTCGCCGCGCATGCCGCGCGTTGTGGAGTTCCGCTTGACCGTTCGCCTCCTCCTGTTGGCCCTGCTGGCGCTGCTGCCGCCGTCGCTGGCGCGGGCGCAGACCGTGCAGCCGGTGACGCTGGAGCTGCACACGACCTCCGACGATGTTGAAATTGCCTTTGGCGGCCTGGACTTTCGCGTCGTCAAAAGCAGCGTGGAGAGTGCCAATGGCGCGACGCAGGTGACCGGGCGGCCGCTGCACGTGAAAAAGCAGCCGTGGGACACGACGCCGCTGACGCTGCGCGCCGAGCTGCTTGTGACGCCGACGGACGCGCCGCTGGCGGTGAAGCTGACGCGCGGCTGCCCGGGCGAGACGCGGCTTGTGCTGAAGGCGGCGGGGCGCGTGGCGCTGGACCAGACGTGGCGCGATGACGCGACGGCGCCGCCCGCCAAGCCGCCGCGCAAAGCAGCGAAGCCCGCGCCGGCGAGTAAACCGGCGGCGGCGAAGCCGGTCGAGCGCGGGCCCAAGGAGTACACGCTGCCGCTGCGCGCCGACAAGCTGCTGACCGCGGCGCCGCTGCCGCGCAAGGCGTTCGAGCCGATGGTCCTGGCGTATCACTACGGCTGGTATGGCCGCCCTGATGGTCTGGCCAAGGAGTGGCTGCACTGGAATCCGAAGGTGGCGGATCACGCCTCGACGAACACGCCGCAGCTGGGCTGGTACGACTCCGCCGACCCGAAGATCGTCCGCCAGCAGATCGCCTGGGCGCAGGAGGCGGGCATCGACGGCTTCATCCTGTCCTGGTGGACGCCGTGGGACCGCAAAGTGCTGGCGGAGCTGCTGAAGCAGGCGGACGCCAAGCGGTTTGCCGTCAGCCTGTACCTGGAAGTCGCGGCGTCGCCTCAGGATTTGCACAAGCAGCTGGAGGAAGTGGCGGCGCTGGCCAAGGAGCACCCGTCGTTCCTGCGCGTCGACGGCAAGCCGGTCGTGTTCCTGTACGGGCGGATTTTGTACGCGCTCGGCCACGATGGGCTGCGCGAGGGGCTGCGCGATACGAACGTGTTCACGATCGGCGACGCCTTGGAACCCAAGACGTTTTCGCTGCTGGACGGCGCCGGCTGGTACATGGCGCTGGACGTGCCGGACCAGCAACGCGAGCAGCTCGTGAACCTGCAGCGGACGGCGCGGCTGAACGACAAGCTGCTTGTGGCGTCGGTGGCGCCGGGCTATGACGACACGCACATTCGCTCGCCGGGCCGCGTGGACCAGCGGCTGGGCGGGCAGTTCTACGAGTCGATGTGGGCGGCGGCCAAGCTCGCCGACTGGGTCGTCATCACCAGCTGGAACGAATGGCACGAGGGCAGCGACATCGAGCCGTCCGCCGAATACGGCAAGCAATACATTGACTTGACGCGCAAGCTCGCGGATCGGTGGCGCAAATGAAGCGGCTGCTGCTCCTGCTGATGCTGACGGCGTGCAGCGCGCCGGTCGTCGTGGCGCCGCCACCGGTGCTGCCGCCGCCGCCGCCGCAGCCATCGGCGGCTGAAATAGCGGCGCGCAAGTTTGCAGAACACAAGACGTTTTTGCTGTCCGAGGTTGCCCGCGTGGCGCCGCAGCTGGCCAAGCTTGCCGAGTGGCAGGCGGCGGGCGACAAGCCGGACGCGCTGGTGCCGGAGATCGCCGCTTTTGCCGCGCAACTGCCGACGCTGGCGACGCTGCAGGCGGGCTGCCGCGACGCGCCGCCGGCGCTGCTGGATGCCTACGAGGAGGCCGGGCTTGCCGCGCCGTGCCAGCTGGCGGCGCAAGCGCATGACATCGTGGAGGAACAGTACCTCGCGGCGGCCAAGCGCGCCGTGCGCTTTCCCGAGAACCTGCGCGACGCCGCCAAGCGCTACGAGCGCCAGGGCCGCGTGGCGTGGCAGACGTTGCGGATTTTCCAGCGGCTGGAGGCCGACATGGCCGAGCGGACGGCGTGGCTGGCGCCGTTTGCCAAGCAGGTCGGGCTGCCGATTGTCGGCGAACTGTTCCACGAAGGCTTTGCCGCGCGCCGCGAGCTGCGCCGGGTGATTCGCCAAGGACGCGCGGTGTTGCAGCTGCCGGGCGATGTGACGGACACGGCATTTGTCAAGGAAATCGAGCCGTTGGTGGCGCAGCTGGGCGACCAGGGACCGATGCCGGGCCAGCGCGGTGCGCTTGTGCGCGTCAGCGCGATTGACGGCAAGTGGGCGGTGCGCGTGCTGGACGGCCACGCGGTGCGGCGCGAACGGCGGCTGGCGGCGCTGTGGCGGCCGGCCAAGGGCGCGTGCATCGTGACCTGGCTGCAGGCGACGCAGGCGCCGAACGGCCGGGCGTGGCAGAAGCCGACGCTGTGGCTGGAGGATGACCTGCGGCTCGTGCGTTGCCCGGCGCGGACGCCCTGACCGCGGAATGCGCCGCTGACGACGCGTGTTGTGGTTCTTGCGCCCAAAGCGACAGCGCGTCATCATGCGCGTCAACGCCCGGCTCGGGCGAGGCAGCTGCACATGAAGTCGAATCAGACCATTTTGCTCGGAATCGTCGCCGCCTTGGGCGTCGTGGCCGCGGTGCTGTGGGGCACCAAGCCCGCGACGCCGCCGGCCAAAGCTGCCACTACCGCGCCGAAAGCCGCTGCCAAGCATGAGGAAGCGCCGGTGGCGCCGCCCGCGCCGATCACCGGGACCGAGCTACCGCCGCCGCGCGCCGCGCAGCTGCCGATCAACCCGACGCAGACCGGTGAGCTGCCGCCGATGCGCGAGGCGCGGGCGTTTTACGGCATTGTCGACACGCCGGAACAGCTGGCCAAGCTGCTGGATGAGACGGTGAAGGCGACCGGCGGCGAGACGCTGCAGAAGCCGCTGATGGCGGCGAAGTGGAAGGTGATGGCGTCCATGCCGGCGCGCGCGGTGTTCCTGGAGCTGCAGACGGACATCGACGGCGGGATCTACATCCGCGACACGACGTCCCACGCCGAGTGGTTCCTTGTGCGGGAGGAGTGCCGGGCGCGGCGCGACCACATCGTCAGCGACTGCAACATCGAGCAGGAAGAATTCGTCCACGGCCTGTACCTCGGGACGGTGGCGGTGATGCCGTACCGCTTGAAACAGCTGACAATTCCGATGGAGTCGGTTGTCGATACCCGCGATTTTGTGTTCATCGAGCTGCCGACGCCGGCGGAGCGCGCCGCGGTCCGCGTGCGCATCAGCCGCGACAACGGCACCGTGACGCAGGCGGCGTGGAACACGGTGCTCGTGGCGCCGGAGCGCAACCGCGTCGAAGACGACTGGAGCACGCCGAAAGCCTGGACGATCGACGCGTCGCCAGTGGTGGTCAAGGAAGCCGTGGGCAAGAAGCCGGAGAAGCGCGACATGCGCACGCCGACCTGGCAAGCCGCCGTGCGCGTCACCGAGGTCAAGCCGAACAAGGACAAAGCGCTCATCAAGCTGCCAGCGGTGACCGCTCCGGAGCCGCTGTCGATCGGTTCGCGGCCCAAGATGACGGCGCTGATCCTGCCGCGCGCGACCCGCGCCAAGCCCGATGACCTGAAGAACGTTGTGGTCAAGGCGCTGAATTTCGAAGGCCGCCTTGATTTTGTGCCGTATGAAGCTTTCGCGCCGGCCGATCACGTGCCCAACCTCACGGAAGGCATGGCGATTTGGGTGACGCTGCCGCCGCAGACAATCGTGCCCGAGGACGAGAAGCTCCAGGTCAGGCAGATGGAGGAGGAGCCACGCATCGCCCGCAAGGTCATCCGCTGCATCTGGAATGAAGTGCCAAACGAGCTCGTCAAGTTCATCACCGAAGTGCAGGCGGCCGGCCACCACATCGGCGCGGGTCCGACGATGGCGCGCTACATCCGCATCGACGACAGCAACGAGGGTCTTGTCGAGCTGCAGGTGCCGCTCAAGGCCAAGTAGCCGTCAGCGCCGGTAGCGGAAAAGGCCCACTTCGATCGGGCCGTTGCGCAGCTCGCGGGCGCTCTCCACCGGCCAGCCGAATTCCGGGACAAACGCGACGTTGCCGCACAGCAGCGCCACCGTCGTGTCCGTACACGCCTGCCAGCGCGCGCCGATGTCGCGGTACAGCGCCAGCACATCGGCGTCGTTGAGCCGAATCCCATACGGCGGATTACCAATGATCACGCCACCATGCACCGGAGGCAGCGCTTGCGCCTCGCGGTGGACCACCCGCACAACGCCGTCCAGCCCGGCGGCGCGCAGGTTCTCGCGCACGGCCTGCAGCGCGCGCGGATCGGTGTCGGAAGCCTCGATGTCCAGCCCCGTGTGCTGCCGCAGCGCCCGCTGCGCGTGCTCCACCGCCGCGCCGCGCACCTTGTCCAGCTCGCGCTGCATCGCCGCGCCGTGCAGTGGCCAGCGCTCGACGCCAAACCAGCGCGTACAGCCCGGCGCGATGCCCAGCCCCAAGTTCACGGCCTCGATCGTCAGCGTCCCCGACCCGCAGAACGGATCGCGCAGCGGCTGCCCCGGCTGCCAGCCCGCCAGCGTCGCCACCGTCGCCGCCAGCGTCTCCTTCAGCGGCGCCGCCAGCTGCCGCAGCCGCAGCCCGCGTTCATGCAGCGGCGGCCCCGACAGGTCCAGCCACACGCTCCACCGCCCGCGCCGCCCGCGCACGCTGATGCGCACGTCCGGATCGTCGGCATTGACGTTCGGCCGGCGGCCATAGCGCGACCGCAGCACGTCACACAGCGCGTCCTTGACCTTTTGCGACACAAAAATGTGGTGCTCCAGACCCTGCCCGCCATTTTGTGACGGCACCAGGTCGCCCGAGGCAAAGATCGCAAACGTCGCCTGCGGGTCAAGCCAATCGAGCCAAGGCAGCCGCCGCGTGCCCTCGTACAGGCTCTCGGCGTTGTGCGCCGCGAATTCGCCCAGCCGCAGCAAAAGCCGCGTCGCCATCCGCAGTTGCACCAGCGCTGTGGCCACGCCCGGCCAGCCGAGATCCAGGTGCACGCCGTCGCGATCCGCGCCCAGCACGTCCAGTCCGTGCAGGCGGCATTCCTGCTCCACGAGGTCGATGGTTCCCAAAGCGGCGGTGGCGAGCACGTGCATGGCCGCATCCTCGCTGCAATGGCCCCGCGGACGCAAGCCTTGCCGCAACGCGCGCCGCCACCTACCATGGCGACCCAACGTGAGGTGATGGCCATGGCGAACGCGCTTGAGACCCGGATGAACGAGCACCTGCAGCGGCTGCAGACGGAACACGCGGTGACCCGCCTCTGGCAGCGCGACGCGGCCTTGTTTTCCGCGGACATCCACGTGCAAAAGGCGATCCGCGATCGCCTGGGCTGGCTGTTCCACATCGACGCGATGCGCGGTCAGGTCGAGCGGCTGGCGGTGCTGGCGCGGGTGACGGCGCGGCTGAGCTACGATCGCGTGCTCGTCGTCGGCATGGGCGGCTCGTCGCTGTGGCCGGAAGTGCTGGGCAAGCACCTGAAGGGCAAGCGCGGGCTGCCGGTGCGGATCATCGACTCGACGCACCCGGAGGCGATCGCGGAAGTGATCGCCTGGGGCCAGCAGGGCAAGCCGCTGTTTGTCATCGCGACCAAGTCCGGCGGCACGATCGAGACCATCAGCACCTACCGCGCGCTGCGGCAAATCTGGAAGGATGGCGCGGACTTCCTGGCGATCACCGATCCTAGGTCGAGTCTGGAGACGCTGGCCAAGGCCGAGGGCTTTCGCGATACGTTTCTGAACCCGCCGGACATCGGCGGGCGGTTCTCGGCGGGGACGCTGTTTGGCCTGGTGCCGGCGGCGCTGGCGGGCGTTGTGCTGCACGACGCGCTGGACCGCATGGCGGACGTGCTGGAGAGCTGCCACGATGAGGACCTTTTGGCCAATCCCGGCGCGCAGTTGGGCGCTTTCCTGGCGGCGGCGCACGACGTCGGGCGATGGCAGCTGCGGCTGGCGCTGGGTCCGGACGTCAGCGGTTTTGGCGCGTGGATCGAGCAGCTTGTGGCGGAGTCGACCGGCAAGCTGGGCGTGGGTCTGCTGCCGATGACGGGTGAGCTGCCCGAGAGCGGTGCGGCACTGGCGGCGCGGCTGGAGCACGCTGTCGTCGTCGGGCTGACGACGTTCGCCGCGCCGGATCAGGATTTCCTGACGCGGGCGGTCGACGCGGACGTGCCGAGCCAGGCCTTCGTGCTGCCGGAAGTGGCTGATTTATGGACGGAAGTCGTGCGCTGGGAAGCGGCGACGGCGTTTTGTGGCCTGTTGCTCGGCATCAACCCGTTTGACGAGCCGGACGTCTCAGCGGCCAAGGCGGCGACGTCCGGGCTGCTGGACGGCACCCTGCAGCCGGTGGCGGCGGACCGCGCGTTTGCCGTCAAGTCGCTGGCGACGCTGCCCGATGAGCTGGCGGCGGAGCTGGCGGCGCTCACGAGCGACGACTACCTGGCGGTGCTGGCGTGGCTGCCGGGCAACGGCGCGAACCAGCAGCGGCTGGAAAAGCTGCGGCAGGCGCTGCAGGCGCGGACCGCGGCGGCGGTTGTGGTGCAGATTGGCCCGCGCTACCTGCACTCGACCGGGCAGTTTCACAAGGGCGGGCAAAAGCGCGGATCGTTCCTGTTCATCGATGATTTCAAGCGGTTGGACGGCGCGGTGGCGGACATCGCCATCCCGGGACAGCCGTTCGGATTCGCGACGCTCGTGCGCGCCCAGGCCGACGGCGACGTCGCGGTGCTCAAGGCGCGCGGCAAGCCGGTGATCCGCGTGCGCCTGGAGCTGGGGAAATAGCCGATGCATTACCTGCACTTGGACAAGCTGACGCCGGGCAACCTGGCGGTTTTCGCGGTCGGCATCGTGCTCGCGTGGCTGCTGTACAAGGCGACCAAGCACCTGCTGATGGGGCTGCTGTGCCTGACGGTGGCGATCCTCGCCGCGGGCTATGTGACGGGCGTGGTGGCGCCGGAGACCGCGGTGCGCGCGGCGGAGACGGTCGGTCGCGAGGGGCTGCAGGCGGCGGAGACGGGCGCGCGGGCGCTGGGCGAAAAAGCTGCTGAGGCGGCAGAGCGCAAGCCGTAGCTAACCGTCAAAGCACCTGACACTGCTGGCAAAAGTAGGTCGCGCGACCGCCCAGCACGCAATGGCTGACGACCGCGCTGCAGCGGTGACATGGCTCGCCGTCGCGGCCGTAGACATCCAGCCGCTGCTGGAAATAGCCAGGCGCCTCGTCGCCGCCGACGAAATCGCGCAGGGTCGAGCCGCCCGCGGCGATCGCCTCGCGCAGCACCGCCTGACTGGCGGCGACCAACGCCTTGGCCTCGGCTTGCCGCAGCGAATTCGCCGGCCGCAGCGGATGCAAGTGCGCCCGCCACAGCGCCTCGCTGGCGTAAATATTGCCGATTCCCACGACGTTTTTCTGGTCCATCAGCACAAGCTTCAGCGCGACCTGCCGCCGCTTGCAGGCCGCCAACAGGTGTTGCGCCGTGAACCCGGCGTCCAGCGGCTCCGGACCCAGCGCACTGAGCAGCGGATGCGTAGATTCTTCAGCCTTTGCAAGGACATCCAGCGCACCAAAGCGCCGCGGGTCGACGTAGCGCAGCCACAGCTCGGGCGTCAGTCGCAGCCGCCAGTGCTCGTGCTTGCGCCACTCCGCGGGCGCCTGCGGGTCGATGAACAGCCGCCCGGACATGCCGAGGTGCACGAGCAGCACGCGGTCGGCCACGCCCGGCGCCACGAGGTCGCACAGCAGGTACTTGGCGCGCCGCCGCACCGCCGTGAACGTCGCGCCGACGAGCGCACGCACCGCGTCGACCGGGATCGGATAGCGCAAATCCTCGCGCGCCAAGGCCACTTCCACGATGCGGCGCTCGGGCAAAGTCTGTTGCAAGTGGCGGCGGACGGTCTCAACTTCGGGCAGTTCTGGCATCTCG
>CAIPXZ010000569.1 GCA_903869075.1 uncultured Myxococcales bacterium | reverse complement strand
CGGCACCGTTGCTGTGACCGAGGATGTGACTCGGGAGGATGCTCTCCTCGCCTTGGAGCAACTGGAGGAAATTCTGCGCGACTTCCCGTTCCGAGCACCCGAGGACCGGGCCGTCGCGCTGTCGGCGCTCCTGTGTCTGGTTGGTCGCCACGCAATTGACGGCCCCGTCCCGCTCCACGTGTTCGACGGCAGCGCCCCGAACAGCGGCAAGTCGCTGCTCGCCGAAGTGGTTACACGCATCGCATTGGGACAACCGGCTCCATGCGTCGCTCAGAGCGACCAGTCCGAGCTGCGGAAGCAGTTGGAAGCATTCGCAGTAGAAGGACGTCGGGCGATTCTGCTCGACAACGTCACCCACCCAATTGGCGGCGGCACGTTGGACATGTTCGTGACTTCGACGGTCGTCGGCGGGCGTACCTTGGGCAAATCGGAGTCGGTCCAAGTGCCCTTCCGCGCGGTGATTATCGTCACCGGCAACAACGTCCGGCTGACTGGCGACGCCCATCGGCGGGTCTTGAGATCCTACCTGGAGCCGCACATGGAGAAGCCGGAGGAGCGGAACGATTACGTCTACCCGGATTTGTCGGCGCACGTTCAAAAGGACCGGACGATGCTCCTGACGTGCGCGATGGTTGTTCTGTCGGCGTGGCTCCGCGAGTCAGCAGGGCACCCGCCGGATCTGCCGGGGATGGGCGGCTTCGGCGCGTACTCACGTGTTGTTCGAGGCGCGCTCAACTGGTTGGGGCGCCCGGACCCGCTTGCGACGCAGAAGTCGTTCGCGGCAGAGCAAGAAGGTGGCGGCCAGGGCTGGAGCGTCGTGCTGCAAGCAATGGTCCGGTCCTTCGGCGAGAAGTGGTTCTACACCGCGGAATTCGCCGTGCGGGTCGACACGTCAGAACCAGGGCGGACGACCGGTCCGAACATGGCTGTGAACTTGCAGAAAGCGAATCTGGTTGCCGCGTTGCGCGAACTGGGCGTCGAGCAGATCGACGCGGCGAGCCTCGGGCGCTTGTTCGCCGCGAACGTCAATCGCATCGTCGGTGGCCTGCGGCTGGTTCGTGGCGTTGCCGGCAACCAGGGCCGTAAATGGCAGGTCGTCACCGTGCCAAAAGCCGAATCCGCTGACGCCGTCGCGGTTCAAGTCGAACCTCTGGAACCGGTGGGCGACGCGTGAGGCCATCCCAAGTCACCAAGCTTGCAAGGGTATCTGATCGCGGCGTCTGCCGCCCAATCACCGGCCCGGACAAATGCGGCAGGGCTGTTGCGCCAGTTCGGTGGCGCCCCGGACAAACGGAGCCGTGTGGTGGTGGTGGCGCCCGGCTCGGCGCGTCTGCTTATCCATACGATCATTCCGTATTGTCTTTTGGAGGCCATCTTTGTTCGACTTTGAGAAGGTGCTTATTGACCTCACTACCACCACCACCAAGTTTTTTTGCCAGATCGAGACGTTGCGCGGCTCTGATTACGTACGCCATCTCGGTGGGTCGACCCACCGCGCTGGAAATTCGCGTCGGACCTCGTCTAACTGGCGTTTGCATACCCGTTCCCAAAGCGACACGTCGAAAGTCAATTTTCGCCGTTGACGACATGAAATATGTTATCACGATCAGTGTGTTAGATGATGTTTGGCGGTGTCCCGCGTCGTCGTGCACGGGCTTGTTGTCTCGATTTCATCAGTTGCCAACAACGCGCAACTGCAGGAAATTGGACAACTACATCGTGCCCCATGCCGATCGATACAGCGTCGAGCGTGATGCCCGCCGTCGTGGCGGCGGTTCCGATTGCGCCGACGAACTGTCTCGGCGACCGAAGTGCCAGATTGCGTCGCGGCTCGACAACCTTGCCAACCGAGTTGCCTCCAGATACCATGTTGTTCGGAGTGCGCAACATGAACTATACAGACAACATCCTCGTCGACCAAGCCACCCGGGCGCTCGCGATGCGGCTCCCGGCGCGGTGGGCAGTGCGCTCAGTCGGCATGACTGGTCGGGATACCGGTGTCGACGCGGTCGTTGGCGTCACCGCGCCCGACGACACGACCGCGAGCGTCACCGTAATCTGCAAGAAGAGCCTCAATCCACAGGCCGTAACGCTTCTGGTCGAGCGCCTTGGGCCATCGGCCAACCCGTCAGACGTCCTCGTCGTCTCGCCGTACCTCAGCGCATCGACCCGCGAGCGCCTGCGCGACCGCGGCCTGAACTACCTCGACTTGACCGGCAACGTCCGCATCGCGATCACAACGCCCGGCCTGTTCATCGAGACCCAGGGCGCGACGCAGGACCCGGATCGCGAAGAGCGTCCGGCGCGGACGCTGCGCGGCGCCAAGACTGGGCGCATCGTCCGCGCGCTGATCGACTGCAAGCAGCCGCCGGGCGTGCGCGAGCTCGCCGAGTTGACGGGCCTCGACGCCGGCTACGTCTCGCGCGTCATGGCGCTTCTGGAGACCGAGGCGCTGGTGACCCGCGTTGGCCGTGGCCGTCTGGAATCGGTGGACTGGCCCAAGCTCCTGCGGCGCTGGGCAGAGGAGGCGCCGATTACGGCGCGCGGCATCGCAGGCATGTACCTCGACCCGCGTGGGACGGCCAATCTGGTCAAGCGGCTGGCAGGCTCGACCGAGCAGTACGCTATCACCGGCTCGCTTGCTGCGGCGCATCTCGCGCCCATAGCGCCGACGCGGCTGGCGGTCGTCTGGGTTCGGGATGCGCAAGCGGCGGCCGTCCGGCTCGGCTTGACCAGCGTCGAAGTCGGCGCCAACGTCATGCTGCTGGAACCGCGCGACGAAGGCGTTCTTACGGGCGCCGCCGTGCGCGACGGTGTTTCGTACGCGGCGCCCAGCCAAGCGGCCGCGGATCTGCTGACGAGTCCAGGTCGCGGGCCAGCGGAAGGCGAAGAACTCATCGCGTGGATGCAGGCGAACGAGGAGGCGTGGCGTGGATGAGCTGTACGTTGTCGCGCGCTCGGTTCTGCTCGACGCGCTGGAAGCCATCGGGACGCACCGCGATGCGGTCGTCGTCATCGGCGCGCAGGCCGTCTATCTGCGGGTTGGCGACGCCGACCTGGCCGTCGTGCCATACACGACCGACGGCGATTTGGCCGTGGACCCGGCGATTTTGGCCGAGACGCCGCCGTTGGAGCTGGCGCTGCAGAGCGCGGGCTTTCGGCCCAAGGCGAGCGATTCCGTTGGCATCTGGGTAACGGAGCGCCCGACGGCACACAAGACGGACACGCTGGTGGCCGTTGACTTGCTGGTTCCGGCTGGTGCGAGCCCGGCGCCCGGTCGCCGCGCCGCGCGCCTGGCTGGACACGAGCAGCGGACGGCGCGCAAGACGGTCGGCATCGAAGGCGTGTTGGTTGACGCCGATGTGATGCGCTTGGGCGCGCTCGATCCCGCCGACACCCGGTCGTTTGAGATCCGCGTCGCCGGCCCGGCGGCGCTGCTGGCGGCGAAAGTCCACAAGATCCGCGATCGGAGCGGCTCTAACCGGCAGAGCGACAAGGATGCGCTGGACGTCTTGCGGCTGTTGCGCGGCAGCGACATGTCCGACTTGGCCGCGCGCGCTACCACAGGCTGCTGGCGAGTCCGCGTTCGACCGATGTCGCCGCCGCGGCGTTGGGGTTGCTGGACTCGCAGTTTGGCACGCGCACCGCGCCCGGCGTGCAGATGGCCATCCAATCCGCGGGGCTTCTGCTCGATCCGGACCAGCTCGCCGCGACTTGCGTCACCTTGGTTGCGGAGTTCCGCGCCGCGATGCGCCGGTAGCCCGACCTACGCTGCCGCTGTCGCTGCCGCCACAGCCGCCCGCGCCTCGGCTTCGGCCTCCAGCACGCCAGCCAGCAACAGGTCAAACACCTTTGTCCCCCAGGCATCGAGCGCCGCGCGTTTCTCGCTGTCGTAGCTGTGCCGGTCGTAGATGCCAGCCACGCTGCGGTCGACGTGGTTCAGGATCTTCTCCACCACCAGCCGGCTCGTGCCCATCGCCGTCATGTGCGTCGCCGCCGTGCGTCGGAGGTCGTGCGGCGTGAACGCGGCGACCCCGAACGCCGTCAGGTTGCGGTTGACCGCGCGCGCCATCACGGTCTCGACCATCGGCTCGGACGTCTCGCGGCCTTTGGAGCGCGGCGACGGAAAAACATAGGGCGAATCCGAGCGCAAGGCCTTGACCTGCTTGAGGATGTCCAGCGCCTGCTTGGACAACGGCACCCGGTGTTCCTCGCCGTTCTTGACCTTCGCCGACGGCAGCGTCCAGAGCGCATTTTTGATGTCGATTTCCGACCACAGCGCGCCCAGCACTTCGCCGCAGCGCTGGGCCGTCAGCAGCTGGAAGTGCAACGCCAGCTGTGTCAGCCGCGACGTCGGGATCCCGTGCAGCCGACCGAGCACCCGCTTGAGCTCGGTATCCTCCAGCACGCGCGACCGTCGGGTCTCCTTGGCCGGCGCCTGAATGCCGTGGCACGGGCTGATCGGCAGCTCATCGCGCGCCACGGCCCAATTGAACATCTTGCGCACCACGGCGAGCGTACGGTTCGCGCCAATCGGCGCGCCACGGGCCACCATGTCGTCCAGCAGCGCCACGATGTGTCGCCGCGTCACACCGTCGACCTTGTGGCGCCCAAGCACCGGCACGACATTCTTGTCGAGGATGCGCTTGTCCTCCGCCCAGCTGCGTTTGCGCTTCTTGGCGTAGCGCTCGATGTACTCGTCCACGAGCGCGGTCACCGTTAGCATGGCGCGCGCCGCCCGGTGCTGCTCCACCGCGTCCGAACCAGGATCCACGCCTTCTTCACGCACGCGCGTCGCCTTGCCGAACGCCTCGCGCGCCTGAGCAACACTCACGACGGGGTAGCTGCCGATGGTCTGCATCCGCGGCTTGCCGTCGAACCGGTACATGTAGACGAAGGTCTTGGTGCCGGTGGGCGTCACGCGCAGGCCGAGAGAGCCTTGACCGTAGGCGTTTTCTTCCCAAATCACATAGCGAGTGGCGCGCGGCTTCAGGGCCAGAACGCCGCGGTCGGTGAACATCATGGGGCGGCTCCTATCGAACATCAGTTGGTTTCGCGGCTCGGGGCCGGGCTAGCATTGGCATCTGGGAAAGGGGCTCAAAATAGGGTCAAAACATTAGGTCTGAACGGGCTAGCGTTGGGCTAGCGGTTTGACCCAGACTTGTGTGAACCAGCCTGAACCAACCTGCACAAGCATAGGCGAGAAAAGCCTTTATGTCAAGATGGTTGCGAGCGGTCGCTGAATCACGGTGAACCAGCCTGAACAAGGATTTTCAGTGTTTCGTAATCAGCAGGTCGACGGTTCAAGTCCGTCTGTTGGCTCCAAATATCAAGCACTTACAGAGCGCCCCAAGTGCCAAAATGCCGATGGTGACACGGTGGTGACACCGCTTTTCTGTCACCACCGGCCACCCGCCCGCCCTACTCCGCCTGCTTCCTACGCAGCCGCACGACGTTATTGACGACCCCGGCCTTCTGGTCGATGGCGGCGATGGCGGCGGTCAGCGTGCCGTCCGCAATGCCGCCGTAGTGCCGCATCGTGGTCGAGACGTCCCGGTGGCCCAACAGCCGGCTCACCAGATGCAGCTGCATGCCGTCGTGCAGCCAGCGCGCGCCACAGCTCCTGCGTAGGCCGTGCAGGTCCGTGCGCGTCACCTTCGCCTTCCCGCACGCCAGCGCGATATCACGAGCCCACTTCGGGTCACGCAGCGGTTCGGCATCGTCCTGGAAGATAAAGATGTCGCCCGTCCACAGCTTGCCGGCCTGCTCCAGGTACTCCTGCGCCTTTGTGCTGAGCGGAATAGCCCGCGATTGCCCCCACTTGGGTGTGAAGTCGGCGTCGGGCGCCACCGTGATGGCCTTGCGGCCCACGGTCGTGTGGATCCAGCCCCAGCGCGCCTGCAGCAGTTCCTCGCGCCGGAGGCCCGTTTCCAGCGCAAAGCCGAAGCGCACCCGCTGCTCGGCCTTGAGCACCGCCAGGAAGGCGGGCCACTCCGACGGGTCCAGCCACGGCCGCACCTGGTGCACGATGCCCAGGACCTCGATGCCCTCGGTCACGTCCGACTTGCACCACCCCTGCCTGACGCACCAGCGGACACAGGCCTGCAGCGTGCGCAGATAGCTCTTCTTGCTGATGGGCCGGCACGTCATCGCCGCCAGCCACGATTCCACGTCGCGCCTGGTCAGGCTGCCGACGCGCCGGTCCTTGCCGATGTGGCGCTCAAAAAGCACGAGCGACCGCTCGTACGACGCCTTCGTCTTGGGCTGCATGCCGTCGCGAGCCAGGAACAGCTCTACGGCTTTTTTCCACGTTTCCGGAGCGGCTTCGGGCTGGTCAAGGGCGCCGCTGGAGTAGGCACTCCAGACAGCTTCCGCGCCCTTGACGGCGCTTTCAAGGTCGGCATGGCTCTCCGAAGACCCTGGATTAGACGCGAACCGGGCGCGGACAAGGTAGCCTGGGCGTCCGCCTCCGCGGTCGTAGACGGCGACGGTGAGCTTGCCGTCGGATTGCTTCCAATAAGGTGCGGCCATGGGAGCTCCTTGAGGGCGTGGGTCAGATCGTGAACGGCGGCGACGAGTACACCGAGCTGTATGGCGGTGGTATCGACAGGCTTCGTCGGCGCACCCCACAGCCGTCGACGCGCCTGAGCGGCTTCCCTGGGCGCTGCGGGCGTGCCGGTGTCGACGGTAGGTGCGTCAGCTGGGTCTGCCATCGGGAGGACTCCCTGCGCGTTGTTGCCGGCGTTCGGCTCCACGGTTTTCTCGTCTAACATCACGGACTGCCTTGTGAAAGCAACATCTGCTTGGTCGACACTTTGTCGATCGAGTTCGCGGACTTGGTGCGTCGTGCGTTCAGCGTGCTGCGGCAGGCCGATGACAGCGAGCCGCGCAAACGCACGAACAGATTCACGATTTTGGACCAAGGGCGGGCTTGAACCGCCGATGCGCCGCCAACTGGCAAACGCGCGCGTCGTGGACGAGGAGTGACTCGGGCCGACGCCGACAGCGAGGCTAGCGGAGAAAAAAGTGGCTGTCACGCGCCGGTTGCAGCATACAGCGATCAGCCGCGCGGAGGCGCCACGCGTCAGCGCTGCTCGCCTTCCTGGCCGCTGTGAGGCGCTGCCGCCCGTGCGCTTTTGGCCCGCGTCATCATCTTCTTGAACGCAACGAGCGTCATCCCGAGCACCTTGGGTGCGGCGTCTTTGCGGTGACGCGCGATCACGAGGTCGACGAGCTTCTCGCGGTAATCGCGGACGACCGCATCGAGTCCCATGTCAGCCGTCAACATCTGCTCGCCGTGCGCCAGAGCGGCCTCGGGCCAGGGACCAGGTCCGCCATGTTCATCGGGGACGAGTAGGTCCACGAACTGATCCAATGGAAACCGAGTCAAGAGCCGATACCGATTGCATTTTACGTACTCGTGGGCCAAATTTTCGAGCTCACGTACGTTACCTGGCCAGCCCCCGGGGCGACCACGCAGCTTGCGCACGGACCGTAACCCGATCGTCCCAAATGCCTTTCGCCTCCGTTCGTCGATTTCGAACTTTTCAGCTGCCTTGAGCGTCAAACTCGACCACAGTGCTTGCCAATCGCCGTCTGTCCGCTCAGTCAGCGTCGGAAGGTTGATCCGCTTCTGGAATCGAAACGCAAGGTCCGGAAGAATAAGACCATTTCCGTGCAGTTGCGTAATCGGTGCACTGGTTGCCGCGATGACGCGTACGTCAACCGGCTGGCCTGGACCGTCGTCGCCGAGCCGCTGGACTTTGCCGTCCAAGAGTACCCGCAGCAGCATCGCGTGGACTTCACGGGGCGCCTTGTCGAGTTCGTCAAGGAAGAGCGTGCTACCGTTCGCTTCGTGAAAAAGACCGCGCCGCTCAGAATTTGCACCGGTATAGGCGCCCTTGACATGACCGAACAGCTGTGAGACAGCGAGCGAGCCTGATAGGGTGCCGAGATTGATGGTGCGCATTTCCGACTCGCGACGCGTGCTCAGCTTGTGGACGGCCTGCGCCATCAACTCCTTGCCGGTGCCGCTCGCGCCAAGAATCAGGAGCGGCTCGTCATCGAGCGACGCATAGGCAGCCTCGATCGGAAGGCGGAGTGATGCGCCTGCCATTTCGCGTAGCGGCTTGCACTTGACCCGCCAAACTTCGAACGCGTGCTCCACCGCCGCGCGCAGCATAACCATGCGGGCTTCCGTCGGCCAGCCCAGTTCCGGCGCTTGTTCCAGCCAAGATGCTTTCGATTGAAGTCCCACTTGGACTGCCGCCTCGATGAGCGGGACGGCCTCGTGCACGTACAACGGCAACAGCCCGTAAGGCAATTGTCTTCCAGCCTTCCAGCGCGCAAGCGTCCTCATCGACCTGCGGGCCCACCGGATCCGGGCAACGGCTAACGCGGTGGAAGCGGCGCCCCGCTCAAGTGCGGTCGGTCCGCCCTCGAGCAACGCGAGATACTCGCCGCCCCACTCGGCGAACAGCAGATCGCTCTCTCTCGCCGAATCGGCTCGCCCATCGGCCTGAACGGATTCGTCCCTCGCCGACAAGGCGTTCTGGTCGCGGATCAAGGCCGGGATCGCGTCATCGTCTCCCGTCAACACCGACTGGCGTTCCGCGTCACCGAGCGCGAAGCTATCGAGAATGGCAGCAGCGACATCCGGCCACTGCCGTTCACCAGCTGCGCAGCCATCCGCAATGTCTCGGCCGGTGAGTTGATTGCCGTCATCGTCGGGCGCCTGCGGGTGGGTTCCGCTGCCTTGAGGAAGATTCTCGCGAACCGCCAATTTGCTTGTGTTCAAGAGTCGTTGGAGTCGCTTGGCACTGTCAGCCTCAAGCAATTGCCCGAAGTACATCAAGAAGATCTGAATCTCGCGAACGTCATCGATCGCCAAAGGGTCGTGCGGCCGTTGACGCGCTCGGGCGCGCGCTGCTGTGACCATTCCTGGGATGTCAAATTCGTCGAAGATTAGGGAATTTTTGAGCTTTTGCGGCTTGTATGCGGGCTTTTGATCTGGTCTGGACATTTTGTCTCCACCGCCAGACATGTTGTCCAAGCTTATATGCATCCGATAGTGGCCGACAAGCCCCGCGATTGCGGGACATCATGTCCTCAAGAACGCCATCTGCACCGCTGCAGACGTGACCCAACATTCCACGATTCATGTTCACGGTCAATGAGATGCGCGATTGTTTCCACGACGGCGCGAGCTTTGCACATGTGATGGTTTGTACGGCGCGGAACTGTCCCTGCCGGTACAGCGCGACGCCCCCGTGTGGGGCGTCGCAAACGATGCCCGCGGCGCGAGTCGCCGCGGTGCCAAGTGAGCATGGAGTAAAAGATGTCTAATTTCAACCCGTACAAGAACACGGGGCGCACCCGCTTCGGTCAGGACGCGAAGGCGCCGACGCCGGTCGACAAGACCAACGTGAACCCGCAACAGGAAGACGACGACGAGCCCGGCGACGCGGAAGGGGAAGGGGAAGGCGAGACGCCGAATCCGAACGACTCCCGTTCCGGCGGCGAAAACGGCGCCGACTTCGACAACATCGAGTCGTTGGAGAGCACGAACGTCGGCGGCACGGGCGACGAAGGGTTCGAGTCGTCGTCGGACACGCAGGAGTCGGTGGCTGGCAACGCGGACGAGGACGTGCCCAGCGAGGACGACAAGCAGTACGGCAAGCTGGCGGAAGACGCCGAGGCCGACGAAGAAGACGATGGCCAGCACGGGGTGGCGGCCACCAGCAAGGCGACCCCGGGCGTGATGGCGGCGACGGCGGTCGCGCACGAGACCATCGACACCGCGGCGGCCAACACCGACGTGGCGACCAGCGAGGTCATCACGGCGGAGGCGCACTTCAACAGCGCTGATGAGCCGGCGGGCGTCGGCGACACGGCGACGGAGGTGCCCACGGAGACCGGGTCGGGCGGAAGTCTCCGCGGTGGAGACTTGCTCGCTCTGCGCTCGCGCACGACGCGCTTCACGAAGACGATGGAGTTGGAGATCGCCATCATCCGGCGTGACGTGCCGATGCGCGACATCAAGCAGGAGACGGTGGACGAATACGCCGAGTTGCACGGGGCCGGCACCGTGTTTCCGCGGCCGTTGGTCTGCGAGGAAGTCGATTCGGTGACGGGCACGTCCATCTTCCGCTTGGTCGACGGCCAGCACCGCCTCGCGGCGTACCTGGCGCTCGGGCTGACGCACGTCGAGGTCGAGGTCAAGCAGGGCAACCTGCGGGAAGCCAAGCTGGCGACCGCGGCGTCCAACATCTACGGGTTGCCGTTGACCAATCAGCAGAAGCGCGCCGTCGCGGTGTTGATGTTCGAGGAGTGCCCGACCTGGACCAGCAACTCGATCGCGACCTGGACCGGTCTGTCGCCGACCTTCATCGGCAACGAGCGCGTGAGGTACGAGGCCGCGCAGGGCATCGAGCCGGACCCGGACCGCATCCGCGTGTCCACGAGCGGGAAGAAGTACAAGGAGCGTGTGCGGAATCAGCCGCCGATGGTCGAACCCGCCGCGGTGCCGCCTACGGCATTGCGTGAACCGCCCCGCCGCATCGCGGACGCTGGTCAGTCGGTGTCGCTGCCGTCCGTCCCGGTAGTGCCCAAGCACGACGAGGACTGCGAACTTGGCTCGGACGAGCTGGAGGAGCAGGCGGCGGACATCAAGGCGCCCGTCGGGGACGTGCCTCCCACCGCGCCCACGGCACCGACCGTGCGGACGGCCGATGTCGGCGGCGAGCAGCCCAAGGTGGTTGGCGCCGCGTTCGCGTCGCGCTTCACGATCCACTACGTCGACCTGTCCGGCGCTCAGAAGAAGGTGGACTACGACTTCGACCTGAACGAAGTCTTCCTGCCGTCCGACGTGCATCCGCTGGAGTCGGTGATCCGCAACCTGCGCACGCTGCGCGAGAAGCAGGTGCCGGTCGCGACGCTCCTGGCGATCTGCCAGCGCGCGATGCAGGACTAGCGAGTGGGCGTCGCCAGCAGCTTGCATCCACACCGCAAGCTGCGGGCGGCGAGCCGCCCTCCAACCTGAAGTCCGCAAGAATTCTGACGATCTCGCGCAAGGCAGACGAATGATCCGACCATGTATAGAGAACACTCGCGCGCTCCGCGCGCGCCGACCCACCACCACCGTCACCACCGTCACCACCGGACCGGCGGCAGCGGCGTCGGGCCGCTCGTGCGTCGGGGCCGCTCGTGCGTCGGCGCGACGGCCGGTCGGGCGCGCACTCTGG
>CAIPXZ010000568.1 GCA_903869075.1 uncultured Myxococcales bacterium | reverse complement strand
CGCAGGCGTCCGCGGTGCAGTCGTTGCTGTCGTTGCAGTCAATCGCCAGCGCCTTGCACGCGCCGCCCTGGCAGGCGTCGAGGAGCGTGCACGGGTCGCCGTCGTCGCAGGCGGCTTTGTCGGCGAGGGCGACGTGGCTGCAGCCGCCCTTGCCGTCGCAAGTGTCCGTCGTGCAAGGGTTTTTGTCGTCGCAGTCCACCAGCGCGCCGCCCTGGCACGCGCCGTCAACGCAGCCGTCGGGGTTGCTGCACGGGTTGCCGTCGCTGCAGGCGGCGCTGTTGGCGGTAAACGTGCAGCCGGTGAGCGGGTCGCAGCCGTCGTCGGTGCACGGCTTGCCGTCGTCGCACACCAGGTTCTTGCCGACGCAGACGCCCTTGGCGCAGCTGTCGCCCCCGGTGCAAGCGCTGCCGTCGGAGCAGCTGCCGCCGTCCAGCGCGGTGTGGCTGCAGCCGCTGCTGGAGCTGCAGGCGTCCTGGGTGCAAGGCAGCCCGTCGTCACAGGGCAGGGCGCTGCCGCCGCTGCAGGTGCCGTTTTGGCAGAGCGTGCCGACGGTGCAGGCGTCGCCGTCGTCACACGGCGTCGGCGCGGTGGGCAAGTTGCGGCAGCCTACGCCTGGGTCACACGAATCGACGGTGCACGCGTTGCTGTCCGCGCAGTCGATCGCCTTGCCGCCGCACACGCCGCCGACGCACTTGTCGAGCACGGTGCAGGCGCTGCCGTCGTCGCACGGACCGATGGCGGGCGCGTGCTGGCAGCCCAGACCTGGATCGCAGGTGTCCGCTGTGCACGGGTTTTGGTCGTTGCAGTCGAGCAACGCGCCGGAGCACGCGCCGAAGGTGCAGGCATCGGCCACGGTGCACGCGTTGCCGTCGTCACAAGCCAGCGTGTTCAAGGTCTTTTTGCAGCCGGCGGCTGGCACGCAAGCGTCGCTCGTGCACGGGTTGTCGTCGCTACAGCCGATGCCAGCGCCATAGCTCCACGCGCCGGTGTTGCAGGCAAAAGCCGCGCCGTTTTCGCAGGTTGTCGCGGTGCAGGTCGGTGGCAGGCAGACGTGCCACGGGCTGCAGGCCTTGCCGCCGGCGCAGTCGGCGCTCTCCATGCAGTCGACGCACTTGCCGCTGCCGCCGTCGCACACCGCCGGGCAGTCCTTGCTGCTTGTGCAGGCGATCGCCGGCGCGCACTGGCCGAGCACGCACTGGTTGCCCTTGCCGCAGTCGCCGTCCTGGACGCAATCGGCGCAGAAGCCGCTGGTTTTGTTGCAGACCTGGCCGTTGGCCTTGCACGCGACGTCAGACTTGCACGCCGTTGCCGGCACGCAGGCGTTGGCGGTGCAGGCGTAGCCGGATCCGCAGTCGCTGGCGGCGACGCAGGGCACGCAGGCGTTGCGCGTCAGGTCGCAGACGCCGCTGGCGCACGGATGCGCGGCGTCGCACGGTGTCAGCGCGCCGGTGCAGGCGACAATCACCACGTGCTGGCAGCTCAAGCCCCAGCAGAAATCGACGGTGCACGGGTCGCCGTCCTCGCACGTCAAGCCGCTGCTGCACGGTCCCCAGGCGTCGCTGCCGGCGTCGGCGTCCTCGGCGATATCGGCGGCGGCAGTCGCGTCCGCGGCGGCATCAGCGACAGTCCCATCTGCCACGGGGACGTCGTCTGTCGCGTCGGCGGCGGCAGTCACGTCAGCGGCGACGTCTGCGTCGGTGGCAGCGGCGTCGGCATCTGGCACGGCGTCGGCAGTGACATCGCTGCCGGGTCCAACGTCGGCGCTATCGGCGGCAAGCGTGTCCTGTGCCGTCGCGGTGCTCGCGTCAGCGGCGTCCACGGCGATCGCCGCGTCGGCGTCGGCCGGCGTCTCCGCATCGGTGCCAGCCTTGGCCGCGACGTCGTCCCCGCAGGCGGCAAGCGCCAAAAGCCACGAGAATAGCAGGATAAATTTCAGCGCACGCAGCATTCAGGACCTCGGCGGAAGCGGCGCCCATACACTCTGACCCAGGTTCGAGACCAAACCGTTTTCAGCCGCGGCGCGCGACCGGAGGTGCGCGCTCGCGGATCCAGTCCGAAATGCAACAGGTCTAACCGAAAGAATCTGATGTTGGACATCGGTCAGCGGCCTTAGCGTACCGGTTGGCGCGGGCCAAGCGCAAGGCGCGACTGGCATTCGCCCTCAGGCGCGCGTGACGCGGACGCGCTCGCCCGCGAGCTGCAGCCAGACAACGCCGTCGTCCGCCAGCTCCAGCCCGTCCGCCAGCGCGTGCCACGCCCGCCGGCCAAAGCGCGCGGCGTGCGTTGGCAAGGTCACGAGCAGCTCGTGCTCACCGCGCAGCCGCAGCACAACGTCCGCCAGCGGCAGCTGCACGACCTCACCGGTGTTCAGGTCCAGCTCCAGCGCCGCGCCGGCAATGCGCGCCCGCTGCACAACAAACGGCGTCCCCGGCGTCTGCACGTACGCCCACTGTTCGCCGACGCGGACGATCGCCTCGCCGCTTGGCAGCACGTCCAGCCCGCTTTGAAACAGCTTGTGCAAGCCGGGATGGACGATCGGCTCGCCCTCGTGCAGCAGTTCGCCCTCGGCGTCCAATGTCAGCCCGGACGCGCGGCGGATGAGCTCCAGTTGTTGCGGGGATGGCGGCATGGCGTGCACCCTACAAAGCCGGCGTTGCGCGCGCAAGCGGCGCGGCGTAACGTGCACGCGGAGGTGCGGCAAATGTCGTTCTTGTGGGACATGGCGCAGGACGAGCGCCTGGGCGAAGTGGGCGCGAAGGTCGCGGTGGCGCGCAGCCAGGCGCAGACGGCGGCGGCGCAGGTGGAGCAGCTGGAGGCGCGGCTGGAGGCGCTGCAGCTGGCCAACGCGGCGATGTGGGCGCTGCTGCGCGAGCGGCTGGGGCTGAGCGACGCCGAGCTCATCGACAAGATGCGGCAGATCGACTTACTGGACGGCAAGGCCGACGGCAAGATGAGCCCGCGGGTGCTGGAATGCACGGCGTGCAAGCGCACGATGTCGACGCGGTTTCGCCGCTGCGTGTATTGCGGGACGCCGATCGCCGGCGGCTCGCCCTTTCCGGGCGTGTGAGGCGGGTTCATGGCATCGGCAACGCTGGAAGTGCTGCACCGCGCGTGGCTGAAGAAGCTGCGCGAGGAGTGGCTGGCGGTCAACCGCGACAAGCTGCACGGCAAGCTGAAGCTGCCGGTGCTGCTGATCGACAACACCAGTAAACGCTTGGGCTTTTGGGACGATCGGCAGCGCACGCTCGGTATCAGTGAACAGCACATCTGGCAGCACCCCTGGACGGACGTGCTGGACACGCTGCGCCACGAGATGGCGCACCAGTATGTCAGTGAAGTGCTTGGAATTCATGATGAAACCTCGCACGGTTACGCCTGGAAGGACGCTTGCAAGCTGCTGGACGTGCTGCCACACGCGACGGCGACGCCGGGTCACGGCGCGGCGACCGAGACCGACCGGATGCTGGCCAAGGTCAAGAAGCTGCTGGCGCTGGCCGAGAGCCCGAACGTCAACGAGGCCGAGAGCGCGATGGCCGCGGCGCACGCCTTGATTTTGCGGTACAATTTGGACATGGCGCAGGCGGCGCAGGCGGCGGATTACGCGTGGCGGCGCATCGGCGACACAGCGGCGGCGATCGCCCTGGACGCCAAGCTTGTGGCGTCGATCCTCTCGCGCTGGTTCTTCGTCGAGTGCGTCTGGGTCAGCGTCTACGTGGCGCGCAACGACCGCATGGAGCGGCAGCTGGAGCTGCTGGGCACGGCGACAAACCTGGAACTGGCGCATTATGCACACGATTTCCTGCACGCTGCCTGCGAGTCGCTCTGGCGCGGCCACGCGCGCGCGGGCTTGCGCGGGACGCGGCGGGAGTTCGTCGCCGGCGTGCTGACCGGCTTTTCGCAAAAACTTCAAGCGGAACGCCATGTTCACGCCGGCCGTGGCTTGATCTGGCTGGGCGATCCGGCGCTCGGCGGCTACGTCAAGTCGCGCTACCGCCACCTGCGGTCGATGACAAGCACCGGCGTGCGGCAGTCGGAAGCCCACCAGGCCGGCGTCAGCGCCGGACAAAAGCTGCGGATTCATCAGGGAATGCACAGCAAAGGCAACGGCGGCGGCTTGTTGGGGCGCGGCTAGTTCGGTCATCAAGCGGCGCGCGGCGCAGTCCAAGCCATGTGCCCACTCTTTTCACGGCCGCGCCGGCGGCCAACGCGCGGAGCTTGCCATGCACAATCGGAATTCCTGGAAGGTGACGCGCTGGCTCGCTGCCGCCGCATTGGCCACCGGCTGTGGTGGCGCGGCCACGGACGCGGGCGCGGACGCCGCCGACACCCAGTCTGCGACGGATGCGACGACCGTCGTGGACGCCGACGGCGCGAGCGATGGCCAAGCGACCGATGTGCCACCGTCGGCGGATGTCACTGCCGCAGCGGACGCCGTCGCGATGGCGGACACGGGTGCCGGTGGTGACGCCGTGGTCACCCCCGCCGCTTGCGAACCGCTGACGTCCGCCGGCTGCAGCGCCGACCAGCAGTGCTTTTTCACGACGCCCGGCACCCCGGGCTGCGTCACGCCCGGCACCACCGCCGTCGGCGCGGCGTGCACGTCCATCCTGGCGTGCGTCAAGGGCGCGTTGTGCATCAACGGCAAATGCGGAACGATTTGCGATGCTTCCGGTGCCAACAAGGCGCTCGGCTGCACCGCGCCCGGCTATTGCGGCCTGTTGACCAACAAGTCCGGCGCGCCGCTGGGCGGCAACCTCGGCGTCTGTTTTGGCGGCGACAACTGCAACCCGGTCACCAACGCGGGCTGCAGCGCCGGCGACGCTTGCGACCCCGGTGGCGCCGCAACTTTTTGTCAGAAGCCCGGCACCGTCGCCGTCGGCGGCGCTTGTTTGGGACCCGCCGCCGGCGATTGCACCGCCGACGCCCTCTGCATCGGCGCATCCGGCACCGCCGCCGGTGTCTGCGAACAGCGCTGTGACACCACCGCCACCAGCCCATGCCCGACTGGCCAAAAGTGCGGCGGCGTCACCAGCGGCGGCACCAAAGTAGGCAACAACTTTGGCGTTTGCAAGTAGCGCCGCGGCTACGGCAGCGCGCCGCCCTGGATCCAATCGCGCATCAGCTGCACCAGCGGCGCCGTCATCGCCCCCGGGTTGCCCTTGGGCATTCGCCCGCCCCAGGACAGCGGCAGGGACGGGTCAATCGCCATCAAAATTGCGCTGTTGTTCGGCTTGCCCGGGTCGACGAATTTCGTGTAGGTCGCATCGCCGCTCGGCACATTGTAGATCGCCGCGTAGGCCAGCTGGTTGCCGTGGCACTGCACGCACATCGGCGTAATGATTTGGCTATTGACGTCGGCGTAGGTCGGTGCAGCGCCGCCGCAGCCGCTGATGGCGGTGTGGACGCAGCCGGCCTTGGCGTCGCAGCTGTCGCTCGTGCAGGCGTTGGCATCGTCGCAACTGAGCGCTTTGCCGCCGGTGCAGGCGCCACCGGCGCAGGCTTCGCCGGTCGTGCACGGGTTGTTGTCGGTGCAAGCGCCGCTCGCGGGCGGGTGGCTGCAGGTGCCCGCGGCGCAGACGTCGGCGGTGCAGGGGTTGCCGTCGTCGGGGCAGGTGGCGGTGGCAGGCGCGTGGGCGCACCCGAGCTTGGCGTCGCAGCTGTCCGCAGTGCAGGGGTTGCCGTCGTTGCAGACAATGGGCGACCCGGCCGCACAGGCGCCGCCGACGCAGTGGTCGCTCGCGGTGCAGGCGTTGCCGTCGTTACACGGCGCGCCGTCCGGGCAAGCTGCGGCGACATCCGGCGCAGGGACATCTGGCGCAGCAGCATCCGGCGCCGCGACATCGGGTCCAGCCGCATCCGGCGCGGCACTATCGACCACCGCCGCATCGGGCGCAGCAGCATCTGGCGCCGCGACATCGGCAGCGGCGTCCGTCCCGGTCGCTGCATCCGTACCCATGTGACCGTCCGGCGTTGCGGCATCCGAACCGGCGCCCGCGTCGGCGGCAGCGTCGTCCGCGGCGTCAACGGCAGCGGCAATAGCGGCTGCCCCGGCATCGCTGCCACAAGCGGCAACGGCACACGCGACGGCGGTGAGAACCCAAAAGCGCAAAGCCAACGCTGGCGCAGACGTTGAAACGTGCATGATGTTCCTTGGTTGCCGAAGGCGAGGGCGCGGCGTGGGCCGCTCATTCACCATCCGGACGCCCGGGTCCAGTGTCAACCTGAATGCAGGCTGCAGCGTACGTTTCTTCACGATTGGAAGCGGTCGCCGCCGCGCCCCGCGCCGCGATTGACGAAAGTGCGCAACAATGTTGCGATTGGCGCGTCCAACCCACGCCATGAGGTCGCCATGCCCGCCAGCCGTCGTCAGTTCTTACGCGCGCTCTCCGCCGTGCCGTTTTTCGGCATCCTCGCAGCCAACACCGCGTGGGCGCAGCACTTTCCCGCCAAGCTCTGCAACTCCTGCGGCTTTGGCAACAAAAAGGACAACTGCGCGCGCTGCGGCAAGTGGATGGGCACCACGCAAATTCCGGCGATCCTGTGCGGGGATCACGGCTTCGGCAACAAGGGCGACAACTGCTGCGTGTGCGGCAAGTGGGTCGGCTCGGCGACAATCCGCGCCCACATCGGCAATTGCTGCGGCTTTGGCAACAAGAAGGACAACTGCGTCATTTGCGGGAAGTGGGCGCCGTAGTGCGTCGGGTGCCCGGTGACGGTCGTGCTTGACGGCGCGATTGGCCGTCGGCAGACTGGTCGCAGGAACTGCAGCCAGCGCGATGCGGCGCGTGCGGAATGACACAGCAACGGGTGATGCGGCTCGGCATGCGCGATGGCGAGCGTCAGCGCCGGTCTATTCGCGGCGCAAGTGGGGGCAGGATGGGCGCGCGGAGGTGGCTGCGGGCGTGGCTGTGGCTGGTTGTCGTGGGGTTTGCCCTGCCGGCGCATGCCATTGACGCGAAGAAGGCCGCCCTGAATTTCGCCAAAGCGGCGGCCGCGGCTTTTGAGGGCGGCGAAATGGCCAAGGCGGCGCGGCTCTATCTGGAGGCCTACCGCACGGACGCCGCCGAGTCGACGTACCTCTACGGTGCGGCGCGGGCAGAGCAGGCGGCGGGTCAGACGGAGCACGCGGAGGAGCACTACCGCCAGTTCATCGCCACGCCCGGCGTGGACAAGGAGCGCGTGGCGCGGGCCAAGGGCTACCTGGACGAGCTGGCGGGCCTGCGCTCTGACGAGAAAGCTGAGGCAGCAGAGCGCTTTGCCCGCCGTGGCGAGTGGCCGCTGGCAGTGGCAGCCTTTGTCGAGGCGGCGCGGCTGCGGCCGGATCGGGTCGTGCTGCTCTACCGTGCCGCCGTGGCAGCCCGTGAGGCGAGCGGCCACGTGCCGCCGAGTTGCTGACGGCGTATCTGGCCAAGGCGCCAGCCAGCGCGGCCGATCGCGGCGAGGCGCAGCTGCTGCTCGATTCCCTGGCACCCGCGGCGCCTGTCGCGGCCAAGCCCGCACCTGCGCCTGCACCTGCGCCGGCTCCAGCTCCGGTGCCTGCGCCAGCGCCCGCGGTCGCCGCTGCGCCCGTGGCCGCTGCACCGGTTGGCATCGCCGTGCCCGCTGCCGAACCGCCAGCGAATCAGCGGCGCACCGTTGGTTGGGTCACCGTCGCCGGCGGTGGTACGTTGGCGCTGGCAGGTGCGATCCTCGCGGGCGTCGGCAAGGCGCAAGAAGCCAGTTTCTACCAAGCGTTGAATGTGCAGAACGGCAAGGTCACGGGCACGCTGACCGACCACGCCGCGGCCGTGTCGCAGGCCAATGCGATCGGCAGCCGCGAGACGACTGGCGTCATCCTGACCGTCGCCGGCGTTGTTGCCGCCGGTTTGGGCGTCTATCTGGTGCTCAGCGCGCCGTCGACGCGGGTTGCCATCGTGCCGGACGGCCAAGGCGTCCGCGTCGGCTGGCGCTTTTGAAGCGCCGGCACCGCGCCGCGGTTTGTTTGCAGTTGAACGGGGACGACATGGCACTCGGGTATCGCGTTCGCAAATTCCTGCCGCTGCTGGCGCTGCTGGTCACGGCGTGTGCGGTGGATGTGCCTGATATCAGCGCATTTCCCGATGCCTCCGCTG
>CAIPXZ010000567.1 GCA_903869075.1 uncultured Myxococcales bacterium | reverse complement strand
TGGCGGTGGTGGCGGGACGGGGCCCACCCACACTGTAGGCGCGATCGGCGCGCCCGCCGATCCTACGCAACACTGCGCATCCGCCGGACGTATTACCCGCGGCGCGCCGGCTGGTACGCCCAGAGCTTGAAGACGTTCAGGTCGCGGTCGGCCGTGACCGGCTTCCACTTGAAGCGCATCGCGACCTCGCGCACGTGCTCGGCAGGCACGACGTACACCCAGTTGCGCCACCTGAATTTGCGGTCGCTGCCGGCGCAGACGGCGTTCTTCAGGCGGCGGTCGTTGCCTTCGACCTCGGCTTCCCAGTCGCCATGCACGTAATCGGTGCGCCAGATCAGGTACAAATCCTTGCCCGGCTCGATGTTGCGCAGCTCAAACTCCAGCTGGCCGCCCTCGAACGCCACGCCCGCGTCCTCGACGACGACGCCGTCCGGGTATTTCAGCTTCTGCCGCGTGCGGTATTTGTCGCGCTCACCGCTCACTTTCCACGCGTGGCTGCGCTCGCTCTCGGCGTCCAACGGGTCCAGCGTGTCGATCAACACCAGGTCCATGCCCTCGATGCTCAGCTGGTCCGTGAAGGCTGCCGACCGCACTTTGAGGTTTTCTATCACGGCGTTCGTGTCCGTCGAGCGCTCGGTCACCTTGGGCGCGTTGTCCAGGTTCTTGGCGAACAGCGCGCTCATGAACTTCAAGCACTCATTTTGATAACTCAGCAATTCGGTGAGGAATTCCGGCGTAAAAACCCGCTCATCGTAGCGCTTGGTGGCAATTTCGACGTGTTTTTTGTAGTTCGCAAAATCGCGCTGGCTCGAAATTTCCGGCCGATTCGCCTCGATGCTCTCCACCAACGTCGTCTGGTTGCCCAAGACAATCGCCTGCAAATCAAAGACGTTGCGCAGATCGACAAGCTGCGTGTGCAGCAACATCTCCAGCGTAATCAAGCTGTGCAGCACGTCAGCCGCTGGCATGATTTGCAACTGATGAAAAAGATAAGCATAAATCTGCTTCGAGCGGCGAATCGTGTCCAACAGCGACCACAGCTGCTGCGGCCCGAGGAAGCTGCCGGCGATGCCCGCGACCGGGGTAAAGCGCGTGTCGATCTCGTCCACGCCCGGCGTAAGCTGGGATTTTGCCGCGGTAATCCGCCGCACGTCCTTGCTCAGCGCGATGCGGCACAGCTCGACCTCGGACTGCACGTTCGGCTCGGCGACCGTCCACTCGACCTTGGCGGTCTCGCTGACGCGGCGGTGGCCCTTGAAGTCCAAGTTCTCTTTATAGCTGATGAAATCGGTCAGCTCCTCGATGTAGCGCACGACGAGGTAGACCGTCGTCGGCAGCTTGAAATCCACCGGATTGAGCTGCTTGATCTCCGGTTCCCACAAAAAAATGTCGTTGCCCTGGCCATCCACGGCGTAGCCGGACTGGATCTCAACGGCAAGCTCGCCGCGGCCGCGACCCGACACCTTGAAGCCGCCCAGCGCCTGCGGCACCACGCCCGGGCCGTGCAGCATCCGGTTGTGCAGCTTGCGCTTCTCGGCGTGGTAGCGCTCGCCATCGTTCCAGTCCTTTTCCGACGTGCGAAAGCCG
>CAIPXZ010000566.1 GCA_903869075.1 uncultured Myxococcales bacterium | reverse complement strand
GTCGCGCTGGCTGGCGGCGCGGCGGCAGGTGCCGTGGCAGCGGGTCAGCGAGGAAATCGAAAGCAAAATCGCGGAGATGCGCGAGTTCGAGGTCGAGTGGAAGGGCGAGGCGCTGCGCTTTCGCGACCAGGACCGGCGGCTGCGCGCTTGGCTGGCGGACCTGCGCGGGCAGGTGCTGGCGATCGGCGGGCAGCGGCAGCGGGAAATCGACAAGCTGGAAGGCAGCCAGGTGTCCGAGGCGCTGCGCGCCGGGCTGCTGCGCTACGACCTGGCGACGGCGACGATCGCCAACGTACCGGTGGAGAAGAAGCGGGCGCTGGCGATCCGCGGCGTGCTGACAGCGGCGGACCTCGACCGGCTGAAGCTGGCGGCGATTCCCGGGCTGGCAGATGCACAGATCGAGGCGCTGATTGCCTGGCGGCGCAGCATGGAGACGCAGCTGACCGGTGCGCGGTCGCAGGGACCAAATCCGGCGCAGCTGGCGGCGGTGGACGGCAATTTCCAGCAGATGCGCGACAACCTGCTGGCGGAAATGCGCGGTGGTATCGGGACGTTGCGTGACGCCGGCCACCTCGCCGACGCGCGCATGGCCGAGCTGATGGATCAGGGCCGGCAAGCCGGGCTGGCGCTGCAGGCGCGCGTGGACGCCGTGCGGCAGGAACACATCGAGCACTGAGCCAGCCTTGCGCTGGCACGGCCAATTGCGTAGGCTTAACGCGGCTTTTTTGGGTTTTGCCCCGCGAGGATCCCGTGATTGTGTCGTCTTTTCGCGCCGTCGGCCTGCGCCGCCGCGGCGTCGCGCTCTGTCTCTGGCTGGTTGCCGCTGCGTTCACTGCATGCGGCACGGACCAGGGCGCTGGTGGTCAACAACCCACGGATTTCGATGCCTTGGACGTCGATGTCGCCGGGTTTGACGTGGACGTGAGTGGTCTGGACGTCGCTGGTTACCCGGACGCTGCCAAGTCGGACACAGTGGGCAGTGAGGTCAGCGGTCCAGACGCACCCGACGCGGCGGATGGCGCTGACGGTGCCGACGCTGCGCTGCCGGACGCAGCGGATGCAGCGGATACCGCCGATGCCGACGTGCCACCGCCGGCGTGCGTGACCGACGCGACGTGTGCTGACGACTCGGTCTGCACGACCGACAGCTGCGTCGCCGGCAGCTGCGTCCACGCCGCCAACAACCTGGGCTGCAACGACGGCTCGGTGTGCACGCTCAGCGACGTCTGCAAAGGCGGCGCGTGCGTCGCCGGCGCCAGCTTGGACTGCACCGACGGCAACGTCTGCACCGCCGACGCCTGCGACCCCCTCGCCGGCTGCGTCTACACCGCGCAAACCGGCAGCTGCGACGACGGCGACCCGTGCACCGTCAGCGACGCCTGCACCGCCACCGCCTGCCAGGGCGGACCCGCCAACTGCGATGACGGCAACGCCTGCACGACCGACAGCTGCGGCGCCGCCGGCTGCGTGCACGTCGCCATAGCCGAAGGGACAGCCTGCGACGACGCCAGCGCTTGCACAACCGGCGACCACTGCGCCAGCGGCGTGTGCACCGGCACCGCCGTCTACTGCCCGGCGAGCGAAAACCCCTGCGCGCTCGCGGTGTGCGACCTCGCCGTCGGCTGCACGCTCGTCACCGCCACGACCGCCTGCGACGACGGCGATCCGTGTACGCAAATCGACACCTGCGCCGCCTTCACCTGCCTCGGCAGCGACGTCACCGACTGCAACGATGGCAATGCCTGCACCGTCGACGTCTGCGTCACCGGCACCGGCTGCGATAACGCCACCGCCGTCAACTGCGACGACGCCAACAGCTGCACGACCGACGCCTGCGACATGGCTACCGGCTGCAGCCACACCGACCTCCCCGGCGAGACGCCCTGCGACGACGGCAACGCCTGCACGATGAACGAGGTGTGCACCGCCGACGGCGTCTGCGCCTTCCAACAGCCCGTCGACTGCAACGACTACAACAGCTGCACCGGGGACAGCTGCGACACCGCGCTCGGCTGCCTGTACGCGCCGCTTGACGTCACCTGCACCGACGACAACCCGTGCACGATCGGCGACACCTGTGTCAGCGGCTACTGCGTCTACGGCTACCCGGACGCCTGCAACGACGGCAACCCGTGCACCGACGATTCCTGCCTCAGCCCCGCCAACACCGAAGCGACGCCCGGCTGCCAGCACATGCCCAACGGCGGACCGTGCGACGACGGCGATGCCTGCACGGGCGGCGACACCTGCAGCGGCGCGATCTGTCTGCCCGGCACGGCCAGCGGCTGCGACGACAACAACGCTTGCACCAACGACTTTTGCAGCACGGTCGGCGGCGGCTGCGGCCACGGGCTCAACGCCGACGTGACCGTCTGCGACGACGGCAACGCCTGCACGAACGACGACGCGTGCGACCCGGTCAGCGGCAAGTGCGTCGGCGCCACGCCCGTGGTTTGCCAGCCTGACGGCGCGTGCCTGTCCAGCGCGTGCGACCCGCTCGCCGGCTGCACCTTTGCGCCGCTCTGCGACGACGGCGATCCGTGCACCGCCGACGCCTGCGACGCCAACGTCTGCAGCCACAGCAACCTCGCGATTTTCCACGACAGCTTCGCCAACGGCAACGCCGCCGGCTGGACGTTGGGTGCGGAGTGGCAGATCGCCGCGGCGCAACAAGGGCCGGTGGGCGACGTCGCGCCGGGTGATCCGCCGCTGGACCACTCGCCGGGCGACACGCAGCTTGCAGGCGTTGACGTCGGCGGCAATGCCAACCGGGTGATGCACGATTTTGCCTACCTGACGTCGCCGGTCATCGACACGACAAAGCTCGCGGCGCCGCAGCTTGAATTCTGGCGCTGGCTGGACACGGACGCGCCGCCGTACATGACCAACGTCGTCGAGGCGTGGAATGGCCAGGCGTGGCAGCCGCTGTGGCTGTCGACCGTCTATGACTCTCCGGCGGACGCGGCGTGGACGCGGGTTGTGTACGACCTGAGCGCCGTCAGCAACGCGCAGCTGCAGTTCCGCATCGGCTTTGCCATCGGCGATCCGGGCGTGTTTAGCGTGGGCTCGTGGAGCGTGGACGACGTGACGGTGGGCGACGCCGGCACGTGCGTGCAGCCGCTTGTGGTGCCGGGTCCCAAGGCCAAGCCGCTCACGCCGCCGCGCGCACACCCGCACCCGTAGCCGCCGCGCGCATTGCCGCCACCGCCAAAGCCTGCGAGCATCCGGCCGCCGCGGGCGACGCGCCCGGGCCAGCGAGTGCGGATGTTGCTCCACCAAAAACGCACGTTGACCGCGCCGGAGCCGCGCCTGGACCTGCTTGTGCAGCAGCTGACCGAGGTGACGCGCTCCGAGCTGCGCGGGCTTTTTGACCACGGCTGCGTGCGCTTGGACGGCCACGTGTGCGCGCAGCCCAACGTCGCCGGGCGCGCTGGCCAGACGCTGGAGGTGACGTGGGAGGCCGGGCGGCGCTACAAGGAAAAGCCGAAGGAACGGCAAAGTCGCGAATTCACAGTAGCTTTTGAGGACAAGTTCTTGATCGTCGTCAACAAGCGCGCCGGCGTCCTCAGCGTGCCGACCGACCGCAAGGAGGACGACACGCTTGTCCACGCCGTGGCGCGGCACTTCAGCCGCGGCGAGCGCATCACCCACCGCGCGTGGATCGTCCACCGGCTGGACCGCGACACGTCCGGACTGCTGGTTTTTGCCCGCACCGAGGCGATCGCCGCGGCGATCAAGGACCAGTTCGAGGCGCGCAAGCCGGAGCGCGAGTACATCGTGATCGTCGCCGGGACGGTGCCGACGGACGCCGGGACGATGCGCAGCTATCTGGCGACCAACGACGACCTGGATCAGTATTCGACGCAGGTGCCGGGCGAGGGCAAGCTGGCGATTACCCACTTCAAAGTGCTGGAACGGCTGCGCGGCGCGACGCTGCTGCAGGTGAACCTGGAGACCGGGCGGCGCAACCAGATCCGCGTGCATTTTGCCGAGCGCGGCCACCCGGTGCTGGGCGACGTGCGCTACGAGAGCAAGCGTGCGGCGCACCCGGGCTGGCACGAAAAGCGCCTGGCGCTGCACGCGCGCACGCTGGGCTTTCGCCATCCGGTGACGGGCGAGGCGCTGCGGCTGGTGGCGGAGACGCCGGCGTGTTTTGCCCAGTTCGTGCGCGCTAACCGCTGAATCCGCTGACTATTCTTCTGGATTGATGGCGACGAACTCCGGCTCCGTGCCCAGCACGCAGTTGTCGGCGCGCGCCGCCGGATCGCCGTGGTGGGTGAAGCGAAACGTCGAATAGTGGCCGTCGCAGTCGGCGTCGCCATAGGCCGAGACCTCCAGAATGGCGTTGCCGAGGACGCCGCTGGATTTGACCTCGTAGACGTACCAGTGCGGCTCATCCAGCTGGAATTTCAAGGTCTTCCACATCGAGCGGTTCCACTCAATCTTGGCCGGATCGCAGCGGCCTTGGCCGTCGTTGACGCTCGGGTCGCAGCAGCTTTTGGCCAGCGTTGTGCGGATTTCGCCCTGCGGGAACTGGCAAATCATCCGCTCGCCGCCGTCGCCGAGCTTGGGCTTGACGTAGTACACGTCAGAAATCCGCGTGAGTTTCGCGAGGTTGAGGATTGCCTCCTGGGAATGCGCGCGGCGCATCACCACCGGCACGCCCCAGACGATCGAGGCTACGGAGGCCAGCGCGAGCAGGGCGGCGATCATCTGCCGGGAATTCATGGGCACCCACTTTGCGTGTCTGCCTGGCAAGGGTACCAGTCGCAGGTCGTTTTGGAACAAAATTGCCAGCTGCCCTTGGCGCAGCACTGGTGGTCGTTGCCGGCCTGGTAGGCGCACTTGGCGCCGGCTTTGAGCGCGCAGCCCTGCCACGCGCAGTCGGCGCCGCAGGTGTTGGTCTGGCACGGATCGCTGCAGGCGGCGACATCGCCGGGCTTGCACGCGCCGCCGCTGCCGCTGACGACGCACTTGCCAGCCACGCACGTCGCCGCGCCGCACGCGGTGCCCTGGCTGCTGCAGTCGAGCGGCGTGCCGTGGCAGCTGCCGTCGCTGCAGGCGTCGCCGGTGGTACAGGCGTCGCCGTCGTCGCAGGTCAAGCCCGGCTGGCTGACCCAGTTCGTCTTCGATTGCAGCGGGTTGCAGACCTTGCACGGATCGCCGGGCGCCTTGGTGCCCGCCTGCTGGCAAACGCCGGCGATGCTGCAGCCGCCGCCCGCGCTGTGCGTACAGCCGCTGCCGGTCCAGGTGTCGGCGGTGCAGGCGTCGCCGTCGTCGCACGCCGGTTTTTGCGCGCATTGGCTGCCGACGCAGTAGCCTGTCGTTGCCGGGTCGCCGTCCTCGCAGACGTTGTCGTCGGTCAAGCCGTTGCAGTCGTCGTCTTTTTGGTTGCAGGTCTCGGGCGCGGGCGCGGCGCCGCTGCAGGTCGCGCTGCCGCCGCCGCACACCGTCACGCCGGAGCAGGTGCCGAACTCGTTGTGGAGCGGGCAGGGCGCCCCGGCGCTGCAGCTGTCGGCTGTGTCGAGGCTGACGTCGGCGATGTCGGTCAAGCTGACATCGGCGATCGCGCCGCCCGCGGGGCTGCCCGCGCCGCAAGCGCTCAGGATCACGCAAGTTATCAGCCAGCTGCGCATGCCACCCCGGCGGCACCACCCGGCGCCGCATGCCGCCAAGCGTAGCCAGCCCGCGGCCGGGCGGCAATCAGCCGTTCAATCCCGCCGTCACGCGCTGCCAGGCCGCATAATACGTCGCCATCTTCACGTCATAGGCGTTCTGGGCGTATGCCGGACCGTTGTAGATGCGGGCAAAATTCGCCCAGTCCTTGGCCTGCGCCGCCTGCAGCAGCACCTTGGAAGTGCGAATGAACTCAAAGAAACCAATGGCTTGCGCGTCGTCGCTGGCGGACAGCGCTGTGAACATCGTCTTCGCGTCGGCATAGCCCAGCCGCTGCGAGTTGAAGCCCATGACCTGCGCCGTGCCCATGCTGATGCTATCGTACGCTGCGGTCTCGTCGATCGCCTTCGCCGCCTCCAGCGCCGTCCATTCCGCCGCCTGGTTGGCGTGCGTGTCCTCCACGGACTTCTGCGTGTACTTGTGGAACACCGCGGGCTCAAAGCGGATTGTCATCTGCCCGTCTTTTTGCCGCCGCCCGCCGGTCTCCGTCATCATGCACGCCGCCGCCACGCCGGGCTCAATGCCGATGCGCGCCGCCTCCGCGACGATCAGGGCGCCCTTGCGGTTGAAGAGGTCCGCCGCCATCCGCTCGGTCGGCGTCTTGCCCACCGCCTGTTTTTGATCGTGCGGCACCGGCTGCGGCGCGTTT
>CAIPXZ010000565.1 GCA_903869075.1 uncultured Myxococcales bacterium | reverse complement strand
TGCCAGATCCCGGCGGGTTCGTCGCCGCAGGGCATCTGCGACTTGGTGGGCAATGTCTGGGAATGGACGGCGGATTGGTACGCGCCGTACCAGCCGGATGCGGTGTGGAATCCGCGCGGGCCGGCGCAGGGGCTGGCGCGTGTGGTGCGCGGCGGGTCGTGGCTTGAATTCGTGCATTCGGCGCGCGCGGCGGCGCGGGCGCCGCGGCTGCCGGAGACGCGTGCGGTGGACCTCGGTTTTCGCTGTGCCGCGCCGCTGACCGACGCGGTGACTGTGGCGTCCCAGGCCGTCGCGCCGCTCGCCGGCGATGCGCAGCCGTGGTCGCCGGAGTCATCGCCGCACACCGACCCAGGCACCGGCTTGCGCTACATCTGGCTGCCCGGCGGCAGCTTCACTTTTGGCTGCGAGCCCAGCGACAGCCACTGCTTCGCCGACGAGAAGCCCGGCGTGGTCACGCAGGTCGACGGCTTTTGGCTGGGCGAAATCGACGTTACCGCCGCGGGTTACCACGCGTGCGTGCTGGCCGGCGTCTGCGGCGCCGCCGACTCCAGCGGCTCGTGCAACGCCCGCGTCGCCGAGCGCCAGCAGCACCCCGCCAACTGCGTCAGCGCCTACCAGGCCGAAGTGTTCTGCACCTGGGCCGGCGCGCGGCTGCCGACTGCCATCGAGTGGGAGTTCGCGGCAAAAGGTGGCGAAGGCCGCGTCTACCCGTGGGGCAGCGCGGACGTCGGCCCCACCCGCACCAACTATTGCGACAAGCGCTGCGGCGGCTTGCACCCGGACTGGATGTGGCCCGACAAGAAGGCCGACGACGGCTGGGCAGCGACGGCGCCGGTCGGCAGCTTCCCGCTCGGCGCGTCGCGGCACGGCTTGCTGGACATGGTTGGCAACGCCGCGCAGTGGACCGCCACGCCGCACGGCGTCCAGGCGCGCGAGGTCCGCGGCGGGGGCTGGGACCTTTACGCGCGCTACCTGCGCAACTCGGCGCGCACGGCCTTGCCGCCGTCCCACTGGTTCGACAACGTGACGATCCGCTGCGCGCGCTCGCGCTAGGCCAGAAAAACGCAGCTATTTCACGGGTGTCGGTGCCAGCCAGGCCCGAACTTGCGGCGCCAGCAGGTCCGCCACGGCCTTGTGCCCCGCGAGCGTCAGGTGGCCGTCGTCGTCCAGCCACACCTTCGCCGTCGCCGGTTGCATCGCCGGCGTCAGATCCAGGTACGGGATGTTGTGTGCCTTGACGATCGCGAGGATCCGCGCGTTGTCATTGTCGGCGTGCCACTCGCG
Source organism: uncultured Myxococcales bacterium (assembly GCA_903869075.1). Lineage (GTDB taxonomy): Bacteria > Myxococcota_A > UBA9042 > UBA9042 > UBA9042 > CAIYBN01. Next base: position 893 of record CAIPXZ010000565.1, on the reverse strand, counting down.
CTCACCGCGCAGCCCGGCGAGGTGTTCCGGCGACGGGTAGACAAGGACCGCCAGCCGCCCGCCGCGCGCCGCGACCTCCTGCTGCAGCCGCGCCACGACGTCGTCGGTGCTCTCGCGCCAGCGCTTGTTGGTGTCCACGCGCGGCAAGTGCATGATATTCCAGAAACCAAGGCGCGCCAGGCCGAACAGCCGCGAGTGCGCGTCCAGCCACTGCACGACCGGCGTCTCGTTGAACCGCAGCACCCAGCCGTGGTAGGAGGGCGGCTGGACGTCCGTCTGCCGCTCCAGGCCGTTCTTGCCCGGCTGCCACCAGTATTGGTGCTGGTTATCGGCAAAATCGTTGCGTTCCGTGAACTCCAGCACCACAAGATCCGGCTGCAGCGCCGCGCCGACGTCCAGGAACCAGCTCAGCTCCTGCTCCGTGGCGCGCAAGAAGATCGAGCCGCCGTTGATGACCTCGATCTGGTCCTTGAACAGCTCCAGGTCCAGCAGGTTGGCAAACGGCGCGCCGTCTGGCACTTGCGGCGCAAACGTCACGCTGTCACCCAGCACAAGCACGCGCTTCCAGCCCGGCTTCTTGGCGTCGATCGGCCCGTTGCGCAGGCCTTGGGCGTTCGTCGTGAACGCCAGATGCTGGCTGAAGAACTCCAGCGACTCGTGCAGGTTCGGCTTTGTCACGCAGCCCATGCGCGGGTTCCAGGTGCAAAAGGTCGGCATGTGCGCGTGGATCCCCGCCAGGTGCAGTCCGACGTCGGCGCCGACCAGCAGCACCAGCACGCCAAGGATCAGCCGTCGCAGCCACAGCAGCCAGCGGCGGGGACGGGCAGGCACTTGCGGGGTCGGCGGCATGGTCAGTGGCCTTTGGGGCAGCGGCCCCGGCGGAGATGTTCAGC
>CAIPXZ010000564.1 GCA_903869075.1 uncultured Myxococcales bacterium | reverse complement strand
GGCAACTCCGAGTCGGAGGAGCTTGGTTTTGGGGCCAAGTTTCCGGTCCTTGACGCCCTTGCGGACCCGGCGGAGACTGCAAGCGAGCGCGCGGACTTGCCGCGCGCGGGCGTGGAGGCCACATGGGGACGCTGCGTGCCCGGATCGCTGTTTGCCCGGTTGTCTGCTGGGCGCTGCTTAGCCTCGGCGCGTGCGGCGCGCCGGACTCCAGCGCAATCGCCGCCACCGCCGCTGCGCCGGGCTTGGAGGCGCTGACCTCCACCGCGTGCGCCCTCGCGCCGGCCTTCAGCCCCACGACGACGAGCTACGTCTTGACATGCCGCTTGACCGCCGCGACGGCGGACTTGACGCCGGTCGCCAGCGATGGCGCAACGCTGACGCTGGACGGCAAGCCGCTGGCGTCGGGCCAAGCCACGAGCGTCGACCTGCCGAACCTCGGGACCAACACGGCGCATACCCTCGTCCTGACGGCGAACGGCGCCGTGAAGACGTACGTCGTGGTGCCGGTGCGCGGGCTGGCGGCGCAGGAGGCGTACGTCAAGGCGTCGAACCCGGTGAAAGACGTGATGTTCGGCTGGAGCGTGGCGATCTCCGGCGACACGCTTGTGGCGAGCGCCTACGGCGAAGGCGGCGCGACGGCCGGCATCAACGGCGACCAGAGCGTGCAGACGCTGGCGCGCTCGGGCGCGGCATACGTGTTCGTGCGCAAAGGTGGCGTGTGGACGCAGCAGGCGTACCTGAAGGCGTCCAACCCGATTCACAACGGCTTTTTCGGTTATAGCGTCGCCATCGACGGCGACCTCCTGGCGATCAGCGGGCTGGACCAGAGCGCGGCGCACGGCGTCGACGGCGTGCAGCTGAATACGGAAGTGACGGCGACGGCCGCGGTCTACGTCTTCACGCGCGACGGCGCGGGTGCCTGGTCGCAGACGGCGTACATCAAGCCGACGGAGGGCAGCCTCGGCGACGGCTATGTCTCGGTCGCCTTGTCGGGAACGACGCTTGTGGTGGGCGATTTCTTGGCGAACGTCGACGGCAAGGCAGGGGCGGGCTCCGCGCACGTGTACGTGCTCAACGGCGGAAAATGGACGGAACAGGCGACGTTGCACGCGTCGAATCCCGACGCCGATGACAGCTTTGGCGGCCGAGTGGCCATCTCCGGCGACACGATTGCCATCGGCGCGACCGGCGAGGCCAGCGCCGCGGCCGGGATCGATGGCAACCAGAGCGACAACAGCAAGCCAAACGCTGGCGCAGTCTATGTCTTCGACCGCAGCGGCACCACGTGGAGCCAGAGCGCCTACATCAAGGCCAGCAACCCCGATGCCAACGACCTTTTTGCCTACGTCGCGCTCGCTGGCGACACGCTGCTCGTCGGCGCGCCGCAAGAGGAGAGCGCCACCAAGGGCGTCAACGGCGACCAGACCGACAACTCCATCGCCAGTGCCGCCACGTGCTGCGGCGGCGCCGGCGCGGCCTACGTCTTCACCCGCCGCGACGGCAGCTGGCAGCAGGAGGCCTACCTGAAGGCGTCCAACACCGGCGACTCCGGCGCCGGCTTCGGCTTCACCGTCGCCACAACCGGCGCGGTCGCCGTCGTCGGCGCGTACTGGGAATCGTCCGGCGCGACCGGCATCAACGGCGATGAAACGCTCGCCAGCACGTTGGCGCAAACCAAGGCCTACGGCGTCAGCGGCGCCGCCTACGTCTTCGTCAAGGGCGCCAACGGCTGGGAACAGCAGGCATTCTTGAAAGCGTCCGACACCCAGCGCAGCGGCTACTTTGGCACCGGCGTGGCCATCTCCGCGGACACCGTCGTCGTCGCCGGTGATTACGAGTCCGGCAGCTCGGCGGGCATCAATGGCGACCAGACGCAGCTGAACACGCCGCTGTCGGGCGCTGTCTACGTCTTCCACTGATCGCCGCGGCGCATTCCCCGCTTGACCGCGCCGCAGCTGCATGCGATTGGACACCGCGCGGCACGGCCGCGACGCACGCAGGTGGGGCAGATGCAAGTCGACTTCCAAGCCTTTCTCGGCAATCTGGCCAACCCGCTGCAGCAGCTGCTGCTGTATTCGACGCCGTTCATCCTCGCCGAGGCGCTGCTGCCGGCGCGGCGCTTCAAGCTGCGGACGGTGCTGCTGCGGGACATCGCGCACGTCGTCGTCGCCATCGCGCTGACGATCCCCATCACCGAGGCGGTCTACAAGTGGCTGATTTTCCCGCTGCTGGACCACGGCTTCTTCGACGTCGAGCCCGACATGCCGCTGCCGTGCCAGCTCTTCCTGACGCTGCTGGGCATTGACTTCACGCTGTACTGGATCCACCGCGCCCTGCACGCGCCGCTGCTGTGGCCAACGCACCGCTGGCACCACAGCCCGACCGAGATGTACTGGCTGGCCGGCCTGCGCGCGTCTTTTCCGCACAATTTCCTGTTTGTGGCCAATAGCCTTGTCTGGGCGGTGGCGATGCGGGTGCCGCCGGAGTGGGTCGCCAAGGGCACGGCGGCGGCGATTCTCAGCAACAACTGGATGCACACGAACGTGCGGCTGAACGCGCGGTGGCTCGAGCGCGCGCTGATCACGCCGCGGGCGCACGCGCTGCACCACAGCAAGAATCCGGCGCACCATCACGGCAATTTTGGCGCGTTCCTGAGCGTTTGGGACCACTTGTTTGGCACGTATGTCGATCCAAGCCAAATTACTGCGCCGCTGGAGTTCGGGCTGCCGGCGCCGGTGCACGTGGCGCGGTTGATGGTGGGGATTTGACGGCGGCGCGCGGCGCCACTTTCCGCTATCCAGCACCGCCCGCCTGCGCTACGGTTGCCGCCTCCCGTCCACCGCCCGGAGCGTCATGCACCGCTTGAACCTCGCGCAACTCCTGGCCTTGCCCTGCCTGTTCGCCGCCTGCAGCGCGCCCACGGCACCGACGGTCAGCTACGGCAAGGACGTCGCGGGCGTGGACATCGTCTCGCAGTTTGGCACCGACGGCACCGCCGGCTTGCCGGACGGCGACTCGCTCACTGACACGAGCCTCGCCAGCGATGCCAGCGCCGCCGACGCCACCGTCCTGACCGACAGCCAACCGGACGTCACCGTCGACCCGTGCGCCGGCGTCACCTGCAGCGGCCACGGCCAGTGCGTGCCGCTCTATGACGCCGCATACTGCAAGTGCGACACCGGCTACTACCTCATGGGCACCACGCTGTGCGGCGATGCAAGCGTCCCCGGACCTTGCAACCCCAACCCGTGCGTCGAGCCCGACAAGACCGCCTGCACCGACGTCGCCGGCACCGCCGCTTGCAGCTGCGCGCCGGGCTTTTACGACGTCGGCGGCGTCTGCACCTTCAGCAGCTGCCCGAACTTGCAGGCAACCACCGGCGTCATCGTCTACGACGGCACCGGCGCCGGGCTCAAGGTCGGCATGGACCCGCTGCAGCCGCAGGACACGGTGCAGCTGCACGTTGACGTGACGGTGACCGCGGGGCAGGGCACCATCAGCCTGGAGCTGCACCCGTACAACCTGAGCCTGAATGCGCAGCGGCTGGCATGCGACGGCGTGCCGTGTGCCGGCACGTTCAAGGGACCGCTGCTGCTTGTGCCGCTGACGCTGACGCCGGGGCCGCACGTCGTGGATGTGACCGGCACCTTCCTGACGAACCAGGCGCCGCTGAGCCTGAACGCGCGGCTTGTGGCGGATGCCGGGTGTGAGCTGCCGGGGTCGCGCTCGGGCGTGCGCATCGGCGCGCTGGGGGTGCTGGACGCTAAGGGCATGGACTGCATCGACCTCGACCGCACGCGCGCGGTGCAGGTGACGCATGACGTCGCCGAGAAAAATACCGACGCGTACGGCGCGGCCAACGGCACGGCGACGCAGTACCAGCCGCCGGCGAGCATCGTCAACGTTGTGGCGCAGTGCTTTTCGCGCAAGACGCCGAGCGCGCTGTACCTCGCCGGCGACCCGCTGGGCGTGTTGCCGTGGGCGGTGGACAATGACGTGGTTATCGAGCGCTACGACGCGCCGCCGCAGCCGGGCGACGTGCCGGTGGCGGTGTTGCAGATCGGCACGGACAGCGTGACGTCCAGCCAGGGCGTGCAGGTGTTCCACGGCCCCAAGCCGGACGTGCCGGGCACGCATTTTGGCATCCCCAACGGCGCGCCGTTCGGCTTTTCCGCCGGCCACGTGCGCCTGGACAAGCTTGTGCCGCCGGGCGACAAGCCAGTGTGGCTGCGGTTTGTGGCGCTGGATTACGGCGTCGTCGGCCGGCTGACGCGGCTGTACGTCATCGCCGTGCCGCACGACCAGCAGCCGTCGCGCTGCATCGACAACGGCCAGTGCCCGGACGGCAACGGCAACAGCTACGCCGGCTGCGTCGACGGCCAGTGCGTCGGCGCGGCGTGTTCCGGCGGCAGCTGCCCGGCCAACCAGTTCTGCGTCGGCGGCTTTTGCACGACCCGCTGCGACCAGGGCGGCGGCAGCTGCGGCGCCGGGCTTGTCTGCCGCGTGCGCGCGTGCGTGGCGCCCAACGCCCCCGGGACGTGCGACCCGACGCAGCAGGACCAGGACTGCCCGCTCGGCCAGGTCTGCCTCGCCGGCCGCTGCGAAACCGGCTGCCACCACCCGCGCCAGCAGGACCAAACCTACAGCATCGACCCGACATTTTGCGCCGGCAACTACCCGGCGCTCTGCCCGCACTGCCCGGACCCCAAGCAGGGCTGCTGGAACAACGTGTGCAGCGAGTGCGAAGTCGACGCCGCATGCGCCAGCGGGCTGATTTGCGTAGATCGGAAGTGCGTTGTGGCGTGGTAGGGAGCGATGACTGCGAGCGAAGCGAAACGCGACTGCGCTCGGCGCTCGCCAACGCGCGATCCGTCTCTCGCCGCGCAAGCCGGACCGGTGCTACCGACTGACGCGTCCAGCGCACGGCCCCCGGAACCCGGCAGCGGCCACAGCTTGACCGGCGCAGACGCGCGGCCCACACTTCCCTAACCTCCAGTCGCGACAACCGATGCGCACCAACCGCCCGCCAAGCCAAGTCAACACGTCCGTGCTCGGTCCGGTGGACGCGTTTCTGGCGCGTCGGTCGTTTGGCGCCAAGCTTGGCCTTGGCTTTGGGCTGCTCATCGCGCTGGTCGTTGTGAACACGAGCGTGGCGATTTACGGCATCGTGCGGTTTGAAGCCGACCAGGACCAGATTGCCGAACCGGCACAAGCCCTGACCCGCAGCGCGGCCGACGTCCAGGGACGCGCCTTGCAGGCCTTGCTGGCCGAGCAGCAATTTCTGGAGCGGTGGCAAGTGGAAGGCATCGAGCGGGCGCGCCTGCGGTATTTGGCCGCCCAGCGCGCGTTCGACCTGGCGCAGGTCAAGGACGCACAGTATCGGTCCGCGGCGGTGTGGACGACGGTGGCGCGGCGACCTGGCGCTGAAGATCACTGGGCGGCGCTGGCGATTGCGCTCACAGACATCGCGGAGGATTCCGCGGCGCTGCAGAAGCGACTTGGACCGGGTGAAGCCGCGCTGACGGCCGAGCTGAAGGCGATCACCACGCGGCTATTGGACCTGCGGCGGCTGGTCGCCGAGCGGCACGCGCGTTTTGGCGCGTTGACAGCGGCCCTGAGTGACCGCGGCTACCTGCGTCATGCCGACGGGTTCGATCCAGAGCGCACGGGCAAGTCGGGCGTCCTGCAGCAGGTCCTGCGCGCGGTTGAACTGGCGCATCCCGCGACGACCGTGGACGATGCGTTGGCGCTGTGGTCCGTGGAGCGCGCGCTTGCCACCTATGAAGCGCGGTATGCGGACGAGGCCCTGAGCGACGGCGACGGGCGGGTCGATGCGCCCTCTGGCGAGCATCCAATGGCGCTTGTCGATCACTGCGCGGCGGCGCAACAGCAGCCGCCGTCGGCGGTTCCGGGTGAAGTGGCGGTGGCGGAGGCACGTCGCCTCACGGCGCCGTTTCCCGAGCTGCTGCGGGCGTTCAATGACCTGCGGACAAGCGACGTTGCCGCGTATCGCGCCCGGCGGGAAGCGGGCTGCGCTGGGCATCGCGTCGCGGACAAGCTGCAGGAGATGGTCGCCGCGCTGCCGAAGCTGACTCAGGCCGCTGATCAGGTGGGCAACAGCGCCGCCACGGAAACGGCGAGCCGCGTCGCGCTGCTCACTTTGCTGCTTGCGGCGCTGGGCGCGACGCTGGCCTACCGGCTCAAGCGCGACATCCAACTGCCGGTGGAGACGCTCGTGACGACCGCGGGCGAGCTGGCGCGCGGGCAGCTGGGCGCACAGGCGCTTGTGTATTCGGACGATGAGATTGGCGAGCTCGCGACGACGTTCAATGCGATGAGCACGCGGCTGGCCAAGCAAACCACGCAAATCGCCCGCCAAATGCGGCAGATCGAGGAGGAACATGCCCGCTCCGAGGCGCTGCTGCTGAACATCTTGCCGCAGCCGATCGCCGAACGGCTCAAGGCCGGCGAGCGCCCGATCGCCGACGCGTTCGACGAAGTGACCGTGCTCTTTGCCGATGTCGTGGGCTACACGACGCTGTCGTCGCGCCTCTCGCCGCACGAGGTTGTGGCGCGGCTGAGCGAGGTGTTTTCGGCTTTTGACCAGATTGCGCAGCGGCACGGCGTCGAGAAAATCAAGACCATCGGCGACGCGTACATGGCGGCATCTGGGCTGCCGACGCGCACCTCCGACCACGCGCACCGCATGGCCGACATGGCGCTGGAGATGCTGCAGGTGCTGGAGCAAATCAACCGCAGTTGGCCAGACGCGCTCCAGTTGCGGGTGGGGCTGAACACCGGGCCGGTGGTGGCGGGCGTCATCGGCCAGCAGAAGTTCGTCTACGACCTGTGGGGCGACGCGGTGAACGTGGCGAGCCGCATGGAATCACACGGCAAGCCCGGCGCGATCCACGTCACGGCAGCGTTTGCCGAGCGGGTGCGCGATGGATTCGTCGTGGAGGCGCGCGGTGAAATCGAGGTCAAAGGCAAAGGCCTGCTGCAGACGTATTGGCTGATTGCCGCGCGGCCAAGGCCGAGCGTGGCGGGACGCGACGCGACGGTTGTGGAAGTGTGACCCGGCCAGAGCGACATCTTTGACGTCCTCGCCTACGTCGCATTCGCCCTCCCGACGATGACGCGCGCCGAGCGGGTGGAGGTGCATCAACAACGCATCCTGCAGAGCTACGATGAGAAGCAGCAGGCGTTCCTTGCCTTTGTGTTGGGGCAATACGTCAAAGCCGGCGTGGGCGAGCTGGACGCGAAGAAGCTCAAGAGCCTGCTGGAGCTGAAATACCACGGGCTGCAGGACGCGCAGCAGCATTTGGGCGGAACGGCGGCGATCCGGCAGCTGTTCATCGGCTTCCAGAAGCACCTGTACGCGCCGGTTGGCATGGCGGCCTCCGGGCCAGCCTAACGCCGGGGGCATCGCCGCGCGTGCTGGCATGGAGGCCGCGGAAATCACGTGTGGTTGGGGCGATGGCGACACAAGCTTCGGCGTCTGGTGTCCGCAGTGCAACGTGTCGGCCCCAAACTGCCGGAACATGCGTTGCGCATCCTGTCGCGCGTTAGCAACGTGGGATTGTTCCTGGCGTGCCCGAGGACGATTGCCGGCTCTGCACCTCGCTTGCGCAGTAACTGCGGAACTGTTATGAGCAACGCGGCTCAGTTGCCGCGACACACCGCGCGCACCGAACCGGCCGAGGAAATCGCATGGGTGAGACCGCGACCGCGCACGCGATGTCTGGGCTGCTTCACCGGATATCGAGCATGAAGGCCGAGGACACCGTGACTGAGGTGCTCGCACGCTTGCTGACCGTGCCTGCCTGTGCCGATGCACTGCATCAGGTTTTCGGCGTGCCCGCGGGGTTGCCGCGCACCGGCTGGAGCGTCAGCACTCAGGTCGCGGCGGGCAGCGGCCGGCCAGACCTCGTCGTGCGGCGCCCCGGGTATCACCTCATCGTGGAAAACAAGCTGGGCGCCAATTTGACCGAAAAACAGCCGAAAGAGTACTTGCGCGAACTTGAGCGCACGTGCGTAGCCGAAAACGTCGGTCGCTTGGTCTTTTGCGTCCCGGCGCGCCGTCGGGTAGCGCTCTGGCAGGAAGTGACCGAGTTGGCGAGTGCGCAAATGGAAGCGCTGCAACCGCGGGTTGCCCTGGACATGGTCACGTGGAAGCAAGTTCACGAATCCGTTTGCGGTATCGTGCTCGAAGATCCCATCGAACGTTACATCCATGCCGAGTTCCTGAGATTGCTCGAGGACTGGATCGATGAACCGGTCCACACCGACCCCATCACTGAACAAGAGGCGGATATGCTGAGGCAACCCGAAGTCATCAACAGCATGGTGGCGCTTGCGGACCTGATTCGGGGGACGCGGTACGAGCTCGGCCCGCGTTTCGAAGTCGCCACTGGCGGTGGCGGCGCTGACCTGACATGGGGCGGCTTCAGTTTCGGTCCCGGCAGTGGCAAGCGCAAACTGTGGTTTGGGTATTTCTTTCGCGCTTCCGCGGCATTGGAGACCGACCACGGTCCGTTGTGGCTTCAGGTCGGATGGCGCGATGCGAAGGATGCGGTGGAGGCGAGCGGCGTGACGGTGTATCCGGTTCCGCCCGGCTGGCAAGGTTGGGGCGGCTACTTGGTGCCGATTGCGTTGCCCGAGCCCGCTGAATCGGCCGCGGCCCAGGCTGCGGACGTCGCCAGGCGGTTAGTTGATTTGGCGGAGATCGTCTTCGCTACGCCGGAATCAGCGCCGGAGTGACTAGCGGCGTTCTCGCGCCGGCTTCATGCGCGGGCGCAGGCGCGGATGGCCCGAGGCGAGGGTTGGCGCGTGCAGGCCAAGCCGCGCCAACGCTACGCGATTGTCCGCTGCCACGCCGACGCACCTGCCACCTGTTCGGACTGCTTCGTGTGCGGGTTGGACAAGTCCCCGTTGACACCATCGTCGTCGACCGGTGCCCGCAGTGCGAGGTAGCGGCCCGAACCTGCCCGTCCCCGCGTCGCGTGTTCTGTCGCGGGGCAGCGAATGAATGAGAGCGCCAAACTCAGGCTCCCTTGCAGCGCCCGAGCGAAAGTTTGATGTGCGGGAACGCATGGTTCAAGCGAGAGGGAGCCGTTCGCTACGGCAGACAGGTGCCGCCATCGCCGTGACCGGTATTGCACCGGCATGACCACAGGCCGAGGTTCAGGCACTTGACTTGCGGGCTGCACTCGTTGGCATCCTGTCGCGCGTCAGCTACGCTGCGATCCTGCCCACCAGCCGGAGCCTCGCCATGCTGACCCTTATTTTCCTTGCCCTTTTGGGTCTCGATGGACCTGTGCAGCGCGTCGTCGAGGCATTGCAGGAACCCGATTGTCCGCGGATCTTCCCCATGCTCACGCCGGAATTTCAAACGGCGGCTCCAGTGGCGACCTGGCCGGCATTTTGCAACGCCATCGGCCACATCAACGCCATGGAACGCGTGGCCGACCACGACGGCGCGCCGACGTACCGCGTGCAGACGCCAACGCGGACGTGGCGGCTTGGGCTGGCGATGGCCGGGGAGAAAATCAGCGGCTTGCGGCTTGAGCCCTGGCCGACCGTCTTTACCTCGCTCGATCAGGCGCTGGCGGAAGTGGGCGCGAAGTATCATCTCCCTGGCGTCGCGGCGATGCTGCTCGTCGCGGGCGCGGTCAAGGAGCAAGGCGCGTGGGGCGTGCGCAAGCTCGGCGACAAGACGCAGGTGACGCTGGGCGACGTCTGGCATTTGGGTTCGGACACCAAGGCGATGACGGCCACTTTGGCGGCGCTGCTCGTGCACGACGGCAAGCTGACCTGGCAGACGCCCATCGGGACCGTGCTCAGCGATTGGCCGGATTTGCATCCCGATTTCGCGCGCGTGACGGTCGGGCAGTTGTTGAGCCATCGCGGCGGGATGCCGGCGGCCATCGCCAAGCCGATTTGGGACCCGCTGTGGCACGCGGACAAGCCGTCGCTCGCGCGCAAGGAGGCTGTCCACGCGCTGTTGCGGTCCGCGCCGGGCAAGGTGGGCGACTATGTTTACGCGAATGCGGGCTACATGACCGTCGGCGTAGTGCTGGAGAAACTGACGGGCGAGACTTGGGAAGACCTCATGCAAAAGCGCCTGTTCGCGCCGCTCGGGATGCGTTCCTGCGGCTTTGGCGCGCCGGCGACGCCGGGCAAGACGGATCAGCCTTGGGCGCATCGCGCCGAAGGTGCGACATTCGTGGCGGTGGAGCCGGGCCCACGCTCCGACAATCCCGCAGCGCTCGGGCCGGCGGGCACGGTCCACTGCTCGCTCGCCGATTGGGCCAAGTTCGTGACGGAACACGCGCGTGGTGAACGCGGCGAGGAGACGATCCTGCCGCTGTTGCCAAGTGAGTTTCAGGTGTTGCACACGGCGCCTGCCGGTGGCGACTACGCGTTCGGTTGGGGCGTCGAGCATCCAAAATGGGCGACAGGTCCGGTCCTCAGACACGACGGCTCCAACACGATGTTCTATGCCCGCGTGGTTGTCGCACCGTCGGCCAACCTGGTTCTTCTCATCGCGACAAACGCAGCGGGTCCCGATGTCACGGCGGCGGTTGGCGAGATCACCCAGTATCTTGTGGGGCGCGCGTCTCGCTGAGGCGAGGACTTGGGTCATGGACGCTCCGTCGCGCCAACCTATTGAACCCCTGAAGAAACGTCGCGCGAGCGGCGGCGCGATGGCGATTCGCATCGCCAATCGCCGCATGGATAGCGGGTCGCAATCTGCCAACCCGGGCGTGGCAGATCCGTTCGCGCATCAGCCCCGCAGTGGCATCGGCGGCGGCGAGGCAGGGCGCACCCACCTTGACTGCCTTGACAGGTGGACGCAGCATCACCGGCGTTCGTATCGCCTCGGCGATGATGTCGCAAAGACGGTGCTTCGTCGCCCGACGCGTCCACAGCACGCGGCTCACAACCGTGCGCCGGACAAGAAATTTTGGAGATGCCCATGCCCAGTGACGACAAAACGCTCTCTGCAGTTGACGTTGAAACCGTCGCAGATGAAAGGTTCGGCAAGCGCGTTGGGACGGCCGGTCCGGGTGCCCAGCCAACGTTGGCTGACACCGTGCGCGGTGTGATGCGGACGCACCCACAGTCGGCAGATGCGCCAGCGGAACGCTATCAGGAACAGCGGGAGTTGGGGCGCGGTGGCATGGGCCGCGTCGTGGAAGCACGCGATCGCATGCTCGGTCGTCGAGTGGCGATCAAGCACCTGCTGGGCGATGGCACGGGTATCTTGCGCCAACGGTTTGACGTCGAAGCGTTGGTCACCGCGCAACTCGATCACCCGGGCATCCCGACCGTGTACGAGCGCGCAACCGGCACAGGCGGATTGCCGTACTACACGATGCGGTTGGTAGAAGGTCAAACCTTTACGCGATTGCTGCGAGAAGCGGCGACGTTTGAAGACCGCATGCGCCTCCTGCCCATTATCGTGCGTGTCGCCCAGACGCTGGCCTTTGCCCATGAGCGTGGCGTCATCCACCGCGACGTGAAGCCCGACAACGTCGTGGTCGGTCCACACGGGGACGCTGTGCTGCTGGACTGGGGCATTGCCAAGGTGCGGGGGCTGGCCGACGCCAAGGCAGACGACGAGACGGTCATGACCGCCCTTGGGGCGAGTCACGATGGCGCGTTGACGGTGCATGGCTCCATTCTCGGCACGCCAGCCTACATGGCGCCTGAACAGGCCAAAGGCGAAATTGCCTCGGTGGACGAACGTACTGACGTCTTTGCGCTCGGCGCGATGCTCTACCACCTGCTGACTGGGCACGCCCCGTATCGCGGCCCAACCATCGTCGACGTGCTCGGCGCCGCGCGCTCTGCGACGCCTCAGGCCATTGATTTGGCCGCGCCAACCGCGCCCGATGGGCTACGCGCCATTGTGCGGCGGGCGATGGCGGCGCAGTCCGGTGACCGCTTTGCCAGCGCCGGTGAGTTCGCCGCGGCTCTGGAAACCTTCATGGCTTCAGCCGTGGCGCGGCCAGCATCGACGGGTATTGAGCGCTTCATTGCGGCCACCAGTTGGTTCGGGTTCGTCGCGTGCCTGCTGATCGCTGCAGCTGTTTGGAAGTTCACGCCAACGTTTGAAGAAATGGGCTACGCCGGTTGGGTAACGCTCGCGTGTTTTGTCGTTGGGCTGGTCCTGAACGTTGTCGAGTGGGCGACATACGGGCGTCACCGGCTTCTGGGACTCGGCTTGGCGATGACGGCGATGACTGGGATCAGCGCGGTCTCTGGCGGTTTGGTCGGGCTGATGTCCGTCTTTGCCTATTTATCTGATCCGGCGAAGGTCAAGGACACCAGCCAATACCTCCATTTTTTGGCAATTGGCGGTCGAGAGGCGCTCGGCAACGTGCCATTCGGTCTGACATTTGCCTTGGTCCAAGCCATGATACTCGCGTTTGCGTGGCGGCGTCAGGTCTCACGGTGATGCGCGGCAAGCGAGCCAATTGAATTCGGCCACGCACACAGCGGCTGGCACGTTCGGCACCAGCTGCACACGGTTTCCAGCACGACGCAGGCGTCGCTTGCAAGTGCGCCGTCGGTGCGGTGGCCATCGGTGCATTCGGTGTCAGGGAGGCGGCGTCGGGACGTGTAAGTGGAGTGCAGCTTTGGCCTTGGCGCCGAGACGCGCAGCGTTGAGGAACGCATCGAGAGACAAGAAACCGACTTGTCGATCTCGCGCGGCGAGGATCGCGCGGGCCTGGTTCGCGTCCACTGACGGAATCTGCAGAAAATCCATGAACTCTGCCGCGTTCAGATCGAGCTGCAATGGCGCGTGGTCGTCGCCGAAATCCATCGGCAGCTCGCGCCCGGCGACGTCGACCCAAAGCGGACGGCCGCACGCGGCGAACAGGCCTTCGCCTTTCCTCGCGATGAGGCCCTGCACCACCGCGTCGAGTTCCCGTTGCAGGACCGCAAAGTGATCGCGCGCCGGGTCCAAGACCGGAACTGAAACGCCGCCTTGCGCCAGTTCGTGGCGGATCTTTTGCGCCAGATCCACTGACACTGTCGTGCCGAGGGTCGTGTTCACGACGACCTCGACGAGCCCGGCCAGGTCTTGAGGCTGTCGACTCAGCCACGCATCAACCACTTCCCGCACGCCCAGGTCGCCGGCGATGGACTCCGGCGCGACGGGCAGTTCGTGTAGCGCCAGCACCAACTGCAGGTGGAACGCAGCGGTCGGACCCATGCGCGCCAGCCACTCGTGCTGCGCATTTGCGTCGAGGCCCTGCGGTGCCACACGCGCAAGATCGGCGGACGTCAATGCTGTCATGCGCAACTGCGGATGATGCGCCGCCCGAGTCAACAACGTTGCGACGAGTCCTTCATTTTCCAGCTGCGTGTTGCACGCGCGCAATCGGTGGTTGTCGAGCGCTTGCGCCGCACGATACGCGACCCAGGCGTCGTGTGCGCTCCATTGCGCCTCGGGCAGGCGAGGCAGCAGCGGCTCGAACGCGTAGCGCCCCCAGATGATGTTCTGCACGCGCAACGTCCGTGGCGACCCGAAGCCGCGCGCGTTCATGACCCCACCACCAGGCTTGAGCCACTTCGCCATGGCCGCCTCGCTCGATTCGCCGAGAAATGCCAAGGCTTCAAAATGTTCAGCCAAGCCTTCGTTCAGCGCTTGCAGGTTTTCGGTCGTGCGCTGCGCATCGTGCGCTCCCGACTGGGGGCGCAACGCCCACGGGTACGCGCGCAGCCACGGCTCGACAGTCGGACCGGCCGCTGCCAAGAGGAGCGCGTGGCCGAGTTCGTGGGACAGCCCTTTTGCCCAATCGCCGGTCCGGATTTCTTCAAGCGTGTATGCCAGCTCAACAATTGGCGCGTGCGGATGTTGTTCGATCGCGCCATCTTCGCGCTGGAGCGCGAGGCCAAACCAGCCACGCTCCGCCCAGCCGCCTTCGACCGAGATGTACATTGGGTCATGCGCCGCTTGCTGCCACGCCGCTGTTGTCCACGGTCCGTGCGCCGGCGACATCGCCAGTCGCTTTGCCGCGGCGATCAGCGCCCGCTCCAGCACAACGGTCGGATCCCCGGCCAGCGCTTGCTGCGCCGCGGCGTAGCGCGGATCGGTTGCGGGCAGCG
>CAIPXZ010000563.1 GCA_903869075.1 uncultured Myxococcales bacterium | reverse complement strand
GCGCGCAGTCCCAGCGCCAGCGTCGCCAAAAGCACCGGCCCGGCGGCCAGATACAGGTCCAGCGTCACGCCCCACAGCAGCCCGACGCCCAGCGCCAGCGGCCAGGTCGGCGCGGCGAGCCAATCCACCGTCAGCCAGGTCGTCAGCATCATCGCCGGGAAAAACAGGGTCGGCGACCACAGCACAACCGGCATCATCGCGATGCTCCCGGCCAGCAGCAGCGCCCACAGCCCCAGCCCGGTCGGCCCCGGCCGCCACCGCTGGGCCACCGCGAACGTCAGCGCGTACAGCGCCGCCAGTAGGACGCCGATCGCCCGCGGCGTCGCCCCCAGCCAGCGCAGCAAACCGAGCGCGTTGGTCCACAGCACGCCCTGGAAGAGGCCGGGAAAGCTCGTCGGCGGGCCGTGGCTGTCGCACAGACCGAGCTCATAGCAGTCGCGGGCCATGAGGAGGTCGCGGCTGGAGTCAAAATGGATGGCGTCAATCGGCCAGCTGCGGCACAGGACGAGCCACGCGCACGCGAACAGGACGGCGATGGCGAGGCGCGGCTTCACGCGGCGAGCATACCGGCTGCTGCCGGGGCGGGAAAGCGCGATTGACCGCGCCCGGCGGCGTCGGCAGACTCGGCCGGCGCTGCGGCGCGTAAGGAGCGTCCGATGGCAGCCTTGTCCAAGTGTTCCTCCGTCGTCCTGGCGCTGGCGTGCGCGCTGGCGCCAGCCTGTGGCAAGGCCGCATCGGGCGCCGACGCCGCGGTTGCCGATGACGCCGCCGCTGACACGGCGCTTGTCCTCGCCGCGGATGCCACCGCCGCCGACGCCGCCGCAGAAGTCACGGCGCAAGGCCTCGACCCGGCGATCGCCGCGATCCAGGCGCAGGTAGACGCGCTGGCGATCGACCCGGCGACGAAGAACTGGCGGACCAAGCTGCCCAAGCCGCAGGTCGTCGCGTTCACGCCCGGCCGCGCGTATTTCTGGCTGCTGACCACCGACAAGGGCGATCTCAAGCTGCAGCTGCGGCCGGAAGTGGCGCCGATGCACGTGACCAGCACCATTTACCTGACGCTGCTGGGCTTTTACGACACGTTGAAATTCCACCGCATCATCAAGGGCTTCATGGCGCAAGGCGGCGACCCGCTGGGCACCGGCGCGGGCGGTCCGGGCTACAGCTACGGCTTGGAGGCCAGCGCCGCGGCCAAACACGACGCGCGTGGCGTGCTGAGCATGGCCAACGCCGGCACCGCGACCGACACAGAAGGCAGCCAGTTCTTCATCACCTTCGCGCCGCAGCCCAAGCTGGACGGCGGCTACAGCGTCTTCGGCAAAATGGTCGACGGCGAAGCGACGCTGGCGGCGATCGAAGCCGGCGGCACCGTCGGCGAGGGCACGCCGGTCAAAGTGAAGATCCTCCACGCCAGCATCGCCGTGGAGTAGCGCCCGCGGGCCGCGCAAGGCGCGCCGCGAGCCGTACGCAGTGCGCCGCCGCCGCTCCCGCCAAGCGCCGATGTAGACGCAAGCGTTCCGAAACCTGAACGCCTCCCCGCACAATCCCTGCCACTGTGTGCAAACGTGTGTTGACACCGCGCCACCCGTGTGCATTATCGGGCGGCGGGATCTTCTGGCACACCGACAATGAGGCGCACATGGAAATGAGGGACATCTCCTGGTTGGGACGGCTTGCCGAGGCGCAGGAAGTGGCGCGGGCGCGCGGAATTCCCGTGGCGATCAAGGCCTTGGGCCAAGGCGTGGACACCTGCGACGATTGGTGACCGGCAGGTTCAGTCACCCGGGCGGTGGCGCTTTCAGATCCAGCGGTCGCGCATCTGCTCAACACGGCATTCGTGCCCGTGCGCTTTAGCATGTGGCTCGACGGCCCGGTCACCGATGATTTTGGCCGCGATTACGTGTTCCGCGTCGCCGGTTTTCCGTATCCTGGGCTGATCCTCGCCGATCCCGACCTGAACGTGCTGGCGCGCACGCAGTCCGATGCCTCCGCCGAGGCGACGCTGCGCACGCTCCAGGCGACGCTGCGCGAGCGTCCGGATCTCGCGCCGCATGGCCAGGTGCCGCCGCCGGTGCTCAACCTGACCGACCCGGCGCAGGCGGCGTTTGCGGCGCTGCAAAATCGCTACAAGGCGACGATCGCCACGCGGCGACCGGTGCTCATCGCGCCACTGCAGGCGTGGCTGGCGGCGCACGCGGCGGCGCTGCCCGATGTCGCGGCGATCGCCCGCACGTTGCTGGCGGACGCGCTGTATGCCGCCGGCGAATTCGGTCCAGCGGAGGCGCTCTGGCGCGACATCATCCGCCTGCATCCGCAGCATCCGCTGCAGCACCGCGCGGCGTTCAACCTCAAGGACAAGCTGTCGTGGCCGGAGATGATCCACCCGACGCTGCAGGGCTTGCCGCTGCCGGGCGTGGCGCTGCATCCGCCGGAGGTGCCGTATCCCGAGGTGCGCGCTGCGAATTTGGCGCGCGTCGCCGCGGATCCGCAGTACATCCGCGCGCCGTTTGGCCACCTCTTCGTGCGCATTGCGCCCGGCACCTTCACGATGGGCGGCGTGTCCGAGCCGATGGTGCACCGCAATGAGCGGCCGCTGCGGCGGGTGACGCTGACGCGGTCGTTCCTGTTTGGCGCGTTCCAGGTGACGCGCGCGCAGTGGCGGCTGTTCCGTCCCGACGACTGGCCCGGCGCAGAATCTGCAGGCCTGGCGGGTGAGTTGCCGCACGCGCGCGTGTCCTGGCTCGACGCCGAGGCGTACTGCGCGTGGCTGACCGAGCACGGCGACGGCTGGCGTTACCGTTTGCCGACGGAAGCCGAGTGGGAATGGGCAGCGCGCGGTGGCATCGAGGGCGCGCGGTTCCCGTGGGGCGATGCGCCGTTGTCGCCGGAGCGCGCCAACTATTCACTGCCGCGACCGGTGCCGGTGGGCAGCTATCCGCCCAATGCGTATGGCGTTTTTGAGACGCTCGGCAATGGCGCCGAGCACTGTTCAGACCGCTATCGCCCCGATGCCTACGCGCTGACGCCGTACGAAGTGACCGATCCGCAGGGTCCGACGGCGGAAGAACAGCCCGGCGACTTCCGCGCGATTCGCGGCAGCGTGCTCGGCTCGCCGTTCGGCGAAGTCATCGCGTACGTCTCGTGGCGCGGGCTGTGCAACATCCACCGCGTCGTCGGCGGCTCAGCGCTGCGGATCGTCGCCGAACCGCCGGAAGACTAGCGGGCGTAAGCAAAGTGAGCGACCGAACCCACTCGCGTGTCGCCGTGCGTAGCGCCGGAGGCGGGCGCACTTGGCGACCCAGCCAAAAAGCAAGAGTACCTGAGTTATCCTATGCCGAACGCCAAAACACCTACGGCTGCGGCGCCTTGTGCTGGAAGTGCACGAGCGGTGACACCGCCACGCTGCCGGTGACGATGCCCGTGACCTCCGCGCTGCGATCGCCGAGCACGTGGTAGCGCAGCCAGCCCAAGAACCACGGCTTGACCAGCGAAAAACCGACCTGATCGTCCAGCGCCTTGCACTCCGGCCCACCGTTGATGCTGTTGCCGAGGCCATAGAGCTGGTGGCAGCCGCCTTCGACGTCGACCCAGGTGAGATCGCAGCCGGTGACGTCGGCGAACAGCTGCGTCTCGCCGGAGTCATTGAGCGTGCCGTTCATCTGCAGCACCGGGCGCTTGACGACGTTGCGGCCGTCGTGCGGCAAGATGTCGGCGCCGTCGCCGGCCAAGCTGATGAACGTCAGCGGCCGGTCGTCCGAGAGCTTGGCTTTGAACGCGGCGATCAGCTCGGGCGTGCAGTCGGGCCAGCGACCGGTGGCGCAGCCGGAAGCGATGGCCGCCTGGTCAAACGTCGCGCCCGCCAGCGCCCAAACCGTGTAGCTGCCAAAGCTGTGGCCGCTCATGCCGACGTGCGCGAGGTCCAGCTTACCGGCCAGCACCTCGCCCGACGGCGGCGCCTTGGCCCAATCGAGCGCGGCGGAGATGTCCAGCGGCCGCGCCAGCCAGTCCAGCAGCGGCAGCGGCGATGGCGTGTCGATGAGCGTGTTGCCGACGTGTTCTGGCACCAGCGCGACCCAGCCATGCGTGGCGATGTGGCACATGTACGTCGCGGAGTTGCCGGAAAAACCTTCAAAACCATGGGAATGCACGAGGATCGGATACCCGCCCGCGTATGCCGGCGGCGCCAGCGGCGCGTTCAGCCAGGAATTCGGGTCGTCAAACGCGCCCATGTACGACGGATGGTCGCCGACCGCTTGCGTCGCCGGGTACCAAATGTACAGCGGCACCGTGCGCGAACCGAGGCTGCCCGGCAGCTTGTACGTCATCTGCTCGATGCGGAGCCCGCAGACGTACGGCCCGTCCTTGGTGACGGTCCAGCTCAGCGGCGAGACGACCGTCGCGTCGGCTGCAGCGTCGACTGCGGCATCGGCGGCATCGCCGGTCGTTGCATCGGCAACCGCGTCGTCGGCTGTCACTGCCGCATCGGTTGTCGCCGTCGTGCTGCTGCCGCACGCCGCCAACGCCACACACATCCACACCGCGCACTGCTGCGCGAGGTTCATCCGCATCCGCATTTTCGCTCCGGCCCGCGCGGGCTTCCGCACCCGCAGCTGCCGACTGTGCCCGCAGGCAGCGGCGGCGTCAACCGCCATGGGGTGCTGCCGCCCCAGCGACCCGCGGGTGGCTTGACCCGGCGGCAGGCGCGACCGACACTGGCGCCATGGTGCAGCAAGCTGCCAAACCCGCCATTCCGCAAGCCACTCCGGCGCCCGCCGCGGCGCCGACGCCTGCCGCCGCGCCTGCCGCCGGGCTCGCGCG
>CAIPXZ010000562.1 GCA_903869075.1 uncultured Myxococcales bacterium | reverse complement strand
TGCTGGCTCCGGCTCTCGGCGGCGATCTCCGGCCAGGACTTGCCCCGCAGCGGGTCGTAGCCGCCGACGTCGAGCTTCAGGTACGCGCTCAGGTCCGTGCCCGGCGCGACGTTGAACAGCGGCACGTTGTGCAGCAGCCGCGCCGGCTGCCACGCCGGAAATTGCGGCAATTGCTCGGGAAAGCGCTGCGGATCGGCGGCCGCGGCAAACGCTTCCGCCGCCAAAATCGCCGATGCGGTGTGGTGGCCATGGTTCGGCGGCAGCGTGTTGAAGCGCGTCACGATGACGTCCGGCTTGGCGCGGCGGATCGCCTGCACGACGTCGCCCAGCACCGCGTCGTGGCCCCAGATCGCCAGCGCCTCGTCGGCGCGCTTTGTGTAGCCCAGGTCGCGGGCGCGGGTGAACAGCTGCTCGGCGCCGTCGCGCTGCCGCGCCGCCAGCAGCTCGTGGGTGCGCAGCAGCCCCAGCAGCTCGTCCTGCTCGGTGCCGATCAGGTTCTGGCCACCGTCACCGCGCGTCAGCGACAGGTAGGTCGCGGTCAGCCCGCGCGCGCCAACGAGGTACGCCAGCAGCCGGCTGTTCTCATCGTCCGGGTGCGCAGCGACGTACAGCACGCTGCCGACGACGCCGAGGCGCTGGATCGCCGCCAGCAATTCCGCGGCGTTGGGCTGCCGCTCCGGTTGCGCCAGCAGCGGCGCGCTGAACAGGAACGCGGGGAGAGCGAGCATGGCGACAACGACCCTATTGGCGAGCAGACGCACCATGGGCGGCAACTTAGCGTTTGGCTGGGAAAAATTCACGCACTTTCGCTTCTTTGCCGGGTCGCCAGCTGCGCCCGCCTGCGGCGATACGCACGGCGACAGCAGATGCCGGGCGGTGGAGTCCCGTTGTATCAGGCCCTTGGCAAAGCTTTGCGAAATCTGCATGGCCTTCCCGTTATCGATCTGCTATCTCGCAGGGCGATGGCCAAGCCTTTTGCCACATCCTGGCTGCGCGGTGAACCGGAGGCGACAGTGCTGCTGCCGCCCGCGATGCGCAGCTTAGCAGACCGCGCTGCGGCGGTGCAGGTGGCGACGCGGAAGCGCTTGGATCCTCAGCTCCTCGCCGTCATCCAACGCCAGAACGCGGCGCTGCCGCCGAGCCCGGCGCGCGCGGCGCACGTGGCGCTGTTGGGCCAGCCGGGGACGGTCGTGGTGGTCACGGGCCAGCAGGCGGGGCTGTTCCTCGGGCCGCTGTACACGCTGTACAAGGCGGCGACGGCGATCGCCGCGGCGCGGCAGCTGACGGCGGAGACGGGCGTGGCGTGCGTGCCGCTGTTCTGGCTGCAGACGGAAGACCACGATTTTGCGGAGATTGACCACGTCTTCGTGCCGCAGACGGGCGCCGAGCCGCACAAGATCGCGCTGGCGCCGAGCGCGCCGTCGCGCGTGCCGGTCGCGCACCGCCACTTGGGTCCGGACGTGCTCGACGCGCTCGACGCGCTGGCGCTGCAGCTGGCCGGGCTACCGCACGCCGATGAGGTGCTGGCGCTGCTGCGCGCGGCGTACATGCCGGGCGTGACGGTGACAGCGGCTTTTGCCCAGACGCTGGCGGCGCTGTTCGCGGACGCCGGGCTCGTGTTCCTCGATCCGCGCGACCCGGCGTTCGCGCCGCTGGCCGCGCCGTTGCATCGCCGGTGTCTGCTGGCGGCGGCGCCGCTGGCGGCGTTGCTGGAAGCCCAGGCGGATCGGCTGCGCGCCGGCGGTTTTGCGCCGCAAGTGCACATTCGCCCGGGTGCGCCGCTGAGCTTTGTCGCGCCGGATGCCGTCGACGGGCCGCGTTACCGCCTGGATCCACACGCGAATCCGGAGACTTGGTCGCTCGTCGGCCACCCGCAGCACGCGACAGTGACGACGCCGCAGGTGCTGGATTGGCTGGCGCACGAGCCGCTGCGGCTGTCGACCTCGGCGTTGTCCCGGCCGCTGCTGCAGGATTTGCTGCTGCCGACGGCGGGCTACGTCGGCGGGCCGGGCGAGATGGCGTATTTTGCGCAACTCAGTCCGCTGTATGCGGATTTTGGCCTGACGCTGCCGCTGGTCATCCACCGCGACCGCTTTGTGCTGCTGGACGCGCGGACGCGGCAGTTCCTGGACACCCACGGCCTGACGACGACGGACCTGACGGCGCCGCGCGACGATGTGCTGCGGCAGCTGGCGGCGCACGGTCCCGGCACGCCGCCGGACGTGCGGCTGGCGGCGATGCTGGCGGCGCTGGATCTCGACGGGCTGACGGCGGAGCTGACGGCGCTGGACCCGAACCTGGCGAAGGCGGCGGCGCGGACGCGCGAGACGGTGGCGGACGCGCTGGCCAAGCTGTTGGACAAGCACGCGAAAGCGCTGGCGCAGCGCGACCAAGCGACGGTGGAGCGGCTCGACCGCGCGCGGCTGTGGCTGGCGCCGGGCGGGACGCCGCAGGAGCGTGTGTACGGAATGCCCGGGCCGGCGGCGCGGTTTGGCCTGCAGCCGTTGCTCGCGGCGGTGCTGGCAGCGTGCCAGCCGTTTGCCGCGCAAGTGCAGGATTTGACGCTATGAATGCCGGACCGCTGCGCATTGGCATCACCTGCTTTGCCACTTTTGGCGGCAGCGGCATCGTCGCGACCGAGGTCGGCTTGGCGCTGGCGGCGCGCGGCCACGACGTGCACTTTATTGCCCGCGCGTTGCCGATTCGCTTGCCGCCGCACACGCCGGGCGTGACGTTTCACGAAGTCGCGGAGCCCGACCACGACGTGCTGCAGCCGGACGGCGCCTATCCGATCGCGCTGGCCAGCAAAATCATTGAGGTAACCCGCCAGCATCACCTGGACGTGCTGCACGTGCACTACGCGGTGCCGCACGCCACGGCGGCGTGGCTGGCGCGGGCGGTGCTGGGCGCCGAGGCGCCGCGGCTTGTGACGACGCTGAACGGCACTGACATCACGCTCGTCGGCAACGACGCGACCTACCTGCCGATTACGCGGTTTTCGGTGCTGCAGAGCGACGCGGTGACGGCGCCGTCGGCGTTCTTGCGCGACGCGACCTGGGCGCGACTGGACCTGCCGCGGACGCTGCCGATCCACGTTGTGGCGAATTTCGTCGACACC
>CAIPXZ010000561.1 GCA_903869075.1 uncultured Myxococcales bacterium | reverse complement strand
GCTCTCTCCAGACGACCCAGAGCGCAGCCACGCCGGAGCGACTGACTCGGCGGCGTCCAAGGCGTCGCACATTTCCGGCGGCGCCGTCCCCGCCCAAGCGCGCAGAAAGCGCCAAGCGTCGCGGATCGTCGCGGCGCTGCTGTCGTCGTCAGACTCAGCCGCATAGGCGCTCGTGACCTCGCGGTTGTCGCTCCAACCCGCGTACGTCGCGTTGTGACTACCGACACAGGCAGAGGCCTTCTTTGGCCCAAGCTGGAGCAGGATCTTCGGATGAAATGCTCCGCCCGCCATTACCGGAATCAGCACGTATGCCCGCCCAGCCAGGCGCGGCCGATCAGAGCCATCGGCCAGTGCCTGCGCAACGCAGCGCGCGTCAGCCAGTACGACGTTGTTCCTGCAGCCCGCCGCCCTCAGGCGCGGCAGCACGAGCTCCTCGTAGAATCGAAACGAGATGTTGTAGGTGGCAAGAACTGACGACTCGAAGCCGGAGACCTTCACCTGATTCAGCAGTGAGAACTCAGCCGACATCGGATACCTCTGCGAGTTGCCGACCGAGCGCCGTCGCGCGCATGACGTCGTCCCCGTTCGGCGCAACAGCTCCCACGTCGCGCAGAATCTGGATAGCCTGGCGCATCCGCGGACTGGTCAAGCCGGGCAGCGGCGCTTCCACCACTGCCAAACTATCGTCCAGGGGCCGAATCCGGAACGTGTCGTTCCCCTGATACCGCAGCTTTCGCATCGCGACCTGCAGGTGCACGTCGATGCCCCAATCCGTGGCGAACCAGCCAACAGCGTCGGCGAGTGTCTGGTCCAGCCAAGCGTCGGTCGCAACGAGGCGGGCGAACGACGCCAGGTTCACCGGGTAGCTGCGCAGGTAGTCGGGCAACAGTGCGACTGCGTCGTATGGCTGGACCTCGCGGAACCGGACTGCCAAGGCGAGCAACGCACCAAGCGCCGCGACAACTGCTCCGTTGCGGTCGCGCCCCGAGGCAGCGTTCATGGCAGTGTCAACGAGTTGGTCCTCGTGCGCGTCGTTGCCCCAGCTCTGCAACGGAGGGAGTGTCCTGTACAAATCGGCCATCGCTTCCCGAACCGTCAAGGTCGCGCGCACGCCGAGCGCAGGCTTCGCCACCTCCGCGACAAAGGCGTCGCGGAGCCGTCGTGACGACGCGAACGTAGCCGGAGCCTCCAGCGCGAAGTGGAGGGCCGCCCAGAACATCGTCTGGACGGACGCGGACAGGATTTCATTTCGCTCGTACGTGGCCCAACCACGCCGGGCCTGCTCCAACGGCGGCGGCAGCAGCCACGGCGCGCCGCTGGGCATCGCGCCTGAGTACGCACACATGCGCAGCATGTTCTCGGTCAACCCATAGTCGGTGGCGCCGTCGTCCTCCAGATCGCAGGCGAGCCGGAGCAAGAGTTGCAGCGACGACCGCCGCTGAATTCCATCGGCGGTCTGTGTGCCCGTCCGATGCAAGAGCAAGTCCAGAATCGCCCCTTGCTCTGCGGGGGCGGACTTGATGCGACATGGACAGAACACAGACAACGCGTCCAATTCCGATGGCAGAATGGGGTCTTTCTCCACGGCTGCAAAGAACGAATCCGCGGGCAGTCCAACGCCGAAGCCGTCCGCGAGCGGCGCAGCGGTCTCCTTGACGTAGCGCAGGCCGGTCCGAGTACTCCCGGAAAGAAGCCCGAGATCGAACAAGACGCCCAGCCAATACTGACCCAAGCCGCCGTTGGGGTTCTTGAAGTAGCGATCCGCTCCCTCTCGTGCGGCGTGGGCTTTCAGCCGAATCTGGGCGTCGCCGATCGCGATCGACGTGAGCTTGCGCCGCCCGACGAGGCCCTGCCCATGTTCGTTCGGATCGCCGCCGACTTTGTGCTCATGGCGCGAGGCGATCAGCGTCAGCAGGCACTCGGCGCGACGAAGCTTGTCGATGAAGCCCGCTCCGGACCGCGCGCCCGTCCATCGCGCTTCGAGCTCGCGTAGGAGCCACGGATAGAACGAATAGTAAGTGGCGCGGTCGGTGACGTTGTTGATGCCAGGGAGCAGCGTCGAGTAGATCGCGATGCACGGCGCCTGGGCGCCGAGGTGATCGAGGCCGGTGATGGCGGGGGCGGGTTTGATCCAGGCGGTGGTGGGCATGGCGCCTCAGCAGTGGTGGGCGAGCGAGTTGTGAAGAGTGCCACACCGTGCGCACAACGCGCCACGGCCTACTTCGTCTGTCGAAGATTGCTCGATGAAAGGTATGGCGCTACGTTGACAATCGGCAACGCAAGGGGCGGGGGAGGAAGGGCGACCGCAGCGATCGGCACCGCGGCCCGGGAATTTGCCGCCACGTACGCGGCGGCGAGCGTGCCAATGAAGTCGAGCTGCACATCGATGACCTGTTGCAAGTCGCCCGGGGTTTGCAGCCACATCGGCGGCGGCGACGAGTGTGCGGAGAGATTACGAAACGTCTGCACCACGCGACCAATCGCGTCGGGAGCCCCTGATCGAGCATCTGCCAGCAACGCACGGGTCGCGAGTGCATCGGTCACGTCGGCCTTGGGTCTGGCCAGACTGAATCCCAACGCGCAGACAGGCCTACCAGGCTTCAGCACGTCCCCGAGCGTCTCGTGGACGTTGAAAGCTGTCGCCCCGTTGTGCTCGTACATGCGCGCGACCGCCTCCGTGAGCACGCCCAAATCTTCGATGGCCATCCAGAACTCTGCGATCTCCGACGGCATGGAGTTGTGGAACTGGTGCCAGAGGATGCACGCCCGATACACTCCGAGCTGGCAACGAGCCAACACGTGCCTATCCGGTATAGCGGAGAGTAAGGTCACGAACCCATCGTATCGATCGGCGGTCGAGCCGCTACCATGATACGCAGGCGCAGTCGCGCTCAGCCACGGGACGAAGAAGATCCGCCGCAGGTTGGCGAATTCCGTACCATCTCGGAATAGGTCGCCGGGCGCGGCCCCCTTGTTTGTCTCGTCCTGTTCGTCCGCCAAGAGGAAGAACTTGAACGCCCTGTCGAGTTCCATCCGGGCGACGTACGCAAGGCCGACGTTGTAGTAATGTGCGCCTCGGTGCACGCGCTCCCACCTCTGATCGCTGAGCTCCCAGGTGAGATTCTCGACGGCTTGGGCGAAGGAGAAGACGGCCGCCTGGCGCCCATTGGACACCGAGACATCAACGATGGCTTCCCAAACGGCCCCGAAGAGCGAATCCGCCCAACCAGGGTCCCCAAGGTAGCCACCGGAGTCGGCTTTCTCGCGTTCGGCGTGCATGAACGCGAGTAGCGTGTCAACGACCGCGCGAGAGGCGGCCGAACTCGTCCGAAGATCGGCTCCCAGCTGAGACGCCATGACACCGTGCAGCGAATATGACGGAACCGTCGTCGCTGTCGTGCCTGCAATGTTGCCAACGCCCATGCTCCTCCTTGAATTCGATCAGTTCCGCGAGCCGCACTCCAGATACCACTTCGCTCTGGGCCTCTGCTCGACTTCAAGCCGTCATAGTCGGCACAGGTAAGTTCTGAAACTCCCGTACCCAATCCCGTAGGCGTGCGACATCCGCTCGAACCTCCTCGATAACCGGCGGCGCGAGCGGCAATTCCTGAGACTGAGAGTGCTCGAATCTTGAGTAGCGTGTCATGAGGTCATCGAGAACGGCGCAGTCCTCGACGCGGATCCTTGAGAGCCTGGCGAAGCCGCTCCCGGTCTTGATGGACCGGCGGAAGCGAACGACGACGTTGTCCAGAAGAATCGTCTCGACCGACCGCTCGACCAGAGTGCGAAAGTCACTGCAGATCGCCTTTATCAACGCATCTCCGGTTTCAAGCTCGCCGGCTTCGACGGCCTTTCTCGCCGCGACAAGGCGGTGGTCGTGGACGTTGTTCAGAACCTTCTCAATCGCGTCCTCTTGTGGACTCACCCCCCCGACCAGCCCGACTTCAGACCCGAATCGAGAAAGCCGAAGGTGGATTGATGCGGTCGGCGAATGCCCGGTTCGCTGCTTTTGAGCCTTGATTGCATCCGCCAACAGCGTGGCCAACGACAACCGATGAGTGAACACGATGACCTGCCGTTCCGCCGCCAGCGCGACCAGCCTTTCCGCAACCTTCTCCTCAAAGGTCTGGTCCAAAGACGAGATCGGGTCATCGAAGATGAACGGAGTCCGCGCGCCTGCAACGGTCACGTCGGCCAGAAATGCTGCCAACGCAACGATCCTCGCCTCCCCCTCGCTCAGCACCGCCGAGGGAGTCGCATCGGTCGTAGTTGAAGAGAGCCGCAAATCGAACTTGATCACGCCCTTCACGGCCGGGTCGGATACCGGACCAACCTTGAGCCACCCAGCGCCCAGCGCCTTGAGTTCTGCGCGAAAACGGTCCTGGTAGCCTTGTTCGAGTTCGACCGGGGCGAGTTCGTTCTTCTTGATGGTCAGTTTCGCCGGCGATGTGAGCCGTTCGGCACGTTCAAGCGCGTCCAGCGCTCGGACTCGCGTCAACTCGGCGAGCAACGCTATCATGTTGTCGTTCGCCCAATCCAACATTCGCAACTCACGCAATTCCGCTTCCAGCGCAGGACGTTTGCCGCCCGCCACCAGCTCTCCCAGCTTCGCCATTTCATCGATCATCGACATCCGCTTGGCCCACAGGGTGGCCAGCAGTGTCACCAGTTCGAGCTCGGGCAGGTTCGCGACAGCTTCGAACGTCTTGACGGCGAGCAACCGGTCGCGAACGGAGTGATAGGCTGCGTCTACCGTCTCACCATTCGCCTCGGCTGTGGCGTAACGTGCGCGCCAGTCGTCCAGCGACGGTAGCTGGGGGAGTGCGGCGATCAGCCCGCTGCTTCGAATTTCGGCGTCCTTTGCTTCCTGCGCCAAAGTTCCTCGCACGAACGCCTCGAACCCGTGGAGGCGAGTCTGCGCGTCAGGCGCAAGGGGCTGCTGGCAAAGCGGGCAACGTGCCTCCGATGAAGTGTGCGGAAAAGCGCAGTTCGGGTATGCGACCTCCAGGGAGAATTTGCGCGCCGCGTCCCACATCGCACGCCAGGTCTGCTGGCCGACGCCGGGG
>CAIPXZ010000560.1 GCA_903869075.1 uncultured Myxococcales bacterium | reverse complement strand
TGGCAGCGCGCGCCCGACCTCACCGACGCCTTTACCTGGAGCGACGCCGCCGCGCACTGCGCCAACGTCACCACCGGCGGCGCGACCTGGCGCCTGCCGCGCTTCGCTGAGCTCGTCAGCGTGATGAGCTACGGCGCCGGCGGCACCGCGTTCGGCGACGCCTTTCCCAACGGCCTCGGCAACGGCACCTGGGCCAGCACGGTGCCGGCGTTCAACACCGCAAACGCGCTATTTTCAGGGATTTATTACGGTTATGCCGGATCGAGCCCCCAGACCAGCACATTGCTGGCGATCTGCGTGCACTGACGGCGGGGCGTCTGCCTAGCGGTGATCCCAGCGACCCGGCTCCATGCGCCAGCCGCGATCTTCGTGTTGCCAGCGCGGCGCCCGCCAGTCGTGATCGGCGCGCGGCGCGGACCAGTGACCGCCGACCCACATGTGGTTCGCGCCGTGCCACGTCCAGTAGCCATCCAGCCACACGGCGCCGGGAAACGGGGCGGGCGAGCGGACTTCCACAACCGGCTGCGGCGGCGCCGCGGGCACATACACCGGCTGCGGCGGCGGCGGTGCGGGCTGGTAGACAACTTTTGGCGTCGGCGCGGTATCCATGCGCCAGTGGCCTTCGCGAAAGCCCCACTTTTCGCCGTCGCGGTCCCAGCGCGCCGCTTCCCACGCATAGCCCGGTCCCGGCGGCAGCGCCCAATGGCCGCCGATCCACTCCTGGTGGTTGTCGCGCCACGCCCACTGCCCGGCGATCCACTTGTGCTGCGGCGACGGCGCGCCAGGCACGGCTTCCGTGCGCAGCGGCGGCGGCCCCATCTGGACCTGCACCGGCGCTACGGGCGAGCCATAGCCCGGCCGGCCGTAAGCCGTCTGTGCGTGCGCAGCGACAGGAAGCGCGGTGGCCAGGGACAGCGACAAGACGACGGTTCGCAAACGCATGGTCATTTTCCTCCAGGCCCGGTGGGCCACGGCAAAGACGCAGGGCAGTGGCGTTCCATTCACGCCCGCCAGCGCCGCGCGATCAGCCTGCGACTGGGTCGCCGCGATGTCAACTTGCCGTCGTCGCGCTCAGCGCTTCGCCGTGTGCTGCCAGGTCAGGGACGCCCAATCACTGCGCCAATCCGACTGCAGCTCGCTCGAGCGCCGCATCGCCGTCGACGTCGCCAGCCATCGCCCCGGCGGCAGCGGCAGCGTCAGGTGCCCCGCCTTGTCGCTCCGGGCGATCTTGACGACCTTGCCCGTGTCCAGATTCCAAAAGCGAACCTGCTGAAACGGCTCGGGATCGCCGTGGCGCAGCGTATCAAAAGTCAGCGTCCGGCTGATCTGCTTGCGCAGCACGAGCTCGTACGGGCAGCCCTGCGCGCGGTCGGCCGGCGGGCTCTTGGCGTCGGTCGTCAGCAGCGTCTTCATGCAGCGCATGAAGTCCTCACGCGCGGTTTTCTGCCCTTCGCCGCGCTTGCGGCGCTCGGCGAGGATCTGCGTCAGGCCCTGCTCGCGCAGGTACGCGGTGAACTGCGGCGCCGCCAGATCGACGTGCTTCGGCTCGGTTTCCATCACCACCGTCGACGTCCCCGCCGGCACCGGCGCCGTCGCCTCCGTCGCATCGCCGCCGTGCAGCGGCAGCGGCATGTGGCGATCGGCCTGCACAAGCTCCACGCGCAGGATCCGATCCGGCTTCAGGTTTGCGTCGCGCACCGTCCGACCATCGGTGATCCGCAGCGTCACAAGGACGTCTTCGCCCGGCGCCGCGACGAATTTCTCCGGCTGCAGCCACGTCTCGTGGGCCAGCAACGGCTGCGGCATCAGCAGAATCGCTAGCCCAATCGCCCGCCGCATGCGCGCCCTCCGTGGCTTCAGTTGGCAGTCGTGCCGGCGATCGCGCTAGTACGTGCCGACGATGTTCGCCGGAATGCCCTGCAATTTCAGGCCCACCGACAGCGTGTCCAGCACGCCATCGCCGTTGGTATCCATGTCCAGCAGCGTCGGCAGCAGGCTCAGCAGCGTCGCCTTGTCAAACGGCGGCGTCAGCGTGCCGTCGGGCAGGGCGTTGATCGCCGCCGTCAGCTGCGTCCCCGGCACCGCGCCGCCGAGCACGCCGGCGAACGTCGAAATCTTGTTGCTGGGATCAAACGTCACCGTGCCCTTGAGTTGCGTGTCCTGGATGACGATCTGCAGCTGCGCGCCGGCCAGCGGCAGCGAGAACGGGAAGTTGGTGCCCT
>CAIPXZ010000559.1 GCA_903869075.1 uncultured Myxococcales bacterium | reverse complement strand
GCTGGCGCCGGCAGCGCTGCGTGCGGCCTTGGCGGTGTTTGGTGAGCGCGCGGCGGTGCCGCTGGAGCGCTCGAGCGCTGCGGCATACTTGGCGCGGTTCTTTGGTCGCCCGGCTGCGGCGGCGCACCCGACGGGCGCTGAGCTGGAACGGACGACGCTCGCGCTGGGCAAGGACGCTGCAATGACGGCCGGTGGCGCGTCCGGCGGGCAACGGCCGGCAACGAAGCAGCGGATTGCGGCGGCGGCGGAGCCTGTGCTCCGCGGTATGGCGGCGTTGGAGGCGCTTTTGGCGGGACCGGGCGCGGCGGAAGCGCTATTGGCGCCGCGCGGCGAGGTGCGGGCTGAGACCGGCGAACGTCCGCTGCGTGCGCCGGCGACGGAACAGACGCTTCTGGCGCCTGGGGTCGAGTCGGCGGCAGCGCCAGCGGACGGGGCCAGCGCCGCTGCCACGCGGGCGTCTGCAGGCGCGCCTGCGCTGCGCGCGTGGCCGTCGGCGCAGCTGCAGCGGTTTTCGCCGGTTGGCCTCGGCCGTGGGCGTGGCTTGCTGGCGCGATCGCGCCGGGCGGAGGGCGCAACACCGGCGACGCTGAACGCGCGGCCCAGCAATGCGCGGCCGTCCGGCGCGGCGTCCTGGAGTGCGCGGCGCTCGGCAAAATCGCCATCCGTGGCGAGTGGTTATGGATCGGCGGCGATTGGTGGCGGCGAGTTGCTGGGCCTGGGCGCAGGCGAGGCGGGTGGGTACTTCGGGGAAGCGGCGGTGAATCCGGGCGCCTTGCGCGGGGCCGATGCCTTGGCCGGCTGGGTCGCGGCGCGGCGCGGCGGGGCGCCGATTCGCGGTCACGCGGCTGCCGTCGCTGGTTTTGGCCGCGACGCCGCTGCCGGCGAGTTCATCCAGCCGGCGGCCGCGGGCGGCGAAGGTTTTGCGGAGGGTGCTCCGCTCAGCCCCGCGAATATGCCGGCGAATTTCAACTTCCAACCGGGTGTTGCCGCGGGGTCGACGTACGGCAATGCGCCGCAAGCGACGCTGGTGGAGGCGGGTGGCGCGGTGGCACGCCAGGCGCAGGCGGCAGCGCGAACGGCAGGTCCGACGGCCGCCGCGCGCGCGACGCAGGCGGGCGCGATGGCGCGCGTGCTGTCGGTGACGGACGCGCCGACGCGCAACATGCTGCCGCTCGTGGCGCCGGCGGCGCACGCGGTCGTGACGGCGGCAGCGGCGAAGCCACAGTCCGAGCACCTGGTGACGAGCGGTTTCGGTCCGGGGCAGGGCACTGCGCCGCAGTCGATGCAGGGTCACGGCCACAGCGATAGCGCGCAAGCGCATGACAGCACACAGGAATCGGCCGGGCATGACGTGCAAGACGTCGACGCGCTGGCGGCGAAAATCGCCCGCTCCGTGCTCTTGAGGATGCAACGCGAACGGGAACGCAGGGGGCAGTATGGCTAATGGTAACCCGACGGGACAGCTCGTCCGAGCCATTTTGGACTTCCACGACAAGGTGGAGGGCGGCGTCGGCTTGTCGTTTCAGTTCAACCCGACCGAAATGACGATGGCCAAGTCGGCGACGCCGGTGGCGCAAAAGACAGCGAACGCCAACGCGCCGGACCAGCAGCATGTGACCGGCGGTGCGGCGACGCTGAAGTTCGGCACCGTGTGGTTTGACACCTACGAGGAAGGGATCAGCGTTTACCTGAAATATATCAGCACGCTGGAGCGCATGGCGCACGTCGACGAGGAGCTGCATCGGCCGCCGTACGTCGTGTTCATGTGGGGCGCCAATTTTGGCTCGGTGGCTGGCCAAACGCCGACGTATGTGTGGCAACTCGCTGATTTTTCAGTGACGTACACGATGTTCCTGCCCGACGCGACGCCGGTGCGCGCCAGCTGCACACTGACGCTCAAGGAAGTGCCGCAGGAGCAGACGCAGCTCAAGAGCCCGGACACGGCGCACGTGCGGTTGCTGCAGCGCGGTGACACGCTGCAGGGTCTCGCGGCGGCGGAGTATGACGACCCGGCGCAGTGGCGGCGCATCGCCGAGGCCAACGGCATCGACGACCCGCTGAGCCTGATGCCCGGTCGGCGGCTGCTGATTCCACCGATTCTCAAGTAATTTCGCGAGATTTGCGACACCACGGCTCAGGAGCCGCCCATGCCGGACCGCTACGCACCGCAACTGCTGATCAAAATCGACGGGTCGTACTCGCTCAAGACCGATACGGGCGAGACGTTCGATCTGCGCCTCGGGACGGCGATCCTCGGCGCGCACGTGGACCTGCGGCTCGACAATCCGGACATGTTCACGCTCGAATTTAACATGAAGAAATTCGCTAAGTTCGCGCTGCTTGACGCGTTCAAGCCCGGGGCAGAGGTCGCGATTTCCATGGGCTTGACCGGCGAGGCGGTCGAGCTGTGCGTCGGCGAAATTGCCTACATTGAGCCGAGTTTTGACGCGGATCTCGGCTATCGCACGACGATTTCCGGCTACCACAAGCTGCACCGGCTGACACGCGGCCAGCGCTCGAAGACGTGGGGCGATGGCCTCCAGGCGACCCAGACGCCGACGACGGCGGTCAAGCAGGTCATCGACGACTCGAAGTCGCAGCAGGGCGGCGCGTCGGACGCGCTGTCGACTGGCACGCTGTCGCAGACAACGGTCAAGCACGACTACATTCCGCAGCTGAACGTCAGTGATTTCGAGTTTTTGCGGGCGATCGGCGCGAGCATCGAGTTCAAGGCCGATCCAACGGGCAAAAAGGACGTGCAGTTCATCAAGCCGGACGCCAAGGCGACGCCGGTGAGCAAGCTGTCCTGGGAGCGGCCGCAGCAGGGCGACAAGACCGGCGGGCTGGTGCTGGCGGCGCAGCTGCGGCTGTCGACAGTGCAGCAGTATTCCGCTGTGGAAGTGCGGAGTTGGGACTTCAAGACCAAGAAGAACATCGTCGGCAGCGTCAAGGCGTCGACCTACGCGTTCAGCGGTGAGTCCGGCGGCGACGCGGCGGGCAAGGCGCTGTACGGCAGCGCGTCGTCGGGCCGCAAGTACGTGGTGGTTGACCAACCGGTCAACTCCAAGGAAGAGGCGCAAGCGCTGGCTCAGGCGCTGTTCGACCAGTTCAGCATGGACTTCCTGACCGGCGAGCTGACGGTGCAAGGCGACCCAAAACTGCTGCCGGGAAAGACAGTTGAGCTCGTCGGCTTTGGCAAGGCGTACACCGGCGTCTACCTCATCACCGCCGCGACGCACGTCTACCGGCCGTCGGAAGGCTACCGCACAACCATCAGCGTCTCGCGCAACGTCCGCGGCAGCTGAGGCAGATTGACCGATCGGTCAAGTTCGACGTCTGGCGTGCGCCACCGCGCCGCGAGAGCGCGACTCGGTGTAATTGCGTGAAAATACGGCAGAAAGTGGCGATTCGCGCGCGCCAGCGCCCGGGTGATCCGCGCGCGGCGCCGCAGGCCCGTTGACAGCGTGCGGCGCCGCCAGCGATGCTGCACCGCGCGGAGGTGTGCGTGCAACCGAACGACCTCGACCAGGAAGAGCTGCTGATGATGCTCGGCGACGTGCTGACCGAGGTCGCCGCCGGTCACGCCGAAGGCCATCGCTGCCCGGTCTGCGAAAATGCCGAGTTGGCGTGCAGCGAGGACGGCGGCAAGGTCGTCGTGCGCTGCCCCAGCTGCCGCCTGGATTTCAACGGCTGGTTGGGTTGATATGGCGCGCAGCTTTCTCGGCAAAGGCATTGCTTTTCCCTTGCGGCTCAACGCGTTTGGCGGCATGGCCATGGCTGACGGCGCCGACAACATCGAGCAGGGCATCCGCTCCATCCTCGGCACAGCGATTGGCGAGCGCGTGATGCGCCCGCTGTTTGGCTGCCGAATCCACGACTACGTTTTTCACCCCAACTCGCCGACAACCGCGGGATTTGTCGCGTTTTACGTGCGCGAGGCGCTCGACAAGTGGGAGCCGCGCATCCGCGACGTCGAGGTCAGCGCCGCGCCGGATGCCACCCGCGCTTCGCAGCTCAACGTGACGATTCGCTACAAAATCATCGCCACGAACGAGGATCGCAACCTCGTCTATCCTTTTTACCTGCGGCGTGAGCAGGATCTGTAACCGGGCGGAGTGCACATGATCCCGAGTCCCAACCTCGACGACCGCACATTTGACGATATTGTCCAGGAAGCGATCCGCCTGATTCCGCAGTATTGCCCGGAGTGGACCAACCACAATCCGTCGGATCCGGGCATCGCGCTCATCGAGCTCTTCGCCTGGATGACGGAGATGACGCTGTACCGGCTCAACCGCGTGCCGGAAAAGAATTATTTGGCGTTCCTGGAGCTGATGGGCGTGTCGCTCACGCCGCCGCAGCCGGCGCGGACGGTGCTGCAATTTGCCATCCATCCCAAGGCGGATCGCGTGGTTGTGCCCGCCGGCACGCGCGTGGCGACAAAGCCGGGCCAGGACGGCAGCTCGGTGACTTTTGAGACCGAGCACGAAATCACGGTGACAAACAACCAGCTCGTCAAGTGCCTGAGCCAGCACCACGACACGTTCTCGGACAACACGGCGCTGCTGGGGCGCAAGCGGGACGGCGTTTCCCCCCAAAACGGGGTGCCGGTGTGGGGCGGCGTGCGCGCGCTGGAGCGCTACCTCTACGTGTCCGACGCGCGGCTGGCGGCCTTCAACGAGGCGTCCATCCTCACGCTGCGCACGACCGCGCCGGCGGATGCGCAAACGCCGCTGTGCCGACTGCTGGAGTGGGAATACTTCGACGGCGAACGGTGGCGGGAGCTGCAGCAGCCGTCGATCGA
Organism: uncultured Myxococcales bacterium; assembly: GCA_903869075.1. GTDB lineage: Bacteria > Myxococcota_A > UBA9042 > UBA9042 > UBA9042 > CAIYBN01. The sequence goes on along the minus strand of CAIPXZ010000559.1, from coordinate 340 downwards.
CACCGACGCCGACCAGATTGCGCTGATTGGCCCGCTGGTGCCGCCGGGCGTGACGACCGTGGCGGAGATCGAGGGCCTGTGGCTGCGCGGCAAGCTGACGGAGGTGCCGGCGAGCGCGGCGCAGACGGCGTGCGACATCGTGCGGATGCGCCTGGAGCTGACCGGCGAGGGCGAGCCGGCGGAGCTGGCGTACTCGGTGCTGGACAGCGGCACGCAGTTTCGCCTGGACCTGGACCGCCACGTGCAGCCATTTGGCAAAGAGCCGGCCCAGGATTTTGCGCTGTACCTGCTGTGCGAGCGCGTGCTCGGCCATGTGGACGCGGAGGTGCGGATCGACATT
>CAIPXZ010000558.1 GCA_903869075.1 uncultured Myxococcales bacterium | reverse complement strand
GCTGCCGGCGGACGTGATTGGGCTCTTTGTGCTTCTGCCGCAGGTGAACTGAGATGGCCACACGTCGCAAGATTCGCCAGAAAGAAGCGCGGTTGGCGTTTGACGCGCTGACCATCGAAGGCGGGCTGCTGTCGCCCGAGTGGCTGGCGCGCGCGGCGCAGACCAACGCGCCGCAGCAGACCGAGGCCGATTACCGCGTGCCCAAGGGCCTGAACCTCCGCGACGAGATCGGCCGTTACTGGCGCATGGCGCAGGCGCACTGGAGCGACTTTGCGACGGCCCGGGCGCTCGGCGGCTTTGAGCGGCAGGTGACGGAGCGGTTTGTGCTGGGCCTTTTGCGCAGCTGCTTTGGCTTTGACTCGCTGCAGCCGGTTTCCGCCGTTGTGCTGGCGGAGCGCAGTTTTCCGATCGGCCACGAGGCGCTGGGCGGCCGCGTGCCGGTTGTCATCGCGCCGGCGCCACCGGCTGATAATGTCAAGGGCGTCGAAGTGCTGTTTCCGGCGTTTGGCGACGCTGGCCGGCGGCGCAGCGCGTTTGGTCTCGCGCAGGAGTACCTGAACGCCGCCGACGCCGCGCTCTGGGGCGTCGCCACCGATGGCCTGACGCTGCGCATCGTGCGCGACAACGCCAGCCTGACGCGCCCGGCGTGGATTGAAGCGGACCTGCAGCGCATCTTTCTGGAGGAACGCTACGCCGATTTTGCCGCGCTGTGGCTGATCCTGCACGAGTCGCGCTTTGGCCGTGCCGACCAGCCGCCGACCGACTGCGCGCTGGAAGTGTGGCGCAGCGCCGGGCGCGAGGAAGGCACGCGCGCGCGCGAGCACCTGCGCCGCGGCGTGGAGGACGCGCTCAAGGACCTGGGCCAGGGTTTCCTGTCGCACCCGGACAACGTGGCGCTGCGGCTGGCGCTGCACGATGGCTCGCTGACGACGATGGCGTACTTCCAGCAGCTCCTGCGGCTGGTGTATCGCATGATCTTCCTGCTGACAGTGGAAGAGCGCGGGCTGCTGCATCCCAACGACACGCCCGACGCGACGCGCAAGCTGTACGCGGACGGCTACAGCCTGCGGCGGCTGCGCGAGCGCGCGGTCAAGCGCAGCGCCCACGACCGTTATGCCGACTTGTGGCAGGCGACGCGCATTGTGTTTCGCGGGCTGGTGGCGGGCGAGGCCAAGCTGGGCCTGCCGGCGCTCGCGGGCATCTTCGCAGCTGACCGCTGCCCGGCGCTGGACACCGCGAGCCTGGAGAACCGGGCGCTGCTCTTGGCGATGTTCCGGCTGTCGTGGCTGCGCGAGCCGACGGGGCTGTCGCGGGTCAACTGGCGCGACATGGGGCCGGAGGAGCTGGGCAGCGTGTACGAGAGCCTGCTGGAGCTCGTGCCGCAGGTGACGGGCGCGGGGCGGAACTTCACTTTTGCCACCGGCGACGAGACCAAGGGCAACGCGCGCAAGACGACGGGCAGCTACTACACGCCGGATAGCCTCGTGCAAGTGCTGCTGGACAGCGCGCTGGAGCCGGTAATTGCCTCGACCATCGCGGCGAATCCTGTGCAACCCATTGATGCGCTGCTGAAGCTGACGATTGTCGATCCTGCCTGTGGTTCTGGGCACTTTCTGCTGGCGGCGGCGCGGCGGCTGGCAGGGCACGTAGCGCGGTTGCAGGCCAATGGTACGCCGTCCGCCGCGGAATATCGCCATGCAGTGCGGCAGGTCGTGGGCAAGTGTATTTACGGAGTGGACCTGAATCCGATGGCGGTGGAGCTGTGCAAGGTCGGGCTGTGGATGGAGGCGGTGGAGCCCGGGCTGCCGCTGAACTTTCTGGATGCGCACATCCAGCACGGCAATGCGCTGCTGGGGGCGACGCCAGACCTTTTGGAGAAAGGTGTGCCGGACGAGGCGTGGAATCCGATCGAGGGCGACGACCGCAAGGCTGCGGCGGCGCTCAAGAAACGCAACAAGGCGGCGGCCGCTGGGCAAGGCAGCCTGTTGTCTTTTTGGGCGAGTCCGGTGGCAGACGAGACAGCCAACGTGACCAAGGCGTTTACCGAACTGGACGCGGCGCCGGACGCGGATCTGTCGGCTTTGTCGCAAAAAGAGCAGCGTTTTCAGCAGATTTTGGCATCCAAGGCGCATCGACACCAGCGTTTTGTCGCGGACGCGTGGTGCGCGGCGTTTGTGTGGCCCAAGCAGTCAGGGCGGCTGTCTGAGGCGGCACCGGTCAATGACCTTTGGCAGCAGATTCGCAATGGCGAGGGCGTGGCACCGGCGCTGACCGAGGCGACGGTTGCGGAACTGGCGCAGGAATATCGGTTCTTTCACTGGCATTTGGCGTATCCGCAGGTGTTTGCGCGCGGCGGCTTCGACGTCGTCCTC
>CAIPXZ010000557.1 GCA_903869075.1 uncultured Myxococcales bacterium | reverse complement strand
GTGAAATGTTGGTGTAAACTTACGGCCCCCGGAGCGACCTTGGTCGCGCCGACGGACCAGAAAGTTCCGGAGAACATCCGGAAGTTACGGAAGAAACGGTTGCCCGTGCGGGTAGCCAACGAGGAAACGATGAAAGTGCGAGCCTCCGTCAAGCCGATCTGCGACCAGTGCAGCGTCATCAAGCGCCGCGGCATTGTGCGCGTCATTTGCGCCAACCCGAAACACAAACAGCGTCAGGGCTAATCCCGCGCTTTTTCAAGTTCTTGCCTCCAGGAGTTCATCATGGCCCGTATCGCCGGCGTAGACCTGCCCCGCAACAAGCGGATGGACATCGCCCTTCAGTCGATCTACGGCATTGGCCCGCGGATCGCGGTTGATGTCTGCCAGAAAGCCGGCATCGCGCTCAACAAGAAGAGCGACGACCTGACCGAGACCGACATCGTCCGCATCCGTGATGTGCTGGAAACCCAGTACAAGGTGGAAGGCGATCTGCGTCGTCAGGTGGCGATGGACATCAAGCGTCTGATGGACCTGGGCTGCTACCGCGGCCTGCGTCACCGCAAGGGCCTGCCGGTCCGCGGTCAGCGCACGCACACCAACGCGCGTACCCGCAAGGGCCCGCGTCGCACGGCGATCAAGAAGAAGTAGTCGCTGAACCAGCCGTAGGGCGGGCGGCTTGTCCCCCGCTGCGTGACGGTTCGATCCTGAATTTGAGATTGGAACTCTTAGTAACTCTGAGGAAATACCAGCATGGCCACCCAGCAGTCCAAGCCCGCCGCCGCCCGCGTCAAGAAGCGCATCAAGAAGAACATCCAGTCGGGCGTTGTGCACATCGTCTCGACCTTCAACAACACGATGGTCACCGTCACGGACGTGTCCGGCAACGTGTTGTCGTGGTCGACCTGCGGCCGTCGCGGCTTCAAGGGCTCGCGCAAGTCCACGCCGTTCGCGGCGCAGATGGCGGCGGAAGATGCGGCGCGGCGCGCGCAGGAACACGGCGTCAAGACCGTGTCTGTGCTGGTGAAGGGTCCGGGCACTGGCCGTGAAGCGGCGCTCCGCGCGCTCGGCAACGCTGGCTTTCGCGTCACGACCATTCGCGACGTCACGCCGATCCCGCACAATGGCTGCCGCCCGCCGAAGCGTCGCCGCGTGTAGTTCCGGTTCTTGCCGGTAACCTATCGATTTTTCTACCGTTCGCATCTGTATCTGAGGAAATCATGGCCCGTTACATTGGTCCCGTCTGCCGTCTCTGCCGCCGCGAAGGCTTGAAGCTCTTCCTGAAGGGCGAGCGCTGCTACAGCGAAAAGTGCTCCATCGACCGCCGCGCGTACATCCCCGGCCAGCACGGCCAGGCGCGCAAGGGCAAGGTCTCCGAGTACGGCCGCCAGCTGCGCGAGAAGCAGAAAGTGAAGCGCATCTACGGCTTGGTCGAGAAGCAGTTCCGCGGCTACTACGACCTCGCCTCGCGCAAGGCCGGCGTCACGGGCGAGAACCTGCTGGCGTTCCTCGAGCGCCGCCTCGACAACGTCGCGTATCGCTTGGGCTTTGCCGCCAGCCGCTCGGAAGCGCGCTTGCTGGTTGCCCACGGTCACCTGCTCGTCAACGGCAAGAAGCTCGACATTCCGTCGTACATCGTCAAGCCGGGCGACACCGTTGAAGTCAAGGGCGCGACCAAGGAAGTCGCCCGCGTGGTTGAAGCGCTCGAGGCGGTCGATCGCCGCGGCGTGCCGGCGTGGCTGACCTTGGACAAGAAAGCCATGAAGGGCACC
>CAIPXZ010000556.1 GCA_903869075.1 uncultured Myxococcales bacterium | reverse complement strand
GGCGCGCAATGAGGCGGGCAGCACGACGGCGGGGGCGCTGGCGATCTCGGACTCGATCGTCGAGCAGGTGCTGGCGACGCGGCAGCCGATCGTCGTGTCCGACGCGCTGTCTGACCGGCAGTTCATGGCGTCGCAGTCGGTCATGGACTTCAAGATTTGCTCGGTGCTGTGCGTGCCGCTTGTCGTGCGCGGCGAGGCGCTGGGGGTGATCTACCTCGGCAACGACAACGTCGTGAACCTGTTCGCCGACAAGGACCGCGACGTCGCGACGGTGTTCGCCGCGCAGGCGGCCTCGACGCTGAAAAATGCGATGATGGTCAATGAGTTACGCGTGACAAACGCTTCGCTGACCCAGCAGATCGAGCGGATGAACTTCGGCAGCCTGATCGGCGCGTCGAGCTCGATGCGCGACCTGTTCAAGAAGGTCGAAAAGGTGGCGGCGACCGAGATCAGCGTGCTGATCGAGGGCGAGACCGGCACCGGCAAGGAGCTCGTCGCTGGCGAGATCCACCGTCGCTCGGGCCGCGCCAAGGGGCCGTTCATCGTCATCAACTGCGGTGCGATCCCGGAAAACCTTTTGGAATCCGAGCTCTTTGGCCACGCCCGCGGCGCCTTCACCGGTGCAGTGCAAGCGCACGAGGGCAAGTTCTTCGCGGCGAACGGCGGCACGCTGTTCCTCGATGAAATCGGCGAGATGCCGCTGGCGCTGCAGGTCAAGCTGCTGCGGGTGCTGCAGGAGCGCAAAATCGTGCGCGTGGGCGAGACGCAGGCGCGCGACGTGGACATCCGGGTGATCGCGGCGACGAACCGGACGTTGTCGGAAGAGGTGAAAGCCGGGCGATTCCGCGAGGATCTGTACTACCGGCTCAACGTCGTGCGGCTGACGCTGCCGCCGCTGCGCGATCGCGAGGAGGACGTGCTGCTGCTGGCGCGGTATTTCCTCAAGCGCCACGCGGAAGAGCTGCGCGTGCGCGTAGACGCGTTCAGCGAGGACGCCATCCGCGCCATCCAGCTGCACCGCTGGCCGGGCAACATCCGCGAGATGGACAACCGCGTGAAGAAAGCCCTTGTGTTCTGCGAAGGTGGCAAGGTAACTGCCGCCGACCTGGAGCTGGGCGCGCTGCAGGCGGACGGCAAGGTCGAGAACCTGACCGACGCCAAGGAGACCTTCGCCCGCGGCTACGTCAAGACCGTGCTGGACCTGAACGGCGGCAACCGCGCACAGACCGCCAAGGACCTCGGCGTGGATGTGCGGACAATTTATCGGTATTTGGAGCGCGAGAAGGGCGAGGAATAGCGGCGGCGGCGGCAGAGAGAGCCCACCCGTCAAAGAGGGTGGGCCGAGATGTTCGCGCCCCGGCGAAATTTTCCGCGCGCCCCGGCAAAATGTCACACGAATCGTCGCGCGTGCCGGCTACAGCTTGGCCATCTCGCGCTTGGCGGCTTCGACGAACTTCTCTTCGCTCTTGCTCTTGCCGGCGGTGACAATGTACTTGTCAAACGCGGCCTTGGCGCCCACGGTGTCGCCCTTGTCGCGCAGCGTGAACGCCAGGTTGTACAGCGCCGGCGTGTAGTTGGGCTTGAGCACAAGCGCCTTCAGGTACGCCGACACTTCCAGATCGAGCTCCTGCAGCTTGTGGTGCAGAACGCCGATGTTGTACTGCGCCCGGTAATGCTTCGGATCGCGCTCCAGCGTCTGCTGAAAGTGCGAGATCGCCCGCCGGTACAACGCCGTCCGCTGCGGCTCCTGTTTCTTGCCGGCCAGCACGAGCACCGCCTCCGCCATGTCGTAATACGCCTCGGCATTGTCCGGCTGCACCGCGACGGCGCGCTCAAAACCGGCGATGGCGTCGTCGTACCGCTCCAGCCGCAGCAGCAGCATCGCGCGGTTCAGGTGCGCGTCCTGACTGGACGGGTCAAACGCGATCGCCTTGTCGTAATGGGCCAGTGCCTCGCCGCCGCGGCCCAGATCCTCGTAGGTCACGCCGAGGTTGAAATGCGCCCGCGCGTACTTCGGGTCCAGCTCGATCGCCTTCTCGTAGGCCTTGGCTTCATTGCCAAAATCGCGGCGCTTGCCAAAAACCACGCCCAGATTGTACCAGCATTCCTTCAAGTCCGGCTTGGCCTGAACGCAGGACTGAAAGGCCGTCGTCGCCTCTTCCAGCTTGTTGCTGCCCATGCGATCGACGCCCTCGCGGAACCAGTCCTCGGCGGAACGGCTGTCGGCCGCAGTCGCGGATTGGGCCAGGATCATCATGGAAACCGCAGCGGCGGTGCTGCCTATCCAACTCGGTCGCAGTGCGTACATGGTCGGTCTCCTCACGTTGCTCGCTGGGCGAAGTGTGCGGACTTCGCGCTGTGTGTCAAACCCGGACACATGGATGCACATTCTGCCGCGGCAGATTCGCGTTTGGCACGAACATCAACTGGAGCGGCTGTCACCTGCGCGTTGCAGTGCGGGCCGCGCGTCCGTACACTCTCGGCAGCTTGGAGGTCCCCGTGCGCACTTTTGTTGGTCCGTGTCGTTCGTTTCGCCCCGTCTCAACCCTACGCATTGCGTTCTTGGTGGCACTGGCCGGCTGCGGCACCACCGCGACGGACACCGGCGACGGCACCGACGCCGCGAACGACATGACCTTCAAGAAACCCGACACCGGCGTCGACGGCAGCAGCAGCAGCTGCGCCGGCGTCTCCTGCGATGATGGCGACCCGTGCACCGACGACCTCTGCGACGACGCCAGCAAGTCCTGCAAGCACGTCGCCAACGCGCTGTGCAAGGACGCCAAGGGCGGCGGCGACGGCGGCGGGGACAGCGGCATCACGCCCAGTGGCCCGGTTGTCTCCGCCGGCGACCTCGTCATCACCGAAATCATGTACAACCCGTACGCCGGCGGCGCGGTCACTGACTCCGCCGGCGAGTGGTTCGAGGTCTACAACAACACCGCCACCAGCGTCGATCTTGGCGGCCTCGTCATCACCGACAACGCCAAGGACACGTTCACCGTCCCCGGCGGCTCCGTCATCGCCGCGAAGGGCTACTACGTCTTCGCCACCAAAGCCGACCCGACCGTGAACGGCGGCGTCACCGTCGGCTACGCGTACGGCAGCGCGATGACGCTGAACAACACCTTTGATACCATCGCCTTGCAGTCCAACGGCGTCATCATCGACACCGTGACGTACGACATCACCAAAGGCTGGCTCAACGTCAACGGCGTGTCGCTCTCGCTCAGCCCATCCAGCACCACCGCCAGCGCCAACGACGACCCCGCGAGCTGGTGCGGCGCGACGAGCGCGATCGCCGACGGCGACAAGGGCACGCCCGGTTCCGCCAATGATTTCTGCCAGGTGGACACCGACAAGGACGGCATCCCCGACAGCATCGACAACTGCCCGACCGTCGGCAACCCCGGCCAGCTGGACACCAACAAGAACGGCATCGGCGACGCGTGCGAGGCGTCCGGCCAGACCTGCGGCGACGGCAAGCTCGATCCGGGCGAAGCCTGCGACGACGGCGGCACCACTTCCGGCGACGGATGCAGCGGATTTTGCCAATTGGAACCGCAGCTTGCCGCCGGCAGCGTCGTCATCAGCGAAATTCTCGTGAACCCCAAGGCCGTCAGCAACGCCAACGGCGAGTGGGTCGAGCTGTACAACCCGGCGACCGCGGACCTGACCATCAACGGCCTGACGCTCTCGGTCGGCGTCACCAAGACCACGGCGTACACCGTCGAGGCGCCCGGTCCGGTCGTCATCCCCGGCTTTGGCTACCTCGTGCTGGGCAGCACCGGCGACGTCGACGACGGCCGGTAGACGTAGGGCACTCAGCCGCCATCCGCAGCCAGGCCGCGGCCGACGCCGGCCAGGC
>CAIPXZ010000555.1 GCA_903869075.1 uncultured Myxococcales bacterium | reverse complement strand
ATGTTGAGCGGCGGGTGCGGCGTCGGCGGCCGCGGCACGACGATGTGCGGCTTGACGTGCGGCGGCGGCGGCGGCGCGGCGACGATCTCTGGCTCGGGCGCGACGTCTGCGGCACCGACGACATCGGGCGCGGCGGCAACCTCCGGCGTCACGGCCACGGCGGGCGCGACTTCGCCAGCGGGCGCCACGTCTGGCGCGTTGGCGGCATCGACAACAGCGACATCCGGCGCGCTGGCAGCGTCGGCCGTTGGCGCGGCAACTGGCGCGGCGGCGCGCGTCAGGCTCCACCAAATGCCGACGCCCGCCATGGCGGTGACAGCGGCGACGGCGGCAACGACGAGCGCGGCGGTGTTGGACTTCTGTGGCGCCACCGACGTCGGCACCGGCGCCGCGGCGACGGCCACTTGCGGCTGGGGCGGCGCCGGCTTGCGCGGCATCACGGCGGTCGGCGGACTCGGCTGCGGCGCCACCACCGGCCGCAGCGCCTGCTCGAGCGCGTCGCGCATCGCCTGGGCATCGGCAAAGCGGTCTTCGGGCTTCTTGGCCAGCGCGCGCTGCACGACGGCGGCAAATTGCGGCGTGATGCCGGGCAGATGCAGCGCGTTCAGGTCCGGCGCCGGCTCGGCGACGTGCTTCATCATCATCGAATAGCTGGAGTCCGCCTGGAACGGCAGCACGCCGGCGACGCAGCCGTAGAGGATGACGCCGAGCGCGTACAGGTCGCTGCGGCCATCGACGATGCCGGACATGACCTGCTCGGGGCTCATGTAGCTGGGCGTGCCGATGGACGTGCCGGTCTTGGTCAAGTGCGCGTCGTTGCTCTTGGCGATGCCGAAGTCGAGCACCTTGACGACGCGCTCGCCGGTGCCGATGTCGTACAAGAAGATGTTCGCCGGCTTCAGATCGCGGTGCACAAGCCCAGCTTGGTGCGCTTCGGCCAGGCTGCGCAGCACGTCGATGGCGATCCGCCCGGCTTCCTCCTGGCTCAGCGGCCGGACCTCGGCGTCCAGGCGCATCTGCATGTCGCCCAGCGTCTCGCCGCGCAGGCGCTCCATGGCGAGGTAAAAGATGCCTTCATCGCTCTGGCCGAAGTCGAAAACCCGCACCGTATTCGGATGTTGCAGCCCGGCCGTCATCCGCGCTTCCTGGAAGAATCGCCGCACGGCCGTGATGTCGCCAGCGTTGTCCAGCAGCAGCGTCTTGATCGCCACCGGCTGGCCGGTGCCGGTGTGCTGCGCGTCGTAGACAGCGCCCATGCCGCCGCGGCCAAGCACGCCGTTGATGCGGTAGCGACCGGCGAAGATCGCGCCTTCCTGGAGAATCGCCGACGCGGGCGTGACGCCCTGGACGACGGTCGCCATGCCGTCGGCCGGGCAGTGCAGGGCGTCGGTTTGTTGGCCACATTGCAGGCAGGTACGCATGGGCAAGGCCTCCGGTTGGGAAGATGCCACAGGCGATGGGGAAGTGCTACCGGTGGGCGCCGGGCCCGCAGGGCGGTCGCAAGCTCAGCAAGTCGCGCCCACATCCCAACGCCCCGGACTAAAGTCCGCGGCTATGGTTCAAGAAATCCCTGCGGGATTCTGGGCTTGGCCGAGTCCGCCTTCCGGCGGACAT
>CAIPXZ010000554.1 GCA_903869075.1 uncultured Myxococcales bacterium | reverse complement strand
GCTGTTCCCGATGCCGCAGCTCCCGACGCCGCTGTTCCCGATGCCGCAGCTCCCGACGCAGCTGTTCCCGATGCGGCGGCGCCCGACACCGCCGCGCCAGATGCCGCCGCCGACGTGGCCACGCCGGACGTCGCCGACGCCGCTGGCAGCGACGCGGCGGTGGCCGACACGGCTCCTGGCACCGACGTCGCCGCCGGGACCGACGCCGCGCTGGACGATGCCGCCACGGGTACGGACGCCGCGGGCGCCGACGTGCCAGACGCGCCGCCGGCGGGAACCGATGCCGCAGCTGCGGACGTGGCGAGCGGCACCGACGCCGTTGCCGACGATGGGCCCGACGTGCCGCCAGCGGGGACCGATGCGACCGCCGACAGCGGACCGGCGCCCGACACGGGCGAAGCTGCCGACGCCGGCGTCGCCGCCGACACCGGTCCGGCGTGTCCCGATGGCGCACCCTGTGACGACGGCAACCCTTGCACGTTTGGCGACAGCTGCGGCGGCGGCGCTTGCCTGCCCGGCGCGGCGACGGTCTGCGACGACGGCAACGCATGCACGAGCGACAGCTGCGACCCGACGGCTGGCTGCAGCTTCCTCGCCACGACCGGCACCTGCGCCGACGACGGCAACCCGTGCACGCTCGACCTGTGCGACGGCGGCATGTGCAGCCACCCGCCAGCCGACGGCATCGCCTGCGCCGACGACGGCAACAGCTGCACCGCGGACATCTGCAGCGCCAGCTTGTGCAGCCACCCGCCGGTCAGCACCGGCACCGCCTGCAACGACGGCAACGCCTGCACAAGTGGCGAGACGTGCCAAGCCGGCGCGTGCATCGCGGGCGGCCAAGTGAGCTGCGACGACGGCCTGAACTGCACCGCCGACACCTGCGCGCCCGCGACCGGCGCGTGCACGCACACAGCGACTGTGCCGTGCAGCAACCCGCGGTATGCAGACATCAGCGGCCAGATCATCGCGCCGATGTGTGTGAAATGCCATGGCAATCAGCTGGCCTACGCGGCGATCTACAACCAGCCGAGCGGCGACGCGACGTACACGAAGTTCATCGATCCGGGGACGCCGAACAACAGCGCGGTGCTCATGGCCATCGACGTGACGCTGCCGCTGGCGTGGGGCGGGCGGATGCCGCTGGACAACCCGGCGGCGATGACGGCGACGCTTGTGCAGCTGGTGCGGACGTGGATCCTGAACGGCGCGCCGCCGTAGCCGCGCGCGGTGCCGTCACAGCGGCGAGTAGAAAAACCGCAGCTGCACGCCTTGTTCCCACGCGTACGGGTCGACCGGGTTGACGTTGGGCTGGCGCACGATGTTCAGCGTGTACGTCACCGAGGCGAAGCTGCTCAGCCGCAGGGCGATCGTGTTGCGCCACGTCAGCTGCGTTGCCGTCAGGCCCTCAAACGGCAGGAGCATGTCGAATTCGGTGGACGCCTGCAGGTAGCGCGACACGCGCACCTGGCCCAGCGCCGAGACCTCCACGCCGGTCAGCACGGTGCTGCGGACTTGGCGCAGCTCAAAAGACGTCGTGTTCGGGTCGTCCACCGGCACAAGCTGACCATTGGCGATGTACTGGCGCGAGCCGAGGCCGCTGCGGAGATCGAGATCGGCGAAAATGCTATGCAGCACACGGAGATTGGCGCCGGCGCCTTGCTTCAGCTGGATCGGCGCGAGCGAGCCGGCGAGCATGACCTGCGTCTCGCCCAGGCCGTCGCTGCCGGTGCGCGTCGCCAGCGTGTTGCCGTCCGGGTCCTGGACAACGACGGTCGTGGGCTTGGTGAAGTAGTTGTAGTGGTTGAACAAGCTCGTCTCGCCGCCGACCCGCACGTAGGGGCCGATCCATGGCAAGTATTGGTAAATGTACACGGAATTCAGGTAGACCCGGTCCTTGCTGGACTGCAAGCGGCCATCAAACAGCGAGCCGGGTTTGTTGTCGGCGCCGATGATCGGCGTCAGTGTCTGGCCTTCTTCAACTTCCAGACGGGTGATCCACAGGTGCGGATCGGACTTGAATTGCACGCGGTTATCGGTGAACAAGTCGATGCTGAGGCTGCTGCCGGACGGGGCGCTGGAGAAGCCCTCCGTGCGGCTTGTGAGTTGGACGCTGCCGCCGAGGGACGACAAAACGCTCCAGTGGCTGGCGATGTTTTTGCCGGTGTCGGGCTCCGCGACGCCAGCGCCGAGGAAGTCGCGGGTGACTTCATCTTGCACGAGCGTGAACGGGACCGCCATGCCGGCGACCAGGCGTACCGTTGAGAAATTCGTCCGGGCCCGGTACGTAGACCCCGACTGAATCACCTTGTACAGGCTCGGCGGTAGCACCCAGACCTGCGTTTCCTGCCCCAGCTCCTCGTTGACGCCGTAGCCGACGCCCATGTATTCGCGGCTGTCCATGCGGATGACCTCGTACGTGCCGAGGAACGGGATGAAGTTGATGTTGACCACCGAGACGTCCAGCGTCGACCAATCCGGCGTCAGCACCGTCGTTTCCCCTTCCACCACGGTCACTTCCCGCACGATGTGCTGCGACGCCGGGCCGGAGCCGAACTCCACCTGATAATTGCCCGGCGCCAGCGCGATCCGCCGTCCCATCGTGCCGCTCGCGACCTCCTTGCCGTCGGCCAGCACCGACACCGGCGGTTCGCGATCCGGCTTTAGACTCAGCGCCGGCAGGAAGATCGCGCCCTGACCAGCCAGCACCGGCGTCGTGTCCGACTGGTACTGCGCCGTGTGCCGCCAGTTCACGCCCAGCCCGTTGGTGCCGTCAAATTCCGCCGGTTGCGGCGGTCCGGTCGCACCCACCGTCGGCGTCACGTCCTCCAGCTGCGTGGGCTGCTGCGGTATCGGCTTGCCGGCCACGACGGCGTCCACCTGCGCCAGCGCGATCTTCAGCTGCTCCTGCAGGATCTCGGACATCGCCCGGACCACCAGCGCCACGTTCTGCTCGGTCAGCGGTCGCCGCTCGTCAAAGTTGTACTGCCAGACCGTGCGGTTGTCCTCCAGCCGCGTCAGGCGAAAGCTCATCGCCAGATGCGCGAACCACTGCGTGCCGCCTTCCAGCTCCTCGATCGCCTGGACGCTGCTGTCCAGCACGAAGTTGGGTGGCTTTTCGCCCATCCGCTCGACCACGCTGCGAAACGTCCCCGACGCCGCGAACGCCTGGCCGATCAGCTGGCCGATCATCCGCGACGGCCGGTCTGCCCAGTTGTTCTGGCGGAAAAATTGCAGCTCCTGTGGCGAAAAGCGGTAGACGATTTGCGGCCGGTTGTAGACCGGCGACACGTCCACCTCGTGCAGCAACAGCTCCGGGCCCTTGCGGGTCGGCGGCGGTGGCGGCGGGTTCGGCAGGTTCATTGTGAAATAGCGCTGTTCTGCGGTAGTCGCGCCAAAACAGCCTGCAAGCAGCAGCGTTGCCAGCAGGCCAAAGCGTCGCACGTGCGTCATCGTGGCGGTCCTCCTCATTTGCCGATCCGCCGATCGCTTTGCTTGTCGCCGCTGAACATCAGCAACGTCGGGTTTTCCTTGACGGCCTGGCTGAAGTCGCTCAGGTCCGCCGACGCATCGCGCAGGTGCCGCAGCGTCACGTCCACGTCCGCCTGGCTGCGCGTCACCAGCAGGTTCAGGGTGTCGGCCAGGCGCTCGACCTTGGTCACCGCCGCGAAGACCTCGCTGTGCGGCCCGACCGACTTGTGCAAGTCGTCCGCCGTCGCCTTCAGGCTCAGCACGAGCTCATCGGCATGGGCGACGACGAGCGCGGAGTTGTGCGACAGCAAAGCCAGTTCTTCCGTGGTCTTGCGGGCGTTGGCGATGATCGCCGTGACGTTCGCGCGGTTGTCTGTCAGCAGCCCGGCGCTCTGGTCGAGGATTTGCTGGACGCTCGCCTGCGCCTTGGCGCCCGTCATCGCCTGCATGTGCACGAGCAGGTCGTCGAGCTTTTCGCCAATCGACTCCGCGCGCGCCGACAGCGAGTCCAGCAGCGACTCGCCCGGCGGGATGAACTCGCCCGGTTTGCGGAGCTTTGTCTTGGCGGAACCGCGCGAGATGTCGACGAATTTCATGCCGGTGATGCCCTGCGAGCCCAAGCTGGCCTTGGAGTCGGTGGCGATCGGCGTGTCGTGCGTGACGCTGATTGTCACGGCGATTGTCGAGACGTCGTGCGGCGCGACGCCGAGCTCCTCGACCCGGCCGATCTTGATGCCGCTGTAGGTGACGTCCGAGCCGATGGAAAGCCCGGAAAAAGACGCAGCTTTGCTGGAAAAGCGGATGTAGTACGTGTCGCGCTTTTCGGTCAACGCGCGGCCGGCAAGCAGCAACGACGCGCCGACAACCAGCGTTACGCCGACGCTGACGAACACGCCGAGCCGGACTTTTTGGCCCTTGGTCAAGTTGGCCACTAGGCACCTCCTTTGGCCGGCGCCAAGCCAAACAGCTCCGCCACGCTGGTTTCCTGCTGCCGCGCCTTCTTGGCTTTGCGGGCGAAAAATTCGTCCACGGCGGCAATGCCGCGCCCGCGCACTTCGGCCATCGGCCCCTCGGCAATCACTTTGCCGCCGCCGACCATGATTAGCGAGTCGGCGATCGCCTTGATGCTCGCCAGCTCGTGCGTCACAACCACGACCGTCATCTTCAGCTGGTCGCGCAGCGTCAGGATCAGGTTGTCCAGCTCCGCAGACGTCAGCGGGTCCAGGCCCGCCGACGGCTCGTCGCAAAACAGCATCTCCGGGTCCAGCGCCAGCGCCCGCGCCAGCCCCGCGCGCTTTTTCATGCCGCCGGAAAGCTCCGCCGGGTACAGGTTCTCGGCATGCGCCAGGTCCACCTGCGCCAGCTTCATCCGCACCAGCTCGGCGCTCGCGCCGTCCGGCAGCCGGCGGTGCTCGCGCAGCGGCAGCGCCACATTTTCGCCGACGGTCAGCGAGCCAAACAGCGCGCCGTTCTGGAACAGCACGCCGATGCGCTGCATCAGCTGGCCGCGTTTCTTCTCGTCATCGACGTGCATCGGCTGGCCGAGGATCGCGATCTTGCCGTGGGCGATCTCCGTCAGGCCGAGAATACCCTTCAAAAGCGTGGACTTGCCGGAGCCGCTGCCGCCGAGGATCACGCGGATCTCGCCCTGCCGCACCGTCATGTCCACGCGATCGAGCACCGTGTTGGTGCCATAGCGCACCGTCAGGCCGCGCACGTCCAGCACAACTTCGGATTCCGGCTTGGCTTTTTCGTGCGTCATGCCATCACCACGTAGAAAATAATGCTGAAGATGCTGTCGGCGACGATGATGAAGAAGATCGCGCTGACGACCGACGCCGTCGTCGCTTTGCCGACTTCCTGGGCGCCGCCGCGCACGCCCGCGCCGTGGTAGAGGCCGATGAGCGCGATGCCCCAAGCGAAAACCACGGACTTGAACAGCCCGGTCACCAGGTCCTTTGTCACAAGCGCGTCGATGGTTTTTTGCAGGTATGGCTTGGGCGCGATGTCCAAATAGACCATGCCGACGATCCAACCGCCCAAAATCCCCAGAAAATCCGCGAGGATCGTCAGCAGCGGCACCATCGTGACCATGGCCAGGACCTTGGGCACGGCGATGAAGTCGACGAACGGGATGCCCATGACCTGCATCGCGTCGATCTCTTCGCCGACCTTCATCGTCGCGACTTCCGAGGTGATCGACGAGCCCGAGCGACCGGCGACGAGGATGGCGGTGATGAGCGGGCCCATCTCGCGGACCATCGAGATGGCGGTGAGCGCGGCGACGTAGATGGCGGCGCCGAACTGCCGCAGCTGGTACGCCGACTGGAACGCCAAGGTGAGGCCGATGAGAAACGTGATGAGGCCGACGATGCCGAGCGCCTGGCTGCCCATCAGGCTCGACTCGCGGAAGTAGGCGGCCCAGCGCATGCGCCCGGGCGTGAAAAGCGACTGCACCGCGCCCACTGTCGTGTCCGACGCCAGCACGGTGAAGCGGCCGAGCGCCTCGATCGCGCCCCAGACGCCGGTGCCAAAATCCTCGAAAAAGCCAGGCACGACAACGGGCTTGGGCAGGGCGACGGTCACGTGAAACTGCTTCAGCGCCGTCAGCACCGCGGGCTGAACACCGGTCAACTCCACCGCAAAGTGGCGGGCGTGGCCCAGACGCCACAGGTCGACGAGCGTCGCGGTGCCGGCGTTGTCAATCGCCGTGACGCCCGTCAAGTCCAGAATCAGCTTGGATTTTTTCGCCGGCAGCTTTTTGCGCACCTGCCGCGCCAACGTCCCCGCCGCCCGCGCATCGAGCACGCCCACCAACACCAGCGTGCGGGCCCGCGCGGTGGACTGCGGCGAATCGGTCAGGGTCAGCTGGGGCTGGGTCGAAGTGGCGTGGGCCGTCTGAACCTCCGTGCGGAGATACCCGCCCCACAGGATAGGCGGAAGCACGGCGATGACAAGCGGTTGGGGCTACGGCAGCGCGCCGCCGGCGATCCAGTCGTGGATCGCCGCGAGCTGATCGGCGGTCAGCGGCGGCGCCGGCATGACCTCGAACTTGGCGGGCATGTGGCTGCCGTAGCACGGCGTCGTGGCCGTCAGCTTGAGCCACAGGTAGCTCTGGTCCGGCTGGCCGGGCACCACGAGCGTACCGCCGCAGGGCTCGGAAGCCGGGCTGTTCACAAGCGTTTTGTACGACACGTCGCTCGTCAGCGGCAGCTTGGCGTAGCCGGGCAAGCCGAGCGCCGTGGCGCTGTGGCAGTTTGTGCAGCGCGCGTCAAAGACCGCCTGGACGGCGGAGTAGGGCGCGGCGGGGACGTCGGCGGTGGCGATGTCCGCGACATCCGGGCTGGCGTCGATGGTGGTGGCGTCGGCGGTATCGCTGCCGGTGGCGTCTGGGCCCGGGCACGGCGGGCAGACGTACTTGCCTTTTGTGCAGACGGGGAAGCCGGGGACCGGGTTGCCGGGGCAATAGCAGTTGTCAAAGCTGAGGTCGGTCGAGCCTTCCTTGCAGCCGGCAGCGTCGATGGTGTCGGAGTCGTCCGAACTGGGCGCGTCGCAGTCACAGGTAATCACGCCGTTGACGCAGATGAGCTGCGAGTTGCCGAACCCGCACATGCAGCCGTCTGAGCCGTTCGCGTCGTTCCAGTCGTCCTGGCTGCAGCCGTCAGAGTCGACGGTGTCGGAAATGTCCGGCTGGGCGTCGGCATCGCCGCTGCCTTGTCCGTCACACGGCGGGCAAACGAGCTGATTGTTGACGCATTCGTAGAACTGATAGCCTTGGCCCGGGCAATAGCAGTTGTCGTAGCTCGGATCGACTTCGCACTTCACGTCGCCAGTCGCGTCGTCGCTCCCGCCGCCCGCTGCCGCCGTGGAATTTCCGCACGCCGCCAGCGCCACCGCCAGCGCTATCGCCCACACGCCCGTCCGCATCGCCATCGCCAACCTCCGCCTTCGGCTCGCAGCGTGCGGTTCCTGCCGCGGGGCGTCAAGTCGGCTTACGGGAGGGCGAAGCCCACCCTCGCACCGGGTGGGCACCCTCTTGTTCGCGCCCCGGCGGATTTCGCCGCGCATCCCTGAAAAATGTCACACAAACCCGCCGCGCGCTGCCGTCTCCCTGGCCACGCCGCGCCGCAGCGCCAAACAAACTGCGGCCCGGCGAAGACATCGAGCCGGAACCGCTGCAGCGCGTCAGTTTCACAACCGGCCGGTGCGCTTGCGGAAATTCGCAGCCTTCAAACCCACTTTCCGACAACGACCCGACTCCGCCCGCTCATCTTCAGCTCCGCCTCGCGCACCACAAACCCGGCTTGCACCGCGATCGCGCCGATGTGCCGCAGCCACGGCTTGTACGGCATCGAGTTGTCGCTGCAGCACGGCACAACCGCGAACGGCAGGCGGTGGCGCGCGGCGTACTCCACGATGATCCGCGTCGCGCCATCCGGGTGCAGCCCGACGACAAGGTCGGCGGTGCACGGCTCGTCCAGCGTCAGCAGCCGCTCGGCAAACGGCACCGGCAGGTGCTTGGCGCGCGCGTCAAACGTCAGCGCGTGCCGCCCCCGCGCCGTGAGCGCCGCGTTCAGCTTGCCCATGCCGCCGGCGATGTCCCAGACCCGCGTCGCGTCGGGAAATTCGCTGACGAGGAAGTCGGCAAAGCGGTCAAATCGCGCCAAATCGCCCATGCGCAGTCGGTTCCGGGCGCCACGGCGGCGCGGCGCGAGTGTGGATCGGAACGCGCGCGCTGGGTAGCCGTCATCCGCTCGCCGCAAAAGTGGTGTACGCCTGCACCAACCGTCGCCGCGGCTGAGCGGCGATGCGCAGTAATTTCAAAAATTTGCGAATCTGTGGCACTTGGCACGGCCTTTGCTCCGCTCCTGGTTGTCGGCGCGCTTGCCGGCTGGAGATCACGCCATGCGCCACCTGCTTTTTGCCCTGATGTTCAGCCTGTGCGCCGCCTGTTCGGTCGTCACGCCGCCGCCGCTGATGATGCACCAGACCGACTCTACCTTTCGCAGCCAGCCCGGCACCGTCACTGCCGGCGCTTTCGCGGGCGTCGGCGGCGGCGTCTTCCTCAACGGCGCGGTCGGCGGCATCGGCGCGCTCGATTACCAGGCCGCCGACGGCGTCAAGCTCGGCGTCTCCGGCGCCGTCGGCGGCACGCCCGGTGGCCAGACCATCAGCGCTGCGACGACGCTTGGCGCCGGTCGCGTCTACGCGCAGGTCCGCCCCGCGGGCGTCGACTGGCTTGCGTTGAATGCCGGCGTCGGCGGCGGCGGCTTGGACTCCGGCATGCGCTACGGCACCGCGGACGTCGGCGTCAGCGGCGGCTGGACCTTCGCGCGGCACGTGCGCCCGTACGGCGCGTGGGCGATCGCCGTCGCCGTGCCGTTCGTCGCCGGCCAGCCGTTGGACAGCCAGGGCGTCAAGACCGGCGCCGATGCAGCGTCTGCGCCAGCGGTTCCGTCTGGCCGGTATGCCCGCACGACGTTCTACGCCGACGCCACGGCTGGTTTGGCGGTCGCGGCAAGCGCCAACCTCGAGTTCGCCCTCGAACTGCACGCGCTGTTCGGCCAGTCGCTGCAGTCGGATGGCGTGGGGGCGCTGTCGGCGACCACGGGCCTGCGGTACCGCTTTGGCAAGCCGGCGGCGGATGTTGTGCCGCACGCGCCGCTGGCCGACGATCCGACCGAAGACGCGCTGTAGCTCCAGCAGCGTGCGTCACAGTTCGGTCTGGCCATTGCCAGCCCGCAGCAGTTGTGGCCCACTCCGCGCCTCATTCCCGGCCAGCGGATGCGGCGCCGGACGCGACGCACTTTTTTTCGGAGTTCCATGCAGTTCCAAAACGTCTCCATCCTGTCCCTGGCGCACGTCGACGCGCCGCACCGCGTCACTTCGGCCGCGCTGTGCGAACAGCTCGCGCCGGTGATGAACCGCCTCGGACTGCGGCCGGACTTGCTCGCCGGCGCCTCGGGCATTATCGCGCGGCGTTACTGGGATCCGGGCGTGCAGCCGAGCCAAGCGGCGACCTGGGCGGCCGAGAAGGCCATCGCCCAAGCTGGCATCGACAAAGGCAAAATTGGCATCCTGATCTCCACGTCAGTCTGCCGCGACTACATCGAGCCGTCGGTCGCGTGCCTTGTCCACGGCAACCTCGGCCTGGCGCCGGGCTGCATGAATTTCGACGTCGGCAACGCCTGTTTGGCGTTTCTCAACGGCATGCAAATCGTCGCCAACATGATCGAGCGCGGGCAGATCGACTACGGCTTGGTCGTCGACGGCGAGAGCGCGCGGTTTGTGCAGGAAGCGACGATCGCCCGGCTGAACCAGCCGGAGACGACGGACGCGGAATTCCGCGCGCAATTCGCGACCTTGACGCTCGGCTCCGGCTCGGCGGCGATGGTGCTGGCGCGCAGCGATCTCGCGCCCGATGGCCACAAATTCGTCGGCGCCGTGAGCGTCGCGGCGACGCAGCACAACCAGCTGTGCCGCGGCCAGGTCGACAAGATGGAAACCGACGCCAAGACGCTGCTGTTCGCCGGCCTGGAGCTTGCGGCGCAGACGTGGGCGCTGGCGCAGGCGGAGCTGGGCTGGACCGCCGACGCCATCGACGAGTTCGTGCTGCACCAGGTCAGCGGTACGCACACGGCGAGCCTGACCCAGCTGCTGGGCCTGCCGACCACGAAAGTGCTGGCGATTTATCCGGAATTTGGCAACATCGGCCCGGCGGCCACGCCGATCGTGCTGTCCAAGGCCGCGGAAGCCGGCCGCATCCAAAAAGGCGCGCGCGTGGCCATGTTGGGCATCGGCAGCGGCCTCAACTGCAGCATGGCCGAGGTCGTGTGGTAGCATCTTTTGACCAGCGGCTGTTCCCGTTTGAGCGGCACTACTTTGACCGCGGCGACGGCGTGCGCATGCATTACGTCGACGAGGGCCAAGGCGCACCGATCGTCTGCGTCCATGGCAACCCGACGTGGAGCTTCTACTACCGCAACCTGATCCAGACGATGGCGAGCGACCACCGCGTCATCGCCCCGGATCACGTCGGCATGGGCCTTTCCGACAAGCCCGATGACGCGCACTACCCGTACACGCTGGCGGCGCGGGTGGACGATTTTACGCGCTTTGTCGATTCGCTGCGCCTGACCCAGCCGCTGACGTTGGTCGTGCACGACTGGGGCGGGATGATCGGCTTCGCCTGGGCGGTGCAGCATCCTGAAAAGATTGCGAAATTGGTCGTGCTGAACACCGGCGCGTTCCCGTTGCCGGACGACAAGAAGTTCCCGTGGCCGCTGGCGCTGACGCGCACGCCGCTGGGCGCGCTGCTCGTGCGCGGCATGAACGCGTTCTCGTGGACGGCGACGCGCGCGGCGATGACCCACAACACGATGCCGGCGGACGTGCGGCGGGCGTACGTCGCGCCGTACGATTCGTGGGCCAACCGCATCGCTACGTTGCGGTTTGTGCAGGATATTCCGCTGCAGCCGGGCGCGCCGGGCTTTGACATCGTCCAGGCGACGGAGCGCGACCTCGGCAGGCTGAGCCAGGTGCCGATGCTGATCGGCTGGGGCGGCCGCGATTTCGTCTTCGACGACGCGTTCCTGCGCGTCTGGCAGCGGCATTTTCCGCGCGCCGAAGTGCTGTATTTTGCCGACGCTGGGCACTATGTGCTGGAAGACGCCGCGGTGGAGCTGCTGCCGCGCATCGCCGAATTTATCCGCAACGGGTGAGCTTGGATGGCGCAGCTGGCCAACATCGCCGCGTGCTTGCCGCAGATGGCGCTGGAGCGACCGGGGCAGGCGGCGATCGTCGAGACGGTCGGCCGTGACCGCGCTGGCCAGCGGCAGTTTGCGACGCTGACGTTCGCCGAGCTGGACGCGCGCACGGACAAAATCGCCCGCGGATTTCTGCACTTGGGCTTGAAGCCGGGCGACCGCGTCGTGGTGATGGTCAAGCCCAGCCGCGATTTTTTCGCCGTGATGTTCGCGCTCTGGAAGGCCGGGCTGGTGCCGGTTTTGATCGACCCGGGACTTGGGCGGCGGCAGCTGAAGCAGTGCCTGGCGGAGGTGGCGCCGGTCGGCTTCATCGGCATCCCGCTGGCGCAGCTGGCGCGCGTGCTGCTGGGCTGGGGCAAGCCGACGGTGCGGCATGTGGTGACGGTTGGCCGGCGCTGGCTGGGTGGCGGCGTGACGCTGGACGAAGTGCTGCGGCTGGGCGCGACCGGTGCGCCGCAGCTGGCGGCGACGCGTCCGGAGGACCTGGCGGCGGTGCTGTTCACAAGCGGTAGCACGGGCGTGGCCAAGGGCGTGGAGTACCAGCACCGCCATTTCCTCGCCCAGGTCGCGCTGATCCGCGAGACGTATGGCATCGCGCCGGGCGAGATCGACCTGCCGACCTTCCCGCCGTTCGCGCTGTTCGACCCGGCGCTGGGCATGACGACAATCCTGCCGCAGATGGACTTTACCCGGCCGGCGAACGTCAACCCGTTGGAACTGCTTGAGCTTGTGACGCATTTTGAGGTGACGAACGTGTTTGGCTCGCCGGCGCTGCTGGCGACGGTCAGCCGCCACGCGGCGCAGACGGGCGCGAAGTGGCCAACGGTGCGGCGGGTCATCAGCGCGGGCGCGCCGGCCTCGGTGGCGACGCTGGAGCGGATGGCGCTGCTGCTGCCCAACGGCGCGCAGGTGTTCACGCCGTACGGCGCGACCGAGTGCATGCCGGTGAGCAACATCGGCAGCCGGGAAGTGCTGGCTGACACGCGCTGGGCGACGGATCGCGGCGCGGGCGTGTGCGTGGGCCACATCGTGGCGCCCAATGACGTGCGGATCATCGCGCTGACCGACGCCGCCATCGCCGACTGGCGCGACGTGACCGAGCTGCCGCACGGTGAGATCGGCGAGATCTGCGTGCTGGGGCCGACGACGACGCTGGGCTATTTTGGCCGGCCAGAAGCCGATACGCTGGCGAAGATCCACGCCGGCGGACGGCTGTGGCACCGGATGGGCGATACCGGCTACCTGGATGCGACCGGGCGGCTGTGGTACTGCGGCCGCAAGTCGCACCGCGTGGTGCTGGCGGACCGCGTGCTGCACACGGCGCCGGTGGAAGAGGTGCTGAACACGCATCCGGCGGTGCGGCGCACGGCGCTCGTGGCGGTGAAGGTCGCCGGTCAGACGGAGCCGTTTGTGTGTGTCGAGCGCGAGCCCGGCCACGCGTTGCCGGACGCGCAGCTGTTCGCCGAGCTGACGGCGCTGGCGGCGGACTTCAAGGCGAGCCACGGCATCACGCGGTTTCACGTACATCCGGCGTTTCCCGTGGATATTCGCCACAATGCCAAGATTGGCCGCGAAATTCTCGCGACCTGGGCGCAGGACAGGCTGGACTAGGACGCGAAGATGATTGTGGTGACCGGCGGCGGCGGTTTTCTGGGCGGGGCGATCGTGCGGCAGCTGCGGGCGCGCGGCGAGGTCGTGCGGTCGGTGCAGCGCAGCGACGCGCCGGAACTGCGCGCAATCGGTGTGGAAGTCGTGCGCGCGGACCTGAGCGACGCGGCCGCATGCGCGCGGGCGCTGGCGGGTGCGGACGCGGTCGTGCACGTGGCGGCGAAAGCCGGTGTCTGGGGCAGTGACGCGAGCTTTTACAGTGCGAACGTGACGGCGACGGACAACGTTATCGCCGCGTGCCGGCAGCTGGGCATCCAAAAACTTGTCTATACCTCGACGCCGTCGGTCGTGCACGCCGGCGGCGACGTTGAAAATATCGACGAAACAGCGCCCGTCGCCACGCATTTTTCAGCGCCGTACCCGCGCACCAAGGCGATCGCCGAGGCGCGCGTGCTGGCGGCCAATGACGCGGCGCTGGCCACCGTGGCGCTGCGGCCGCACCTGATCTGGGGGCCGGGCGACACGCAGCTGACCGCGCGCGTGCTGGAGCGCGCCGCGAGCGGACGGCTGCGGCTCGTCGGTGGCGGCGAAAAGTGGATTGATTCCGTGTATATCGACAACGCCGCGGCGGCGCATCTGAACGCGCTGGATCGCCTGGCGCCCGGTGCGGCGTGCGCCGGTCGCGCCTATTTCATCACCCAGGGTGAGCCGATGCCGCAAAAGCAGCTGATCAACGGCATGTTGGCGGCGGCGGGGCTGCCGCCGTGCGAGAAGTCGATCGCCCCGGGCGTGGCGTGGCTGGCCGGCGCGATTCTGGAAGGAATCTGGACAGTTCTGCGCCGCGCCGACGAGCCGATGATGACGCGGTTTCTGGCCCGCCAGTTGGCGACGGCGCACTGGTACGACATCTCCGCGGCACGGCGGGATCTGGGCTACGCGCCGGCGGTGACGGTGGCGCAGGGCCTTGAAAAGCTGCGGGAATCGCTGGTTACTGCACGCGCCAGGTTGCCAGCGGACCGGTAGTCGTCGCCGGCGCTGCACGCTCCGCCGGATCCACGACCGTGCTCGTGCGCGTGCCGAACGGTCCCTGCAACGCCGCCGCCACGTCCACGTCCGCCCGCAGGATGATGCCGCCGCCGCGCGACGCCGGCTTGATTGCCGAGACGTGGCTGGGGTACGGCGCGGCGATCGCCACACCACTCAACAGCGGCCGATCCGCCGTCTGGCCGTGCAGCTTGACCGGCAGCGCCACCAGCGGCCGGGCGAACGCTTGCGCCAGCGCCGGGGTGTCCGTCGCCTTGCCCACGCCGACGATCCGCCACTCCAGCCGGTGCACCCCCGTGTCCGAGCCATCGCCGCCCATCACGTCGCACTTTTCCTTGCGGGCGTCGCGCGCCGCCATCAGCTCCAGCACGCCGGGCTGCGCCATCCCGACGCCGGTCGACTGCCGCAGCAGCACCGCCCAGTTGCCGACGTGCAGCCAGTCGACGGCCGGCCAAAACGTTGGCGCGAAGAGCTTCTGCGCCGTCCGCTCCTGCCAGCCCGCCGGGCTCGCCGTCACGAGCGTGTCCGTGGCCTTGGCGACGAGCTGTAGCGTCGCCGTCCGCGTCGTGCCCTCCGCCGCGCCGGTCAGCAACGCAACGTTCAGCCCGCCGCCGCCGGTTGTCATCCACGCCTCCCACGTCGCCGTCGCGCCGACGAACCGCAGCCGCACCAGCTGCGGCGTTTGCGTCACGATTTCAAGCTGTTCGTTCGCAGTCGCCGGCACTGGCAGCGCCGTCACCGCGCAGCCGGGCATCTCGTGGCCCATCCGCCACAGGCCACCGTCGTCGGCGCGGTCCAGCAAGCGCAGCGACGGGCTGGCGATCGCCTCAGCGCCGAGCACCTGGTAGGAAACCAGCGACCACGCGCCATTTTGCCGCTGCCACTTCGCCGTCTCGCCAAGCTGCGTATCGAGGACAACAGTCACCGCGCCCGTCGGGTCGGTCGGCAGCCCGGCGTCGTCGCGCAGCGTCAGCTTCATGCTGCCTGAAATCGCGGGCGTTCCCGCCGGTGCCGGCAGCAGGTCGAGCGTCGTCCAGCTCCAGGCGTCCGTCGTCGGCACCCAGGCGCGGTACAGCGTCGTGTCCGTCGCCTCGCCCGCCAGCTCCACCGCGCACGCCTTGCCAGCGATCTGGGCGACGATAGGCCCCGTGTAAGTCTGCTTGGACAAAGAAAATTCAACGGGTCCTTGCTGGCCGACGCCCGTCGCGTTGAACACAAGCACCCGCGCCACAGCGCCCGGCGTCGCCGGCAAGTGGTCGGCCAGCAGATCCGCCACCGTCTGCAAAAACTTCTGACCTTTCGCCTGCAAATCCGCCAACATCGGCAGCTGCTCGTTGGCCACGACAGTGTCGGCGCAGGTCCCCGGCACAAAATCGTGGTGGTTGGTGCGCGTCAGCAGCCGCCACGCGTCTTCGGCTTCGTGCCACGCCGGCAGCGCTTCCGCGCCCAGCAGCGCGGCGAACGGCTCGGCGGTCAGGAACGGCCGCGCGGCGTCGCGAATGCCGCGCTTGACGTCGGCGCGGCTGCCAAAATAGCCCATGTACACCGGCGACATTTCCGCTTGTATCGTCGGCAGTTCCGACGCGTGCAGCCACAGCAGGTCGGCGTAGTCGTCAAAAGTCGCCGCGACGACCCACACGCCGGTCTGCGGGTAGCGCCGCTGGTTGTAGCCGTCGGCGTATTCGACGAGCCGGGCTTTCGGCGCCTGGAAGTCACAACCCACTGGCACGAAAAGGTAATTTGTCGCGGCGTACGGCGTCAGGTCGGCGATGTAGCTGTCGATCTGGCCGTCGGTGTACGCGTGGTCGTCGCCCTTGAAGTCGCCGAGGTGGCCGCCGGGGATCTGGATCGGCTCGTCGTAGTCGATGTTGTCGCCCTCGCAGTACATGCCAAAACCGACGAGGTAATGGCCGAGCACCGTGCCGCCGTTGGGGCCTTGCCACATAAAATCGTTGGTCTTTTTGTCCTTGAGCGTCGCCGCCAGCGAGTTCGCCCACGGATAGTTTGCGGCTTGGCCGGTGATCATCTGCCCCAGCGTCGGTCCGCCGTCGATGCGCGAAAACGCCACGCTGCGCAGGCCCAGCGCCGCCAGCACGTCCGGCGCGGTGCCGGAGTGGCCAAAAGAATCCGGCAGCCACGCGGAAGTCGGTGTAATCTCCAGCGTTTCCTCGGCGAACTGGATGCCGTACAGGTAATCGCGCAACAGCAGCTCGGTCTCCGGCAGCAGCGTGTCCGGGCTCGTCATCCCGCCGCCAACGACGTGCAGCGCGCCGCGCTTGGCCGCGTCCTTGAAGCCCGCCAGCTGCTCCGGATGCTGCTGCAAGTGCCTATGCAGAAAGGCCATTTCCGCGATGCTGTAGCGCGCCCGCGGGTTCGCCGCCAGCAGGTCGTGCGCCT
Source organism: uncultured Myxococcales bacterium (assembly GCA_903869075.1). Classification (GTDB taxonomy): domain Bacteria; phylum Myxococcota_A; class UBA9042; order UBA9042; family UBA9042; genus CAIYBN01. The sequence goes on along the minus strand of CAIPXZ010000554.1, from coordinate 21,111 downwards.
GGGTGAACGCCGTCTCGACAAAGCTCGTGTAGTAGTCCTCAAAGCTCTTTTGCCAGTCGATGTCGAGGTGGCTGCTCTGCGACAAAATCAGCACGCGTTTCGCGTCCTTGGGCACGCCGAGCCGCGCCAGGATCGCCGCCTCCGCTTGCGCCACGCTGGCATCGCCATCGGCGTCGCTCACCACCGCGGCGTCGTCCACCGGCGCGACAACCGGCGCCGGCTTGCACGCCACAAGCAGAACCAGCGGCAAAATCCTACGCAACATCCGCAGCCTCCACCGTCACCGGCACGCCGTTCAGGATCGACGAGCCCAAAATCGGCTCCACCCGCAGCTCGTCCGTCAGCGCGTTCGCGCTCGGACCCGGCAGCGCCTGGGCCAGCGGCAGCCCCGGCGTGTCCGCGTGGCCAAAACCGTGCGGCAGGGACAGCACGCCGCGGCGCATAGCGTCCGTCACTTCCAGCAGCGCGTCCACCTCGCCCACGCGGCTGCGCACCCGCACGCGCTGCCCGTCCGCCAGCCCGCGCGCCTGCGCGTCGTCCGGGTGCATCTGCAGGCGCGCGCGATCCGGACCTTTGCCCACCGATTTCAGGTTGTGCATCCACGAGTTGTTGTCGCGCACGCTGCGTCGACCCACGAGCTCCAGCGGCGGCGCCGGCGCGTCCAGCCAGGCATCCAGCCGCGCCAGCTCCGGCAGGTACGCCTCGGGCACCAAGCGCGCGCGGCGGTCCGGCGTCCGCAGCACCGCCGGCAGCCGCCCCGGCAACAGCGCGCCCAGATCGACGCCGTTCGGCTGCGCTGCCAGCGCCGCCAGCCGCAGCGGGTGCGGACCGAGGCGCAGCAGCAAATCAATCAGCTGTTCCGGGAGGTTGCGCGCCAGTCGCCGCAGCGGCGCGTGCAGCCAGCGCGGCAGCCGCAGCCGCAGCGCGAGCTCCGTGGCGATGCGCCACTCGTCGCGGGTGTCGTCCGCGGTCTGCAGGATCGGCGGGCTGTACTTGAGCGCGTGGCGCACGCCAAAGCGGTGCGTCAGCAGCGGAAAATGCCCGGTCTCGAACACGTGGCGCGGCGGCAGCAGGACGTGCGCGTGCTGCGTCGTCTCGTTGCGGTAGAAGTCGATGCCGACCATAAACTCCAGCTTTGTCAGGGCCTTGGCCAGCTGCGGACCGTTCGGCGTCGACAGCACCGGATTGCCAGCCAGGCACACGAGCGCGCGGATCTGCCGCGCCCCCGGCGTCGTCATCTCTTCCGCCAGCACCGCCGACGGCAGCGACCCGAGAAATTCCGGCAGCCCGCGCACGCGCGAGCGCCAGCGCGCCACCGGCTGCGGCAGCAGCAGCCGGGCGATCGGCCCAATGTCCGCGGAAGCTTGCGGAAACAGCGCGCCGCCGATTGCGTCCACGCGCCCCGTCACCAGGTTCAGCGCATCGGTCAGCCAGTTGCCGGCGAGGCCAAATGGCGACTGGCAGACGCCGACGCGCGCATACGCAACTGCGCTCGGCGCTTGGGCAAATTCGCGGGCCAGCTGGCGGATGGCCTCCGCCGGGATGCCGATCGCCGCCGCCACGCGCTCTGGCGCAAACCGCCGCGCCAGCGCCGCCAGCTCCAGCGCGCCGGTCGCCTGCGCCGCGACGCGCTCCGGCTGCCACAGCGACTCGGCAAAAATCACGTGCAGCAGCGCCAGCAGCAGCGCCGCGTCACCGCCGGGGCGAATCGGCAGGTGCAGGTCCGCCGCCGCCGCCGTCTCCGTCCGCCGTGGGTCGATGACGATGATCCGCCCGCCGCGCGCCTGGATCGCCCGCAGCCGCGCTTTGGCGTCGCCCAGCACCATCTGGCTGCCGTTGGAAGCGAAGGGGTTGGCGCCGAGAATCAGCAGCAAATCCGTGCGGTCCACGTCCGGCACGGGGATCGCCAGCGGGTCGCCATAGACCTGCAGCGCCGCAAACAGCCGCGGGTTGGAGTCCTGGGCGTTCGGGTCGAAGCGGTTGTGGCTGCCCAGTGCCGCGGTCAGCAGTTGCGCGCCCAGCGCCGCCCGGTGCGCGTGAACCACTGGATTGCCCACATAAATCGCCACCGCATCGCGGCCGTGCGCGCGTTGGATCGCCCGCAGCCGCGTCGCGACCTGGTCCAGCGCCGCGTCCCAGTCCAGCGGCTGCCACTGCGTGCCAACCCGCTGCAGCGGCTGGCGAATCCGGTGCGGATCGTCGAGCAGTTCGCCCAGCGCGTGGGCTTTGGCGCAGATGTGGCCGCGCGAGATCACGTCCTCCGGATTGCCGCGGATGCCGGCGATGCGCGGTGCGGCGGCTGCGTCGGCGTCCAAACGGACCCGCAAGCCACATGCCGATTCGCAGAGGTTGCAAGTAAAGGTGGCGTCGGTCGCTGACATGCGCGTACGCAGGCTAGCTGCCCGGACACAAATGCGCAAGCGTTGTGCAGGGATGGCTGCGATCGCCGACGGGCGTGCGCCGGGCCTCAAGCGTTTGTCATGACACAAACGCGACAATTCTCGCTTGACCGCGCATTGCCAGCGCGGGCCAACGTGGCAAGATGGGTTTCGTGTGATTCTTCTGTGGCGACAGGCATTTTGGGCCGCGCCGACGACGGCGGAACTTGGTCAGCAGCGGACGCAGCCTCTGGGGCAGCGGCGGCTAGCGGCCTTCAGGAGACGACAATGACCCAGGCGAAAAGTTGGTGGCAAGGCGCGGCGCGGTTTGCGCTGATCGGCGCGTGGGCGGCGGTGACCGCGTGCGGCGCCAACTCGGGCGCCACGGGTGCGGACGGCGCAGCGAGCGGTCTGGATGCGCAAGATGACGCGCAAGTGGCTGGATCGGATGGCCTTGTCGATGCCTTGCAGTCCGACACCGCTGGCCAGCTCAGCGATGGCGGGGACGCTGGTGTCGCGGAGGTCGCCGGACTCGACGCGCCGGTCAAGGACGCGCCGCCAGCCGATGCCGGCTGTGTCGTCAGCGCGTGCCCGTCAGACGCGTGCCGCGCGGCGATCTGCAACCCGGACGGCAGCTGCGGCCTCGGCGCTGCCAAGAACTGCGATGACAGCAACCCGTGCACCGCGGACTACTGCGACTCCGCGCTCGGCTGCCAGCACGCCAACGCTGGGGAAGCGTGCGACGACGGCGACGCCTGCAGCCTCGGCGATGCGTGCCAGGGCGGCAAGTGCGTCGGCAGCACCGCGCTCAGCTGCGACGACGCCAACCCGTGCACAACCGACAGCTGCGACGCCAAGACCGGCTGCAGCCACACCAACAACAGCGCGGCGTGCGACGACGGCAACGCTTGCACCTGGGGCGAGGTCTGCCAGGGCGGCACCTGCGTTGGCCAAAAAGCGACGGCGTGCGCCGACGGCAACCCGTGCACGGACGACAGCTGTAACCCCAAGACCGGCTGCGTGTTTTTGGCCAACACCGCCACCTGCACCGACTACAACGCCTGCACCGTCGGCGACGTCTGTTCCGGCGGCGTCTGCAAGCCCAGCGCGCCGGCGGCGTGCGACGACGGCAACCCGTGCACGACTGAGAACTGCGACGTTGTCGACGGCTGCGCTAGCGTCCCCAACACCGCGCCGTGCGAGGACGGCAGCGTCTGCACCCAGGCGGACACCTGCGCCGCGGGCGCGTGCGTGCCCGGCGCGGCCATCGCCTGCAGCGACGGCAACCCGTGCACCGATGACAGCTGCAACCCCGCGACCGGCTGCGGTTTTGTCGCCAACGCCGCCAGCTGTTCGGACAACAACACCTGCACCGTCGGCGATGCCTGTGCCGGCGGCAGCTGCGTCCCCGGTGGCGCGCTGCCTTGCGACGACGGCAATCCGTGCACGACCGACGCATGCGACCCGCAGGCTGGCTGCAGCCACAGCGCCAACACGTTGCCGTGCTCCGACAACGACTTGTGCACGCAGAACGACGCTTGCAGCGGCGGCACCTGCGTTGGCGGTGCGGCGCCGGTCTGCGACGACGGCAACTTTTGCACCGACGACGGCTGCGCCAGCGCCAGCGGCTGCACGCACGTCGCCAACACGCTCGCGTGCGACGACAACAACTCCTGCACCACCGGCGAGCACTGCCTTTCCGGCGTCTGCACGCCCGCCGGTCCCAGCTTGTGCGACGACAAAAACCCATGCACAACCGAAACCTGCGACCCGACGGGCGGCTGCACCTCGGCCAACAACACGGCGGACTGCTCCGACGGCAGCGTCTGCACGCTCGGCGACGTCTGCAGCGGCGGCGCCTGCACAAGCGGCAAGGCCATCGGCTGCGACGACGGCAACCCATGCACGGACGACGCCTGCGCCGCGACAACGGGCTGCAGCCACACCGCCAACAGCGCGAGCTGCAGCGACGAGAACTACTGCACCGTTGGCGACACCTGCAAAGCCGGTGCCTGCGCGCCCGGCGCCGTCAAGGCATGCGATGACGGCAACGTGTGCACAACGGAATCCTGCGACCCAAAGAGCGGTTGCACGTCAGTCGCCAACACCCTGGGCTGCAGCGATGGCAGCGTCTGCACCGGCGGCGACGTGTGCGCGGCCGGCAGCTGCGTCGCCGGCAAGGCGATGGTCTGCGCCGACGGCAACCCGTGCACGGACGACAGCTGCGACGCTGGCAAAGGCTGCCAGTTCACCGCCAACACCGCGCCGTGCGACGACAAGAACGGCTGCACAAGCGGCGACGTCTGCGCTGCCGGCACCTGCACGCCCGGCACGACCGGTTGTGCCGAGCTCGCCGCGTGCACGTCCATGGGCGTCGGCGTGGCGTGCGTGTGCGCCACGGGCTTCGTCGGCGACGGCTTCAGCTGCGTGGACTTGGACGAGTGCGCTGCGCAGGTCGCCAACTGCGGCGCCAACATGGACTGCATCAACAGCATCGGCTCCTACCAGTGCGTCTGCAGCGCCGGTTTTGCCGATTGCGACAACGCGCTGACGAACGGCTGTGAAATCCAACTGGCCACCGACAGCGGCAACTGCGGGCAATGCGGCGTCGCGTGCTCCACCAACAACGTCGTCAGCCCGACGTGCGCGGGCGGCCAGTGCGTTGGCGACTGCGTCGCGGGCTACACCGACTGCAACCACACCAAGGCATGGGACGGCTGCGAGGTCGCGCTGGGCAGCGACCCGGTCAACTGCGGAACCTGCGGCACCGCGTGCAAGTACGTGCCCAACGGCGATTCCACCTGCACCGGCGGCGTGTGCGGCGGCGCGTGCCACAGCGGCTACGCGGACTGCAACATGAACATGGACGTGGACGGCTGCGAGGCGGACCTCGTCCATAACGTGGACAGCTGCGGCGCCTGTGGCCTGACCTGCGCGAACGCGACCGGCGCGACCCCGGTCTGCGCGTATGGCCAGTGCACCTTCAGCTGCAACAGCGGCCACGCCGACTGCAATGGCGCCCAGCCGGACGGCTGCGAGACCACGGTTAGCAGCGACGTGTTCAACTGCGGCGCATGCGGCAAGATCTGCCCGAACTACCCGGGCAGCGTCGCGGCGTGCGTCAACGGCCAGTGCACAACCAACTGCGGCAGCGGCCACTCCGACTGCAACGGCACGCTGGCCGACGGCTGCGAAACCGCCGTCGCGACCGACCCTTACAACTGCGGCGCCTGCGGCAAGGCGTGCCCCGGCGGCATCGGCGCTGTGGCTGGCTGCAGCGCGAGTGTATGCACGCTGACCTGTACCACGGGCTTTGCCGACTGCAACAACAACAAGTCGCTGGACGGCTGCGAGCGCCACATCAGCATCGACCCCAACAACTGCGGCAGCTGCGGCGCCGTTTGCGCCGGCTACGGGATTGCCGCGATCGTCTGCACCGGCGGTTTTTGCACCGGCGCCTGCAGTACCGGCTACGCCGACTGCGACGGCAACCGCGGCACCAACGGCTGCGAGGTCAACATCGCCAGCAGCGCGAGCAACTGCGGCGGCTGCGGCGTGGCGTGTTCCACCAACAACATCAGCACGCCGACGTGCACGAACGCCGCGTGTACCGGCAGCTGCAACACCGGCTTCGCCGACTGCAACAGCAACCGCCAGTTGGACGGCTGCGAGGTCAACGTCGCTGGCGATCCAGCCAACTGCGGCGCCTGCGGCACAACCTGCTCCAGTTACCACATCGCCACGACCAGCTGCGCCGGCGGCGTCTGCAACGGCAGCTGTACCGCGGGCTACGCCGACTGCAACGCCAACAAGCAGGTCGACGGCTGCGAGACCAACCTCAACACGACCCTGCAATCGTGCGGCGGGTGCGGCGCGGCGTGCGCCGGCACCAACGTCGTCGCGGCGGGCTGCACCGCCGGCAGCTGCACAGGCGTTTGTGCGGCCAACTATGCAGACTGCAATGCCAATTTGCGCACGGACGGCTGCGAGACAAACATCGCCAACGACCGCAACAACTGCGGCGGCTGCGGCACGGTCTGCCCGTCCACGCAGAACTGCGTGGCGAAGACCTGCCAGTGAGCGCGGTCAGCCGTCGATGAACAGGTCGATGATCGGCTCACGGCCTGGCGTGACGTTGTAGATTTCAAAATCGCTGACGCCGGTGTCACGCAACACCGCTTCGTCGATGAAGAACTTGCCGGTCGTGCTGCGCGCGTCGCGGGTCAGGATCGCGGACGCGGCGTCGGCCACGATCTGCGGCGTGCGGCCCCACTCGCCCAGCCCGGCGTTGGCGACCTGCAGCGCGGCGGTGGCGATCAGCGTGCGCGGCCACAGCGTGTTGACCGCCACGCCAGCTTTGCGGAATTCCTCGGCCATGCCCATCGCCAGCATCGACATGCTGTACTTGGAGACCGTGTACGCCGGGTGCTCGGCGAACCACTTCGGCGCCATGTTCAGCGGCGGCGACAGCACTAAAATGTGCGGATTCGCGGCCTTGAGCAAGTGCGGCAGGCAGCTCTGCGCGCACAGGAACGTGCCGCGGACGTTGATGTCCATCATCAAGTCGTAGCGCTTCATCGGCGTGTCCAGCGTGCCGGTAATCGCCAGCGCGCTGGCGTTGTTCACGAGGATATCAATGCCGCCAAACTGCACGACGGCCTGCGCCACCGCCGCTTGCACCGCTTCCTCGTCGCGAATGTCCACGGCCAACGGCAGGGCTTGGCCACCGGCGGCTTCGATCTCCGCCGCGGCGCTGAAGATGGTCCCCGGCAGGCGCGGGTTCGGCTCCGTCGTCTTGGCGGCGATGACGATGTTGGCGCCATCTTTCGCCGCCCGCAACGCGATTTCCTTGCCAATACCCCGACTTGCGCCTGAGATGAACAGCGTCTTGCCCGCCAAATTGCCCACGATTTGCCTCGCTCTGCGCGGAACCGGCCGCGTCGGCCGCGACTCTGCGCCGGGCTGCGGCGGCGGTCAAGCGCCGGCGGCATGGTGCAAATGCACCAGCGCAAATTGGTGCCGAAACCGCTGCAGATTGGCCATGCCACGCAATGTTGCGGTCCAAGCCGGGCGCGTACCTTGTGTATCAGGAAGTCCGCTGGCGGCCACCGAAGAACGGCGGCAGGAACCAGCGGCAGAAACCACCTTGGAGGCCCGTCATGGATACCACATACACGACCCAGTTGCTGCTCACCGCCCTCTTCTTCGCCCCGGGCGTCATCCTCTTCGCCGGTCTGGCGTTCGTCGGTTTGCTGATGGGCCTTGAAAAGCTCTTCGGCCAGCGCGCGGACGGCCTGCAGCCGCTGACCACCGCCGCCGTTGAATTTGCCGCGACCGGCAACCCGGCGCCGGGCCGCATCGTGCAGGCGCTCAAGACCGCGATGGCGCAGGACACCGCGCAGCCGCAGCGCAACGCGCGCAAATAGCCGCTGCCCCAGACGACCAGGCCGTCGCGTTCTCCTCCGCGGCGGCCTGGCGTGTTTTTTGGCCTACAGCCGCGCGCCGACGCTCAGCAGCGCGCCGCCCGGCTGTGGCAGCACATGCAGGTCCACGGGCGGTGCATCGTCGTCCGAGAGCTGCAGCCCGGCGACAATGGCCGCACCGATCGCCGCACCCGCGCCGAGGCCGATGAGCGCAGCCGGCGCGACCTGCTTGTTGGCGGCGCCCGACGCCAGCACGCCGACGACAAGCCCGCCGCCCGCCACCCAATCGAACGTCCGCAGCGTACCGCGCGACAGCGGCATGCTGGGCCAGAGGCAATAACCGAGCGCCGCGCCTGCGTCCGCCGCCATGATGCTCGCCACCAGCGGCTTGTCTTCGCGGACGCCCTGAACCAGCGCCGTCGTCACCGACGCCCACAGCGCCACGGACTGCGCCATCGCCATTCGCCCGGCCTCCGGCGGTCGGCCATGCGCCAGCGCCGCGCCCGCCAGCGTGCCGACAAGCTGCCCGACAGCGACATCGCGCGCCGAGCCCTGCGGCTGCAGCGCCCACGCCGCGCCGTTGAAAGCGCCCAGCTGGCCGCCGAGGTCGATGGCCATCGCCTGGCCAGTCGTGATGTGCGGCGACACGAGCGTTGGCAGCACCAAACCGCCGCTCAGCCCCAGCACGGACACCGCCATGCCGACCGGAAACGACAGCTGCTGCCGCTGCGCCGCCTCGATGCCCAGCGACAGGCCATTGATGCCTTGCCAAATGCTCAGCTCCGTCAGGCCGCTGCCGGGCGCTTCAGTCGGCTCGGCGCGCGCCGCAATCGGCAGCAGCAGGGCCAAGCCCGCGAGCATCCAGCGCCGGTGCGGCATCAAAACCCCAGCCCGAGGCCGATGACGCCGAGCCAGCGCACCGCGCTGCCCGTGCTCGCTTGGCTGCCGTCGGTCCAGCTGGCCTGCGTGAAGCTGACGTCCCACGCCGCGCCGCGGCCGGCCGCGGCGAAAAAGCTGTTGCCAAACGTCCACTTGCCGCCGCCCCAAGCGCCGATGCCGATGCCGTGGCCGGTGCCGCTGAGCGCTGTGGCGCCGGCGCTGACCGCGGCGGTGCGGTATTCGTAGCGGAGGTCGCCGGCCAGCAAGAGGCCGCGGTCGAATTCGCCGATGAAGTACCAGCGGAACTGGCTGCCGGCGCCGACCAGCGTCGAGCTGACGTCCGTGCGGGCGACATGGGCGCTGCCGACCGCGGCCAGCACGACAAGCGCCAGGCGGGGCGCGAGCCGATGCTCGTACGCCACTTCCAGCGTGCCGTTGAAGACCCGCAGCACCGACGCCGCGATCGCGTGCTGGTGGCCGGGCGCGGTCGGCAGGTGGTGCAGCGTCACCGGCGTGACGGCATCCGGCAGATCCGCGGCGGTCGCCAGCGGCGTCGCCGGCACCAGCAGCGCCGCCACCAGGAGCGGCACCGTCAGCTGCCGCGCGGTCACGAGCGCCTCCGCCGCGCCAGCACCGTCGCGCTGACGAGCAGCAACGAGCCCAGCACATACGGCAGCCCCGGACCCGTGCCCGATGAGCAGCCCGTCGGGTTGATCGACACCGCCTGAACCACGTCCGGCAGCCGCGCCGGCGGGTCGGACGGCGGCAACGGCACGCGCTCACCCTGCTGCGGCACCACAACCAGATCGGCCGGCAAGCTCGGCGTGCCGGCGTGCGCGCTGACGACCGCCGCATCGACAAGGCCCACCTGCGACGTTGGCACCTGCAGAGGCGGCGTCTGCTCGTCCAGCAACTCGACGCGCAGCGCCGCTGGCATCGTCGCAAAGCGCGGATCGGTCGCATTGTTAGCCGTCGGCAGCGACGACGAGCCGCCCATCGCCGACACGAAGTAGCCCGAGGTGCCGTTGTGCAGCACGTACGACCGGTCCAGCTCCGGCAGCGTCAGCCGCGCCGACGCCGCGGTCTGGCCGCAGTCCTCCTGCACCGTGTGCATGTCGCCGCGGTGCACGTTGCTGACCGGCGGCAGTGTCGCGGAGAACGCGAACACCGGGTCGCGCGTCATCTCGGCGGGCGAGATCCGCAGCGCCAGCCGAGTCAGCGTCTGCGCGTGGCCGATGGCGTCAAACGCCGCCAGCAGCGGCACCGACAGCTGCGCCTCGACGGCGTCCGCCAGCGCGTTGCCATCGATCGTCGTCACCGTCAGGCCGACGGGCAGGCCATCCGCCGTCACGAGCTCGCCTTGTGCGCTGCCGCCCGCGTCGGCGTTGCCCAGCGTTTGGGTCAGCACCTGCGCCGGATCCAGCACCGCCAGCCAGGCCAGCTGCGACACGTTCACCCCCAGCGTGGCGTCGAGGATCGCAAACAGCTCGGGCGTCAGAGGCAGCCCAGACGCCAGCAGCGCCGGCGCCAGCTCGTGCGGTCCTTGCACCGCGCGCAGCCGCTGCACGTCCAGAATTGCCTTGTTGAACAGCGGCCCCGCGCCCCACGCGCCCGTGCCCGCGACCGGCCGCTCGAACAGGTAGGTGCCCAGCACGGTCGGATCGGCACCGGCGACGGTCACCGCCGTCACATCGGCGGCAAACTCAGTGGCAAAGGCGTGGCTGCCGGCCTCGTCGATGGCCGCCGACAGCACCTGCGCGTAGTTGCTGGCCGGCGCGTTCCAGTTCAGGCGCAGCGGATTGACCTGCACATGCAGGGAATTCTTGGGCAAACCGCGACCCGACCCGGCCAGATAGACAATCACCGACATCTCGTCCACCGCGGCGATCGACGTCAGCCGCAGCGGCACGCACGGCTCGGCGTCGTCCATGTCAAACGTCACCGGGCGAATCGCCTGCACGCCCTCGCCGTCATGCAGCCGGAAGGCCACGAAGACGTCGCCTTTCTTCACATGCGCGTCGATGATCGGCAGCGCTGCCGGCGGCGTGGCGAAGCCGGCCTTATTCAGCCAATCCAGGAGGTTCTGCGACGTGTCGCCCTTGACGATGGCGTAGTCATACGGTCCAGTTTGCGCCGCGAGCACGACGCTGACGTGGTCGTTGCCGGCGTAGCCGTCGTCCCCGGCGCTGGCGGTCTTGCTGGCGCAGCCCCACGGCGCGGGGGCGGCGCTGCAGCCGTTGCCCAAGCCGGTGGACGCGGTGCAGGTCTCGTCGCCGGTGCCGATCGACAGCTCAAAGCGCGGCGCGGTCGCTTGGTCCAGGCGGTCAAAAAGGTAGCGCGAGCCGACGCCGACTTTGGGCACTTTGGGCATCGGCACGACCCAGCCGAAGTCTTGCGGGCTGCCGGCGAAGCTGACCTCGACCCAGACGGTGGAGTGCGCCGTCGCCGGGTCGCGGTAGAAGAAGATGCGTTCGGCGGATTGGCGGGCGAACACGGCGCCGGTGGCGGCGGGCGGCGAGACGCAGGCGCCGCACGCGCGGGCGGCGCTGGCGGGCAGCCAGACGGCGAGGGCGAGGCAGCAGGCGAGCGCAAGCCGCGCGGTCCCTCCGGTCGATGGTCGCATGGCGGTCCTTGGGCTGGTGGCGGTGCGGGCTTTGGCCGCGTCTTCCGCCACGCTACGCATCGCGCAGGGTCGGGTCAAGGCGGCGCGGCACATTTCCGCGCGGTCGGTTGGCTGTCTTCGCAAGTAATTGGAAATACATGATAAATGTGAAATTGACGCTGCCGCACGACCGGTACAGACTGCCGCCGCGGCAGCGACTTGGCCGCGTCCACGCGAGGGCAGGGCCATGGCGGGCGATGCGGCAGGTGCGGTTCCCCGGCCAGACGGCTTTGCCCGCACGCGAACGCTGCACGTGCGCACCGGCTTCATGTGCCAAAACGACTGCATTTTCTGCTGCGACTACGGCACCGGCGTGCATGGCGCCAGCCTCGACCCGCCGTATGTGCGGCACCTGCTCGAGCAAAATGTCGGCTTGGGTTGTGTTGAATTCACCGCGCACGAGCCGACGCTCAACCCGCACCTGCCGCTGTGGGCGTCCTGGGCGCGCGAGCTGGGCTACCCGATTATCTCGGTCGTGACAAATGGCCGGCTGCTGGGGCGCGGCGACCTGCTGGCGCGGCTGCTGGCGGCCGGCATCAACCGCATCCAGATTTCCCTGCACGCGCACACGCCGGCGCTGCACGACCGCATGGCGCGGCGGCGGGGCAGCTTTGCCGACCAGCTCGCGGGCGTGCGCGCAGTGCTGGCGGCGCGCGGGCGCGATCCGCGGCTGACGCTGCACCTGCACACGACGGTGACGGCGCACAATGTGAGCGAACTGCCCGATATCATCCCTTTTATCCTTGGACTGCAGCCGGACGCGTACGGCCTGAACTGCGTCTTCCTGACCGCGCTGGCGGAGCGCCATGCCGACGAGACGGCGGTGCGCTACAGCGCCATCGTCGCGCAACTGCAGCGCTGCCTGCCGGCGGTCAAGACGGCGCCGATATTTGTCAGCGAGCTGCCGCTGTGCCAGGTCGCGGGCAAGCTGGCGGTCGACTATTTTGGCCTGCGCGAGGCGTTTCACCTCGCTGAAGCGCGGCAGCCCGACGCGCCGGCGCGGCCAGCGGAACGCGGCTTCGATTTTGGCCCCCAGTGCGCGACCTGTGCGCTGCGCGGCGCCTGCGATGGCGTGCCGCCGGCGTACGTGGCGCGCTACGGCTGGGAGGAATTCGTGCCGGTGACGGGGGCGGCGCTGGCGCTGGCGAACGGTGCGCAGAGCGCCGACCTGCAGACGCTGCTGGCGGCGCCGGCGGGCGAGTGGACCATCACCGGCACCGAGCGGCGCAGCGGCTTCACGACCGTGCATCTGACGAGCCCGCAGCTGCCGCGGCCACTGACGCTGCAAGTGCGGCCGCGCGATGACGCATTCCCGGCGTTTGCCCGCACCGCGACGCTCAACATCACGCTGGCGGGGCCGTACCACGCCGCGGACGAGATCCGCCTGGCGCGGCAGCTCGTGGCGGCGGTGCAGGGCCGCGAGTAGCCGTCAACCGCCGAGCAGCTGCGGCAACAGCGGGTCGGAAATCGGGAATTTCGCCGCCCACTGCGTGCCTTCCAGCCCAGCGAGCTGCCGCAGCGAGCGGTGCACCATCCCCGGCGTCAGCCGCACGCCCGCCGGGTCCAGCGCCAGCGTCGCCTGGTTCACGGTCTGCGCGCGGAAGTCCGGCGTCGTCGCGCCGACGACGCGGTTGCCCGTCACGCCCGCGCCCATCGCCAGCACGGACGTGATGCTCCAGTGGTCCTTGCCCTTGCCGGCGTTGTAGAGCGGCGTGCGGCCAAAGTCTGAGCCGACGACGACCGTCAGGCGATCGGCGATGCCGGCGCTGACCGCCGTGTCCCACAAAAAGCCCACGGATTCCATGAGGTTCTCCATGGCGGGGATGTGGTTGGCGTCGTGATCGCCGTGGGTGTCAAAACCGCCGCGCGTCATGTTGGCGGACACCGCCAGCCCGGATTGGAAGCCGGCGACGATCAGCTGCGCCTGCTGCTTGAGCGGATCCGGGTCCAGCTTGGCCGGCAGCGCGCTGATCAGCTGGCCCAGGTCGTTGTCGCCGGTCCGCAGCGCGTAGAGCGCGGCGGCGTTGGCGTGCGCGCGCGGCGACATCGGCCGGTTGGCCATCGCCTGCAGCCGGGCTTGCGCCGCGGCCTCGATGCGCGCTGTCGTCGCTTCGGTGTGAAAGCGCGCCGGCTGCGTCGGGTCAAAGAATTCCGGCTTGGCCAGCCGGGCAAACGTGTCAGGCGAGCCCAGGCGCGTCAGCGGCGCCACGCCTTCCGTGTCGTCGTAGCCGCCGTAGCTGACAAACGCAAGTGCGCGATCCGGCGCTGTCTGCGCCGCGATCAGCGCCGCCAGGCACGGCCAGCCTTCGTTCAGGTGGCCGGACCAGGTGAAGCGCGTGCCGGCGTCGTGGCTGTTGGTCTGCGTGTCCACGCCGTTCAGCACCAGCACTTTGTCGCCATGCGCCGCAAAAAATGCCTGTACTTTGGGCAGCGGCGCGCACCGCAGGTTGCCGTAGCTGGCGATGGTTGCCGCGTCGTAGTGGTCGACGGCGTTGGGATCGTCGGCGCTGGTTTGGCCTTTGGGATCGCACAGTAGCGTCGGATCCCAGCCGCCGCCGGCGTGCACGAAGACCCACAACCGCGTGCTGTCCGCCGCCGGGCTGCCTGCCCAGCTGCGCCGCGCCACGGACGGCACGAGCAGCGTCAGCCCCGTCAGCCCGGCCAGATGCAAAAAATCACGGCGATGCATGTTCAGCTCCGGTCATTGGTGCAGGAACCGCGCGTCCTGCATCAGGTAACTCACCACGGCCATCCACGACCGCAGCACGTAGTTCGGGTCCTGCTCAATCTTGTGGGCGTCGTCCAGCGTCGCGCCGGTGTCTGGATCGGTGTGCGCGGCGCAGTTGCCGTTCAGCCACGGATCCTCGCCGCCGTTCTTGCTACCCAGCGCCACCGCCGCCTGGCCTTCGCGCCACGTCTCGAGGAACAGCTGCCACGTCCGCTCCAGCTCATCGTCGCCCAGCTGCAGCGTCTCGCCGAGCAGCAGCGCGTGCAAGTGTTGGATATTCTGACGAATCGCTGTCTGCGCCTGGGTGATGGCAAAGCCGTTGGCGTCCTCCGGCGAATATGTGTGCTCCACCAGCGGGAACAGCCGGCGCTTGTCCTTGGCGCGGGTAAAGTCCGCGGTCACGAACTTGCAGGCCATCTCATTGCCCATCCGCTTGACGATCGCCAGCATCACGCCGTTGGGCGACCGCACCCGCGCCGTCACGTTGTCGCCGTCGATTCCGCCGTACAAAAGCTTGTAATCGTTCAGCAACCAGCTCTTGCCGTCCCAGCGCGGCCAGACGTTGCCGATGGTCGCCTGCACTTTGACGTCCAGCTCCTCCGGCGTCAGCCAGCGATCGCCGCCGATCAGCGCCACCGCCGCGCGCTCGTCATCCGAGGCATCCGGCGCCACGCCACCAACGCGGAACAGCGGCGACAGCACCAAGTGCTTGACCGCCGCGCGCAGCTCCAGCTGGTTGCCGCGCATGGCGTCGGCGGCGGCCGCCAGCTCCACTTGTTCCAGATCCCACGCCAACTTTTTCACTGCGAACGCCGGGTCGTCCGTCGCCGGCGCCGGCAGCGGCTTGCGGCCCAGCAGGCCCTCCACAAGCACGTTCACCGCGCCCATGGCAAAGCGGTCATCGGCGACGACCGCCTGCGCCAGCCACTGCAGCGCGTGCGGCCGATCGGCGGCCGGCAGCTCGGTCTGGCCAAAGCCCGGCGGCCACATGTCCGGATACCAGCCGTCCTTGGGCGGCCGGTAGCGGCCTTTGTCGTCCCAGTTCTGGAACGTGCCGGCGACTGGTTCCATCACGGTGTGGCACACGGTGCAGTCGGCGTTGAAGAGCGTCGGCGTGTGGTCGGTCACCTGCGTCGGGTCGATTGGCCGCTGGCCGAGCTTCAGGATGTCCGTCGCCAGGAACAGGTCAAAAACCGTACGCGCGCGGTGGCGATTGCGGTTGGTCGGCGTCGTCGTGAAGCGGTTGAGGAACGCCGCTGTCGTCAGCACGCCGGTGTGCGGGATGCCCGGCACCTGGATCTCGTGCAGCTCTGCAGGGTCCGCCGGGTTGGCAAAACCGGTGGTCACGCCGTACGCCCGCGCCGTCAGCGGATCCTCGTACAGGTAGTTCGCCGTCAGCACTTCCGCAAACGAGCGGTGCTCGCGCAGCACGTGCGCCAGCAGCACCAGCGGCTCATGCGCCAGCGCGGTGTTGACGACGCTCTGGCCGAGCTTGCGCAGGTTGTCGTCCGGCTCCAGCTTGGCGTCGTTGACCCAGTTGTGCTGCGGGTAATCGGTGCCGTCCAGCAGGTTGATGGCGCTCGAGCCGCCCATGTAGCGGCCGGTCAGCAGCTTGTCGTCCCAAAATGTCGCCATGCGCTGGTAGAAGCCTTCCTCGTTGAGCATCGCGTCCACAAGCCCGGGCAGCGCCGCTTCATCGCCCGTGGCCACGGCTTGCAGCTCGGCGTCGGTCGGCAGGCGCCGCGCCAGCGTCAGCGTCAGCCGCCGCAGCGAGGTCGTCGCATCCAGCAGGGTCACGCGTGCCGCCAGCGCGCTGCTCGCCGGCGCATCCGTGCACGGCACCGGGTTCTGCACGCGGTCGATGAGCGCCGCCAGCGCCTTGTAGCCATCGCTGTCCGTCGTCAGCCGCACGCCGCCGCCGTGGTCCAGATCGCCGCGCGCCTTGCGCAGCAGCAGCGGCTCGCCCTGCACCGTGACAAGCGCCAGCTTGGCGACGACGGCGAGATTCGCGTCGATGTTCCCCGGCGTGCTGTTGCCCTGCAGCACAAGTTGGGTGTTGCGCGCCACGCCTTGCGGGTTATGGCAGCCGGCGCAGTTGTCGGCCATGAAGGCGTCCCAGACTTGCTGCTCAAAGAACGTCCGCGTCGAGACGCAGCCGGCCGCGCCCGGGTCCACGGACGTGTGTTTGCCGCCCGACGCGCAGGACGGCAGACAGAGCAGAGCCGCGGCTGTGCAAGCCGCCCAGGAGAACACGCGCATGATGGCGAACCGCATCGGCCCGCGGCGGGCCCGTCTTGGAACATGCCAAACGCCGATCGGGAGCGCAATCCCCGCGCGCAAGTTGACGCATAATTGTGTGCGCCGCGCCGCTACATGTTCTCGACGGACTCGGCGAAGCTGCCGTACAAGCCCATGAAACGTTTGGTGCCATCGGGCAGGCAGGTGTCCAAGCCAAAAACGTCTTCGTCTGGTTGGTAGACGACGCGGCAGGCGGCGTCGTTTACGCCGGTGTGGTCGGTCACGAGCCAGAGCGGAAGGGTCAGCTCGTCGGTGATGTGAACACGGGTCGTCGGCCGCGGCTCCACCAGATGCTGCTCCGCCCACGCGCGCAGCTGCGGCGGCATCTGCCGCAAGTCGACGGCGACAAGAGATTGAATTCGCTCGGCAATCTGCTGTTCTTCAGGGGTCATCGGCTGGATCTCCGGGCGCGCCTGCGCGCGCCATGGTGCAAACGTACCAGTGCAAATTGGTGCGACAGCGCGGTGATTTTGGCGATGGCACGCAATGTTGCGATCGGGGGACGGCGCGTACCTTGTGTATCAGGAAGTCCGCTGGCGGCCACCGAAGAACGGCGGCAGAAACCACGCGGCAGGGATAACTTTGGAGGCTCGTCATGGATACCAACTACACTGCGCAACTCGTTCTCAGCATGTTGTTCTTCGCCCCGGGCATCATCCTCTTCGTCGGTCTGGCGTTCGTTGGCGTGCTGATGGTCATCGAGAAGACCGCTTTCCGCGCCAACACCACGGCGAACCTGACGCAGCAGCCGCTGGACCTGCCGCAGACCGCGAATCCGGCGCCGGGCGCGATTGTCAACGCGCTCAAAGACGCCACGCAGCCGCAGGCGCAGCAGACGGCCAAGCGCAAGGCCAACCAGTAGCCCGGCGCATTCGCCAGGCGCCCAGGCCGTCGCGACCACACCGCGGCGGCCTGTGGCATTTTTGGCCACCGCCACCGCGGTCATTGGCCGCTAGGCAAACACCGGCGTCGCCGGCACCGCCACGAGCTTGCGCTCCAGCGCCGCCACCGCCAGCGTCGTCTTCAACAGCGCGTCCGGGTTCAGCGAGATGCTGTCGATGCCCTGCTCGACGAGGAATTCCGCGAAGTCCGGGTAATCGCTCGGCGCCTGGCCGCAGATGCCGATCTTGCGGCCCGTCGCCTTGGCCACGCGGATCACCTGGGCGATCATCCGCTTCACCGCCTCGTTGCGCTCGTCGAAGATCGGCGCGACGATCTCCGAGTCGCGGTCCACGCCGAGAATCAGCTGTGTCAAGTCATTGGAACCAATCGAAAAACCGTCGAAGATCTCGGCGAATTCTTCCGCCAGGATGACGTTCGCCGGGATCTCGCACATCACATAGACCTCCAGGCCGTTTTGGCCGCGCTGCAGCCCGTGCTTGGCCATCTCGGCGAGAACGCGGCGGCCTTCCTCGACGGTCCGGCAGAACGGAATCATCAGCTTGAGGTTGGTCAAGCCCATCTCCTCGCGCACTTTGCGCATCGCCCGGCACTCCAGCGCGAAGCCTTCCTGGTAGTTCGGGTGGTAATAGCGCGAGGCGCCGCGAAAGCCGATCATCGGGTTTTCCTCGCGCGGCTCGAACGCCTTGCCGCCCAGCAAGTTCGCGTATTCGTTGGTCTTGAAGTCGCTCAGCCGCAAGATCACGTCCTTGGGATAGAACGCCGCCGCCAGCATCGCGACGCCCTGCGCCAGCGTATCGACGAAGTACTGCGGCTTGTCCGTGTAGCGCGCGGTCAGCTGGGCGATCTGCGCGTTGGCCTCGGCGCCCTCGACGCGCTCCGGGTGCACGAGCGCCATCGGGTGGACTTTCACCCAGTTGGAGATGATGAACTCCTCGCGCGCCAGACCGACGCCGGCGTTGGGCAGGAACGACAGCGCGAACGCCTCCTCCGGGTTGGCGATGTTCAGCATGATCTTGGTCCGCGGCTGCGGCACCGCGTCCAGATCGACGTGCTGGACCTCGAACGGCAGCAGCCCGGCGTAGATCCGGCCGGTCTCGCCTTCCGCGCAGCAGACGGTCACTTCCTGGCCATCCTTGAGCAATTCCGTGGCGTTGCCGACGCCGACGATCGCCGGCAAGCCCATCTCCCGGCTGACGATCGCCGCGTGACACGTCCGGCCACCGCGGTTGGTGATGATGGCCGCCGCCTGCTTCATGATCGGCTCCCAATCCGGATCGGTCTTGTCGGCGACCAGCACCTCACCCGGACGGAACGCCGCCAGCGACTGCACGCCGCGCAAAATGTGCACGCGTCCCTGGCCGATGCGATCGCCCACCGCGCGCCCGGTCGCCAGCACCGGCCCGCGCGCCTTGAGCGCGTAGGTGTCCAGCGTGCGCCGCCCGCGGCGCGACTGCACGGTCTCCGGCCGCGCTTGCACGACGAACAACTCGCCCGTGCGGCCGTCCTTGGCCCACTCGATGTCCATCGGGCACGGATGCCCCGCCTGCGCCGTGTAGTGCTCCTCGATGATCGTCGCCCAGCGCGCCAGCGCCAGCACTTCCTCGTCCTGCAGCGCCAGCCGCGCGCGTTCTTCCGGCGGCACCGGCACGTTCTTGACCCGACGACCGGCGCCGGCGTCGTAGATCATGCGGATGTCCTTGCTGCCGACGGTCTTTTGCAGGATCGGCTTGAAGCCCGCCTTCAGCGTCGGCTTGAACACGCGGTATTCGTCAGCGTTGACGGCGCCTTGCACGACGTTCTCGCCCAGGCCGTAGGCCGCGCTGATGAGCACGACGTCGCGGAAACCGCTCTCGGTGTCCAGCGTAAACGCCACGCCGGAGCACGCCAGGTCGGAGCGCACCATGCGCTGCACGCCGACGGAGAGCGCGACCTGGGCGTCGGCCATACCGTGCTCGGCGCGGTAGTGGATGGCGCGATCGGTGAACAGCGAGGCGAAGCAGCGCTTGACGCTGTCCAGCAGCGCGGTGTTGCCCTGGATGTTGAGGTAGGTCTCCTGCTGGCCGGCAAAGCTGGCGTCCGGCAAATCCTCGGCGGTGGCGCTGCTGCGAACGGCGACGTCGCAGAGTTCGGCGCCCACGGACAGCTGTGCGTAGGCGGTCTTGACCGCGGCGACGAGGTCGGCGGGCAGCTCCGCGGCCAGCATGGCTTCGCGGATCGTGTGGCCACAGCGCGCCAGCGCGTCGGTGTCGTTCAAGTCCAAGCCGCGCAGGTTGGTGGCGATGACGGCTTCCAAGCCGGATGCGCGCAGGAATTCGCGGTACGCGTGGGCGGTGATGGCAAAGCCGTTCGGGACGCGCACGCCCTTGGCGGTCAGCGTGCGCACCATCTCGCCGAGCGAGGCGTTTTTGCCGCCGACCATGGCCAAATCGGCCATGCCGATGCGGTCAAACCAGAGGACGAGCGAGGGGTTGGCGGCGCGAATTTCCATGGTGGAGCTCCTTGCAGTGTGGCGCACGCACCCGCCGAGAGCCTGCGAGGTGGGCGCGCCGATCCGCTACCGTCGGCGTCATGCCGCGGTTCACGCGCAAGGGTGCAAGCTCCGTGCCAGCCGGTCGATGAGAAAAAATCAAGGAATCTTAGAAAGTTGTCGCGGTCAGCTCGTCGCCTCCGGCCGTGGCTGCGGAAAATTCCGCAACCGCCGCGACTGCGCGCGCAGCTGGGCTAGTTCGGCGTGATGCCGCGCGCGGCGTTGACGGCCTTGCGGGCCACAAGCGCGTTGTCGAGGTTGTAGGTCATGATGACGTCAAAGCCGGCATCCCACAGCGCCTGGTGGTCGGTCGCCAACGGCAGGTTGATGGTCGAGACAAAGCCGCGGATGCCCGTCGGGTGGATCTTTTTGCTCAACAAATCCGCCATGGTGGCGTTCTGCGCTTCCTGATACTTCACGTCGACCTCGATGAACGCCGTGTGCGGATTCTTCAGCCCAATCACTGTGTCCACATCCGCCGGGCTGTCCGTCTGCACGTTGTACCAAGCCTGCTGCCAGTTCGTCGCCGGGGTCACCGCCTCCTGCAAGTCGGCGATGCCGATCTCCAGGAACACGTAATCCAGCGCGTTGTGCTCGGTAACCGTCTGAATCGCCATGGGAAAATCCACCGACTCCTTCACCGTCAGCATGATGATGACCTTGCCGCGCGCCCACTCCAGCACCGTATCCAGCCGCTGGTACGTCTCGGTCGTCGATGGGAACAGGTGGCACGCCGTCACCTCGTCGGCGGTCATTTCCTGGATGAGCTTGCCGGCGCACTCCGTCGATTCCCACGTCTCAATCGGGCTGGAATGCGCGACGACAGCGACGTTGTCCTTTGTCACATGCACGTCGGTCTTGATGCCGTCGGCGCCCTTGTCGGCGGCGCGGTGGAAGGCGCCGGGCGAGTCGTACGGAAAGTCGTTGATGCTCCAGTCGCCGCCGTGGCTGATGACGAACGCGCGCTTGCAGCTGAGGTCGGTCCAGCAAATCTTCAAGGAATCCCGCCACGTCGGCGCGGCGGTCGTGGTGGCGTCGCTGGCGGTGTCGACGGCGGTGTCGCTGTCACCGATGTCAGTGGTGCCGCTGCTGTCGCTGGGGTTCGACGTCGTTGTGCCACAAGCGGCGAGTACGGCGGCGGCGAGGACGCCAAAGCTGGAACGGTTCATGGGCCTCCGGACGCATGCGCATCAGCGCGTCACGAAAGCGTAGAACTGTTGTCGCGAAATCGCTACTTCAGCGCCGTCCGCATTTTGCCAATCATCTCGTGCATCGCCTTGACCTGGCCGCGCCGGACGAAACCATCGGGAATC
>CAIPXZ010000553.1 GCA_903869075.1 uncultured Myxococcales bacterium | reverse complement strand
GGCGAGCGAGCGCGCGGGCGGCCAGCCGATCCTCTGCGTGATGGTCAAAGGCAACGCCTACGGTCACGGCCTGCTGCCGACGGCGCGCGCGCTGCTGGCGGCGGGCGTGCACTGGCTGGCGGTACACGACATCGGCGAGGTGCAGGCGCTGCGGGCGGCGGGCATCACGGCACCAATCTACGTCGTCGGCTACCTCGCGCCGGCGCAGGCGCGCGTGGCAGTGCAGCTGGACGCACGGTTTGTGATCTATGATGCGGCGGTGCTGGCGGCGGCGGCGGAGACGGCGCGGCAGCTGGGCACCGAAGCGCGCGTGCACGTCAAAATTGAAACCGGCAATAATCGTCAGGGGTTGCGACACGACGCGGCGATGGAGTTGTGCCAGCTCGTGGCGGCGACGCCGGGCGCGCGGCTGGAAGGCCTGGCGACCCACTTTGCCGACATCGAGGACACGACCGACCATCGCTTTGCCAACAACCAGCTCGAGCGCTTTCGCCGCACCGCCGACGCGATCCACGACGCGCTGGGCCTGCGCGAACGGCTGCTTGTGCACGCCTCCAACTCCGCGGCGCTGCTGCTGTGGCCGGACGTGGTGGGCAAGCTGGCGCGGTTCGGCATCGCCGCCTACGGGCTATGGCCGTCCAAGGAGACCTGGCTGTCCGTGTGCCAACTGGGCCAAAAGCCAGTGGAATTGCGGCCGGCACTGACGTGGAAGACTGTCGTTGCGCAGATCCACGAAGTGCCGGCAGGCGAGTACGTCGGCTACGGGCGGACGTGGCGGGCGGTGCGGGCGACGCGCGTGGCGGTGCTGCCGATCGGCTACTACGACGGCTACGACCGCGGGCTGTCGAACATCGGCAAGGTGCTGATCGGCGGCGTGCGCGCGCCGGTGATCGGCCGCGTGGCGATGAACATGACGATGGTCGACGTGACCGACAGCAGCGCCGCCACCGTCGGCTGCGAAGTCGTGCTGCTGGGCGCGCAGTCGACCGCCGACGGCCAGGACGGCGAACACATCACCGCCGACGAGATGGCGGGCTGGCTCGGCACCATCCACTACGAAGTTGTGACGCGCCTCGCCGAGCACATTGAACGGCGCTTGGTCGGCTGATGGCGTTGGCGCTGTTTGACATGGACGGCACGCTGATCGACGGCAACACCACCGCCGATTACGTCAAAAGTCGCTGGCAGCGCGGGCTGTTGCGCACGCGCGACGCGCTGTCGGCGTTCGTCGTCTACGGCCGCTACCGCTTGGGCGTTGTCGACATGGTGACGATGCTGCACGAGGCGGCGCAGGAAGTGCAGGGTCAGTCGGAGCAGGCGCTGATCGACGAGTGTCGGGTCATCTACGAGGAGCGGGTTCGCCAGCGCATCTGCCCGGATATGCGGCAAAAAGTCGCGGAGCACCGCGCGGCGGGCGACCAGTTGGCAATCGTCACGGCGTCGACGCCGTACATTGCGCGGCACCTGGCGGCCGAGCTGCAGATCGAGCGGGTGCTGGCGACCGAGCTGGAGGTCGAAGGCGGCGTGTTCACCGGCCGGCTGGCGGGCGATCCGTGCTTTGGCCGGTTCAAGATCGACGCGGTAGAACGGCTGCTGGGCGATGCGACTTTGACTTTGCAGGACGCATACTTCTACAGCGACAGCGACTCGGACGCGCCGTTGTTGCAGCGCGTCGGCAAGCCGGTCGTCGTGCGCCCGGACCCGCGGCTGCGCTGGCGCGCGTGGCGCAACGGCTGGCCGATCCTCTAGCCCGCGCCATGGCGCAAAAACACGAAGGCCCCGACGTTTCCGCCGAGGCCTTCGCACTGTCTCAAACTCTGAACACTGTCACGAGACGTCTAACCGTCCGCGAACGTTACCGAATCATTCGGTCTCGTTCTCG
>CAIPXZ010000552.1 GCA_903869075.1 uncultured Myxococcales bacterium | reverse complement strand
CTGATGATCGAGCCGACGGAGTCGGAGTCCAAGGCTGAATTGGACCGCTTCATCACCGCGATGGTGCAGATTCGCTTGGAGATCGCCAACGTCGAGTCGGGCACGTGGACTTTGGCGGACAATCCGCTCAAGAGCGCGCCGCACACGCAAGACGCGGTGCTGGCCGCGGACTGGCCGCACGCGTACACGCGCGAGGAAGCGGCGTTTCCGGCGCCGTGGCTGCGCGAGCACAAGTTCTGGCCGTCGGTGGCGCGTGTCGACAACGCGTGGGGCGATCGCAACCTGCAGTGCGCGTGCCCGCCGGTCGCGGCGTACGAAGCGTGAGCCAACCGTCGCCGTCGTTTGTCGCCATCGACTTTGAGACAGCTGACAACGGCGCTGACAGCGCCTGCGCCATCGGCTTGGTGCGCGTGGAAGCCGGCGAGATCGTGCAGCGCGTGACGCGGCTGATTCGCCCGCCGCGGCGCACGAACCAATATGCGCACATCCACGGCATTCGCTGGGAAGATGTGCAGCATGCGCCGACTTTCGCGGAGTTGTGGCCGGATATCGCCCCGGTTTTGGCGGACGTGCCGTTCTTCGCGGCGCACAACGCGTCGTTTGATCGGCGAATCCTGCACGGCTGCTGCGCCGCGTACGGCATCGCGCCGCCGCCGCAGCCGTTTGAGTGCACCGTGGTGCTGGCGCGGCGGACCTGGCGGATGCCGAAGAATGATTTGGCGACGCTGGCGCGGTTTATCCAGTTCACGCTGAACCACCACGAGGCGGGCTCGGACGCCGAGGCGTGCGCGCGGATTTTGCTGGCGGCGCGGGCGCATCTGGCGTTACAGGGTCAGGGGTAGCGGCGCGAAACGAGCGGGCGGTTGTGGCGATCCACCGACGTCGGCGGGTCGCGCGGGACTTTTTGCCGGCGTTGAACGACTTTTCATGCCTGACGTTCGACTTATCGGAACCGCGCAAGGACTTATCGGAGACGTTTGAGGACTTTTCACAACTGCGCAGAGACTTTTCAGAACTGCGCGCGGACTTTTCAGAACTGCTGCACGACTTTTTGCTGGCGCACAGGGACTTTGTTCAAGTGCGCGGATGTTTTTCGGAACGATAGCTGGACTTTCGACGGCGTTGCCGACCATTTCGTGAACGGATCGGCGACTTTTCTGCCTGCACCAGCGCACGTCGGCATCGATCGCGCCGTCAATCGTTCTGCAGCGTCGATGCGGTGCGGCGGCGCAGGTGCAGGCCGGGTGGGAGCTTGACGCGGGCAATCGCCAAGCCGTCGTTGTGTACCGGAATCTCGAACTCCAGGGCGCGATCCTCAGTGTGCGTAAAGCGAACGAGCCAGCCCGCCTGGCGCGCGTCGTGCGGCGTTGCGCTCTCGGCCAATTCCACGCGGCCGGCGACCACTTTCGCGGTGCCACCATGCGACTTGACCGCCGCGAAGTCGAGCGACTCGGCCCAGGCGCCATTGGCATCGTCCATACACAGGTCAATTTCCTCCAGCAGCCGCGTCGGCGAGGCGTAACGGAGGACACCGGCGGTCTTGCAGGCTTGCGTATACGGCCCGCCGCTGTCGCGCACGCCGTTGGCTGCCACGAAGCCCAGCAGACGCGTCAGCTTGCCGCTG
Source organism: uncultured Myxococcales bacterium (assembly GCA_903869075.1). GTDB lineage: Bacteria > Myxococcota_A > UBA9042 > UBA9042 > UBA9042 > CAIYBN01. The sequence continues at coordinate 3,366 of CAIPXZ010000552.1, read as the reverse complement.
TGATCGGTCACTGGCACGAGATCGGTGCTCGACCACGCCACGAGCGCGCGTCCGGACTGCAGGTCATGCAAGCGGCAGACGCCGATCGTATCGTCGATGGCGTCCGCGCAGGTTTCATAGAACTGGGCATCGCCATAGTGCGCCAGTCCGCCGCTGTCAGCTTGCTCGCGCAGCTGCCACCGCGGCTTGCCAATCGTACCGTTGGCCAGCCACGGCAACGCCACGGCGCGCAGCGTCGACGGATCGGGGCCATCGGCATTGACGGTCCAGTGTTTCTGGATCACCTCGCGGATAATGAGCGGCTCGGTGACCAGAAAGCTCGCGTTGTCGTAGGTGAACGCCGCACTCTGGTTGCCATCATCGCCGTGCAACTCAAGCGTGGACGTCGCCTTGAGCTTGGCAACCGGTGGCGCCGCCGACGCGGGCGACGCCGGGTGCGCGAGCAGGACCAACGCGGAGGCGGCGAGGCACGCGCGCGGGCGTTGCGCGGTGAGTGGGCTTGGATGGGGCGAAAGCAGTCCGCGATGCATGACGTTTGGTCCTCAGTGGATGGCAATGCTACGCGCTCAAGCCGCCTGCGCCAACCGTGGGCGCGCGCCACCCGCCCCGCCCGCGGGTGGGACGCGAGGTTTTCGCAGCCCACCGCCTTTTGCCGCGGCGTGGGCGAAAATGTCACACGGCATCCGCCGTCAGCCCGCGCCTTGACCGTGGCACGCGCGCGCAGGAGACTGCCGGAGACTTGAGGCTTCGGGCGACGGTGGGCCGCCGTTCGCGGGGTTCCAAGCGAAGGAATGGGCTTGAAACACGCGCAGCTGGCCATTGCCGCGCTCTCGCTCGGGCTCGCGCTGCCGGCGCACGCCAAGCCTGCGACAGTGACGGTGCGGACCGAGCCGCCGGGCCTGATGGTGGTGCTGGATGACCAGCCGCCAGCGCGCGCGCCGCTGCATGACGTGGCCATCGCCCCGGGCAAGCACACGGTGCAGGTGCGCGAACGCTGTCTGGAACCGGCGCTGGTGCCGGTGGAGCTGCCGGCGGGGGCGCATCGCGACGTGCTGCTGCGCGCCACGCTGCGGACGGTGCCGTTGGTGCTGTCCGTGCGCACGGCGAGCGCGCTGCCGCTGGATGCGACGGTGACGGTGGACGGGGAAGTCGTCGGTCAAGCGGGGCGGACGCTGCAGCTGCCGGTTTGCGCGCAGCGGCTGGAGGTGCGCACCGTCGACGGGCGACAGTGGCAGCGTGCGCTGGGCCTGGCGGACGCGCCGACGACGACGCAGCCCATGGAAATCGTCGCATTTGGCAAGCGCGAGCTGTGGCTGCTGCACGACAGCCAAGCCACGCCGTGGCTGGCGGATCCCGCGCCGCAGTTGGGCAGCTTGCGCGTTGCCGACTGGGAAGCAGCGGCGCTGACGCCGCAGGAGCGCGGCAAGTGGCAACGGCATATGGACGCGCAGCGCAAGGCTTTCCTGACGATGGAGAGCCTGTTGGAGCGCAACCCGCGCGACGGCAACGGCGACCTGTACTTTCGCTTGGCGAGCGCGTGGCAGGAGGCGGCACATTTCACCTGGCTCACCGCGTATGCCGATTGGCGGACCGCCCACGACGCGTGGCAGCAAATCCCCACGGCGCAGCGACCGCCGGAGCCGCCGGAGCCGCTGGAAGACGTGACGGAGGCGCTGGGCTTGTACGAAAAAGTGCTGCAGGAGCGGGCAGAATATCTCAGGCTGCCCGAGGTGCTGTATTGGCTCGGCGTGGACCAGCTGCGCCTCGCGGCGATCACAAACGACGCGGCGCGGTGGCGCACGGGGCTCGCGTACCTGGACAAGCAGCTGCGGCAGTTTCCGTCGTCGCCGTTTGCCGCCGGGGCGCACTTCGCGCGGGCGGAGGCGCTGGCGCTGGCGGGCGAACTTGCCGTGGCGCGCGACGCCTATGCCGCGGCCGCGGCGGGTGGGTTCAAGACAGCCTACGCGACCTACAAGCTGGCGTGGCTGGCGTGCCGCTTGGGCGACAAGGCGAAAGGCCTGACGTTGCTGCGGTCGTTGCAGCCCGAATCGCCTGCGCTGCGGCGGGCGCTGGACGCGGAGTTGGCGGCGATGGCCGCGGAGTGAACCGGCCCCGGCCTCACTTGCCGCTGCAAACCCCGCCCTTGCACACATCCGGACCGTTGCCGGCGATGCCGTCGTCGCACAGCGCGCCGTCGGGGGCGTCGCTTGTGGCGCAGACAGCCGACCAGCCATTTGTGACCGGCGTTGGCTGGCACGCGGCGCGCTTGCAAGTGTCCGCGGGTGGCGGGCAGGCGGTCTCGCCCAAGCCAATGCAGCCGCCACCGGATTCGCCGCACATGCTGTAGAGCGAGAGGCAGCCGAACAACGCCGCGCAGCTGTTGGCGGGCAAGCTGGCGGCGCAGTCGGCGGTGACGGTGCAGGACGGGTAGGAACTGTAGGTGCTGACGATGCCTTGGCACTGGCCGCCGAAGCAGAACGTGTCCCAGCCGGGCTTGCACGGCACGTAATCGGGCATGGCGGCGTGCTTACAGCTCGTGTTGTCGGCGCTGAGGATGTCGGCGGTGCATGGATTGCCGTCGTCGCAGGCAGTGACAGCGGTGGCAGCGGCGGGCAGGCAGGCGCCGGAGCTGTCGCAGGTGCGCGGCGCGGGGGCGTCGAAGGGATCGAGGCAGATTGTGCCGGCGGCGAGCGGCTTGCCCTGGAATGGCCACGGGCAACACCAGTCACCGGGGTGGTACGGACCGGGCGTGCACGGGTCGGCGGGCAGCGCGCAGACGTCCTCGCAGCCGCCCCGGACATTGATGCACAGGCCGGCATCGGTCGTGGCGGCGTCGGGGGACTGTGCGTCGACATCGGCTGGCGCGGCGTCGGGGATAGCGCTCACGGCGTCGGGCGGTGGGACATCGGGCGTGGCGTCGGCGACTTCGGCGGCCTGTGCGTCGACTTCCGGCGCCGGGACGTCGGCGACATCGCTTGCGGCGTCGACGATTGCTGCGTCAGCGTCGGCGAGCGCGACGTCCGCGACCTCGGCGACGAGTTGTTTGGTGCACCCGCACGCGGCGCAGGCGAGGATCAGGGCGATGCAGCGGGACTTCATGGCGACCTCCCGGCGATGATGCGCGCGAATGCCGCGAGGCGCCAGTGGCTTCCGCGCGCTTGCGGTGAGGTCGTCGCCATGGAATGCGCGGAGTTCCGGCTTCGCCGGGGCCCTCCGCCCCGAGAAAATGGCCCACCCCGCCGAAGCGCCGGAGTCACCCGGACGCACGTCCACATGCGGTCCCGCAGCTTTGGCTGCGCCCGCCCCACCTTCGGCTGCCCGTTGGGATTCCTTGGTCCCCGTGGCAGCCCGGCAATGGTACTTGTG
>CAIPXZ010000551.1 GCA_903869075.1 uncultured Myxococcales bacterium | reverse complement strand
CGACGCCGACGGCGACCTCGTGGGCAATACAGCCAAAGCCGCGTGCTTGTGCGCCAAGAACAGCATCTTCCCGGTGACAAAGAGCGGCGACTGCAATGACGCCGACCCGACGGTCAAGCCCGGCAACCCCGAGGTATGCGACGGCAAGGACAACGACTGCGACGGCGTCACCGACAACCAGAATGCGATTGGCTGCAACACCTACTACCTCGACCAGGACGGCGACGGCTACGGCGACTTGGCGACGTTGCCGCTGTGCTTTTGCTCGGCGAACGGCAGCTACAAGGTCTTGTTAGGCGGTGACTGCGACGACAAGAACGACAAAATCCACCCTGGCGTGCCTGAATTGTGCGACGGCGTGGACAACGACTGCGACGGCACCGTCGATCCGCCGGGATCGCAGGGCTGCCACAACTACTACCCGGACGTCGACAACGACGGCTACGGCGACCTGTACGCGACGACCTGGCAGTGCCAATGCGGCCCGCTGTACCCGAACACGTCGACGCAGGCCATGGCCAAGGATTGCAACGACAAGAACCCGCTCGTCAGCCCCGGCGCGTTCGAGATCTGCGGTGACAAGATCGACAACAACTGCAACGGCCAAACCGACGAACCGACGACGAACGCGATGTTCTACGTCGACATCGACGGCGACGGCTACGGCACGGGCGCCGGCGCGAGCCTCTGCAAGCCCGGGACCATTACCGGCGACCCCTGCGTGCCTGGATCGCCCGGCTGCTACTCGGCCACGGTGATCGGCGACTGCAACGACGCGCTCAAGGACGTGCACCCCAGCGCTCAGGAAATCTGCAACGGCATCGACGACGACTGCAACGGCAAGACCGACGAACAACTGCCGTCCGTCATGTGCGGCGACGCCACCAACGGCGTGGCGGCGTGCATCGGCGGCAAGTGCATCCCGCAGTGCTACCCGTCGTGGTTCGACGCTGACGGCATCGCCAGCAACGGCTGCGAGTGCAAAGCGGACAACTTCTACGGCGTGCTCGGCGCATCTTGCGTCGCGCCGGTCGACCTGGGCTACCTGTACGACGACGGCTCGGTCACCATCATCAAGACCGGCAACATCATGCCGCCGGAGAACTTGATCGCGCCCGCCGGCGGCGACTGGTTCCACTTCAAGGCCGTCGACGCCAGCGATGCCACCGGCAGCTGCGACCCGTTCAACGTTCACGTCTGGCTGGCGGACAACCCGGACGGCATGTTCACGATCGACCTGTACAAGGGCTCCTGCGGCAGCACCGCGCAGCTGTGCGGCAACGAGTCGGACACCGGCTGGACCGTCTCCTTCAGCGGCAAGCCGCCGTACGGCCCGCAGACCGTCAAGGGCTCGACATCGGGCGACTACGACCCGTCGCCGATCCCCGAGAACGGCGGCGAGTGCAACTGCGTGAACGTGCCGCCGGCGACGCCGGGCACCAAGCCCGCGGGCCTGCCGGGCATGAACTACTGCACGGACAACTCCGACGACTTCTACGTCCGCGTCGGCCGCTACCCGGGCAGCGGTACCATCTGCCAGAACTACACGCTCAACATCACCAACGGCAAGTAGGCCGCGCGGCTCGCCGTCGCCGGATCCGGTCTCACCGGTCTCACTTGCGCGGTCTCAGTCTCACCGTGGCGCAGCTGGTTGGGCGCGTAAGGCCTTGAAATCAGTCGCTGTGGCGGTTGGCACGGTTCGTGCTTGCTGCGCCGCTGCCGTGCAAGTCGAGGGACGGTGCAGGCTGCGGAACCGCGCGTACGGGCGGGGAGGGGCTTGCCGCCAACCAACGATGCCGGGCGGGAGCGAGCGAGACACGCTCGCCAGCCGCCGAAGGCGGGCCGGTGCGACGCCAAGCGTCGTGGACCGGGTGGTGGTGGTGCGTCCGCCGTTCAGGCTGGACGTTTTCGGCGGGGGAGGGGTCGTGGCCTGGGAGGGCCCGACGCGAAGCAGCAGATCCGCTTCGCGTCGGGTGTCAATTTATAAGTCATTGAAATTACGTCAGAATGCGTCTTCCGGCAATTCCATGATCGACAGCTCGGAACCCTCGATCAGCTTGCGGGTCAGCGTCAGCCCGGGCAGGACCTGGGCGCAGAACCACTTGGCCGAGGCGATCTTGCCCTGGTAGAAGCCGATGTCCGCGCCCTTGGCGGTCGGCAGCTTGGCGACGGCGATGGCGGCGTGGCGAATGAGCAGCCAGGCGATGACCGTCTCCGCCAACGCGAACAGGATCTTGTTGCCGTGAATGCCGACGTGGTAGACCGAGTCATTCAGCTTGCCCAGCATCCCCATCAGGATGCCCTGGACGTCGCCCAGCGCCTTCAGCAGCGCCTTGCGCTCCGCCGCCAACTCCGCGCCGCCGTCCTCGCCGTTGGCGGTGGCCATCGCCTCCTCCATCAGCCCCTGCAGCGTCTGACCGCCGTCGCGGGCGATCTTGCGGAAGAACAAGTCCAGCGCCTGGATCGCCGTCGTGCCCTCGTACAGGCTGTCGATCTTCTGGTCGCGGATGTACTGCTCAAACGGGAAGTCCTGAATGTAGCCGCTGCCGCCGATCGTCTGCAGCGACAACACCAGCATTTCCGTGGCCTTCTCGCTGCAGTAGCCCTTCAACAGCGGCAGCATCAGGTCATTGCGCGCGTCCATCTTGGCCGCGTCCTTGTTCGTATGGCCGCCGAGAATCTCCACCTGGTCCTGCAGCCACGCGATGTACAGGCCCAGCGCGCGCATGCCCTCCGCGTGGGACTTCTGCGCCATCAGCATGCGCCGCACGTCCGGGTGCTGGATGATGCGCACGCGCGGCGCTTTCTTGTTCGCCGCTTCCTTCAAATCCGCGCCCTGCACGCGGTCTTTTGTGTACGCCAGCGCGTTCAGGTACGCGGTCGACAGCGTCGCCATCGACTTCATGCCCACGGCCATGCGCGCGTGCTCGATGATGTGGAACATCTGGCGGATGCCGTCGTGCACGCCGCCCATCAGGTAGCCGCGCGCCGGCACATCGCCGTCGCCAAAGACCATTTCGCAGGTCGCGGAGGCCTTGATGCCCATCTTCTTCTCGACCTTCGACACCCGCACGCCGTTGCGCGCGCCCAAGCTGCCGTCGTCATTGACCCAGTACTTCGGCACGATGAACAGCGACAGGCCTTTGGTGCCGACGTCCGCGCCTTCCGGCCGCGCCAGCACCATGTGCACGATGTTCGGCGGACCGTCGTAGTCGCCGTTGGTGATGAAGCGCTTGGTGCCTTCGATCTCCCACAAATCGCCCTCGATGTGCCGTGCCTTCGCCCGACCCGCGCCGACGTCCGAGCCAGCGTCCGGTTCCGTCAGCACCATCGTGCCGCCCCAGCGATCTTCACAGAGCGGCTTCAAGAACAGTTTCTTTTGCTGCTCCGTGCCAAGCCGGTCGACGATGCGCGCCATCACCGTGCCAAACAGGTAGAACGCCAGCGACGGGTGCGCGCCCGCGGTCAGCTCAAAACCCGCCCAGTTCACCGACGGCGGCGCGCCGTAGCCGTCCAGCCGCTCCGGCAACTCCAGGCGAAACCACTCGGCGTCGTACCACGTCTTCAGCGACTTCTTGAGGCTCTTCGGCAGCGTGACGTCGCCGTCCTTGGACACTTCCAGCCCGACGCGATCGGCGTCCGCCCAGCTCGAGGCAATCTCGGTCGCGCACAGCTCCTCGTACGCCGTCAGCGCGTCACGCGCCGAGCCTTCGTCCATCGACACGAACGGTCCGCGGCCCAGCGAGGTCTCGCCAATGTTGTGGAATTCAAAGAGGTTGAAGAAGATGTCGCGGAGGTTGCTCTTGTAGTGCAGGACGGTCGACACGGCGGGCTCCAAAAAGCCGTCAACCACGCGACGGCGGCGGTAATCTGCCAGAAATTCGCGACCGTTGCCAGCGATGGCGGCCGCGCTCTGTCACGGTTTCGCGATGCGCGGGTTCAGGGCTGTTTGAAGGCGGCGCAGCGCTTGTCGTCGGGCTCGACCCAGCTCGTGAACACCGCCTGATTCTGCACGATTTCCGCGCAGCTGACCGTGCCGTCGCCGTCCTGATCGAGGTTCATGCCCTGTTTGTCGACGCGGATCAGCTTCCAGTGGTTGTCCGTCTGGTTGCTGACCGTCGTGAACGGCTGCGCGCAAAAGCCCTGGCTGGCGCCGAGCGCGACCTGCAAGACGTGGCGCGCGCCTTCGCCGCTGAAGCTGCCGTCGGTTTGCAGCGTGCCGGTGCGGACCATGATGGCGCGCTGGACGGCGTACAAGTCGCAGACGCCGCCGACTTTGAGCGTGACGCCCGGGTGGCCATCGTTGTCGGAATCGACGACGCGCGGGTCGTTGGCGTCCGCCGGCATCGCCTCGGTCTCCGGGTCGGAGGCAAATTTCAGGCCCCAAGTCTGGACTTCGACGCCGCCGATGTACGGCGCGCCCACGCCGTGCGCCGGCACAAAGGCGGAGGTCACCATCGGATTCGCCGAGTCAATCGCCGGCTGCGGCACCACCGTCGTCATGCCCAGCAGCGGCGTGTTGGCGATGCTACAATCCTCACGTGTTTCACGCAGTTGCACGCCATTTTGCACAATCTGGATCCGCGACAGCTCGTAGTTCCGCAGCTCAATCTCGTCGCCAATCGCCACGCACGTCGACCAGTCCGTGACAAGCACCCACGTGCCGCTCAGATCCGCGGCCGTCGCCGTCGTCACATCGCTCGGCAGCCCGCCGACGTCGGTCGTCTGGACGTCAAACGTCTGCGCGTCAAAGCCCGACGCCGTGAGCGTCGGCTCGCACGCCGCCAACAGCAGAACACCCAGTGTAAT
>CAIPXZ010000550.1 GCA_903869075.1 uncultured Myxococcales bacterium | reverse complement strand
TGCGACGACGGCAACCCGTGCACCGACGACAGCTGCGACCCGACGCTCGGCTGCCAGCACGCCGCCAACACCGCGCCGTGCTTCGACGGCGACAAGTGCACGACCGGCGACACCTGCGCGGGCGGCAGCTGCCAAGCCGGCACCACGCCGCTCAGCTGCGACGACGGCAACGCCTGCACCGCCGACAGCTGCATTGGCCCGACCGGCTGCAACCACGGCGGCTTGACCGGCGTCGCCTGTTCCGACGGCAGCGCCTGCACGCTCGGCGACGCCTGCAGCGGCGGCTTGTGCTTGGCCGGCAGCGCCACGCCCGACTGCAACGACAACAACGCCTGCACCACCGACGCCTGCGACCCCGCCAGCGGCTGCAGCCACGTCGCGTCCACCGGCGGCTGTGACGACGGCGACCCGTGCACCGCCGTCGACAGCTGCGTCGGCACCACGTGCGTCGGCGCGCTCAAGCTGTTCTGCGACGACGGCAATGTCTGCACCTCCGACGCCTGCGCCGGCTTGCTCGGCTGCAGCCACAGCGGCCTGACCGGCACCGCATGCAACGACGGCCTGTTCTGCACCGGCCTCGACCAGTGCGCAAACGGCACCTGCGTCGGCAGCGCCGGCGGCAAGTGCGACGACGGCAACGCCTGCACAACCGACGCCTGCAGCGAAGTCACCGGCTGCGGCCACGTCAACCTGCCCGATGGCACGACCTGCACGACCGGCGCGTGTCAGGCCGGCACCTGCTCGCCCTAGCGCAATGGCCAAACCGACCCTCAAACAGCCCGCGTGGCAACGGCCGCGTCTGGGCGTGCCGGCCGCTGGTCAAGCTGCCGACGCGCTCTGGGCGCAAGGCGCCGCTGCCGAAGACGCCTACGATTTCGAGGCGGCGCGCGACGCTTATCGGCTCGCTGCGGCGGCCGCGTCCACGGGCGCGGCGCTGGACTATGCGGCACGCTACGCGGCGTTCCTCGTCGAGCGCTTTGGCCAATTTGACGAAGTCGCGGCGTGGTTGGATGACCCGGCGTTTGCCGCGCCGACTGCCGCCGAGGGCCACGCGCTGGCGCGGCTGCTGGCGCGGGCGGCTCAGGAAACCCAGCATCCGCGGGCGGCGGAGGTCGATGAGCGCGCGGCGCTGGCGGGTGACGTCACGGCGCTGCTGCGGGCGGTGGAGCGGCAAGCGGCGACGGGTGCTGTCGAGGCGGCGCGGCAACGGCTGGAGCCGGTGGCGGCGAGCCTGAATCCGCAGGGCCAACGGCTGCTGGAACGGCTGCGCCAGGACGCGCTGGCCGCGGCCAAGGCAGCGCTGGCGCCGGCGGATCAGGCGCTGGCAGCGGGACAGCTTGACGCGGTGGCGCAGGTGCTGCGCGGGCTCAAACCGACGTGGGGCCACGTCCCGGCCTTTCACGCCCTCGAACAACGGCTGCAGTCAGCGCAGCGCCAGGCGGTGCTGGAGCGGCTGCGGGCGGATGTCCACACCGCGTTGACGCAAGGCGACGTGCTGGCGGCGGAGCAGGCGGCCTCGCAGCTCGTGGCGCAGCCGGGTGCCTCGCCGGAAGACCGTGCGGCGTTGGGGCAGATCCGCAGCCTGCTGAGCCAGCGGGCGATCGCCGGGCTCTGGCACGACGCGCTGCAGCAGCCGGAGCCCGCGGGCCAGCTGGCGGTGCTGGCGCGGCTGATGGACGATCACGGCCCGAGCCCGGAGGCGCCGCCGGCGCTGGCGGCGATTTGGCACGCTGTCCGGCTCGCGGCGCAGCTGCCGCACGCGCTGCCCCTCCGCGCGCGCGTGCCGGCCCTGCAGGCGTGGCTGCGGCTGCTGAACGCCGGGACGGTGGACGAGGCGACAGACGCGCTGCGCGGCCTGCCCGAGGCTTGGAGCCACGCGCCGCAAGCGCAGCGGGCGCGGGAAAAGCTGCGGCAACACGAAGCGGCAACGCGCGAGGCGGCGGAGAGCGCGGTTGTCGACGAGGTGCAGGCGCTGCTGGACGGCGACAAGCTGGATGCG
>CAIPXZ010000549.1 GCA_903869075.1 uncultured Myxococcales bacterium | reverse complement strand
TCAGCCAGCCCGACACCGGCCCGGCCTACACCGGTCCGGCGTGCACCAAGAACTCGGTGTGCGAAAACCTCGCCGACACGCCGTACTGCGCGATTGCCTTGAGCAAATGCGTTCAGTGCCTGTTTGACACCAACTGCACCGACCCGCAGAAATGCGTCAATTTCCAGTGCGTCACCATCTCTTGCACGCCCGGCGAGAAAAAGTGCGACGGCCTGTTTCTGGACGTCTGCAACGCCACCGGCGACGGCTTTGACGCGCAGGCGTGCCCGGACGCCAAGCCGTTCTGCCTCAACGACGACTGCCGTGTGTGCGACGCCGGCAAGGCGTACTGCGCCAAGTCCGACCCGTCGATCATCAACTTTGACGTGGTCATGAAGTGCAGCGCGGACGGCACCTCCGCCAATGTCGTCCACCAGTGCAAGGACGGCCAGCAGTGCATGAACAACTCGTGCGTCGTCTGCGTGCCCGGCTCCAAATCCTGCGACGCCAGCGGCGCCGCTGTCGAGTGCAAGGCCGACGGCTCTGGCTGGAACGTGACCAAGGACTGCGCGGCCAACGGCTGGGCGTGCGTCGGCGGCTTGTGCACCGACCCGTGTGCTGGCGACATCAAGGCCAACACCAACGTCGGCTGCGACTATTTCGCCGTCGATTTGGACAACGTCTACATCCCCGACGGCAAAGGCGGCTTCTTCGACGCGCAAAACGCCCAGTTCTCCGTCATCGTCTCCAACACCAAGCCGGCGCCGGCGACGGTCACTGTCATCGCCACGGACACGACCGGCGTTGAGCACCAGTCGAAGTACACGGTGCCGGGTAATGGCTTGAAAATCCTCAATCTTCCCGACCCGCTGTGGAAGATCAAGCCGCTCAACCAAGACGGCACGGCGATCACCAAGAACGTCTACCGCATCAAGTCCAGCCAGCCGATCGTGGCGTACCAGTTCAATCCGCTGCAGGACGTCGGCGTGTTTTCCAATGACGCGTCGCTGCTTTTGCCGTCCAATGGCTTGGGTCAGGAGTACTGGGTGATGACGCGCGAGCAGTCGGTGGACGCGCTCAAGAGCTACTTCACGGTCGTGGCGACCGCCGGTGGTACGACGAAAACCCATGTGACCATGGTGCTTTCCGCGCCGACGGTGGCTGGGCCGAACTTGCCGGCCAAGAACGCCGGCGACACGCTGGAGGTCGATCTGGCGGAAGGCGAAGTGCTGAACGTTGAGAGCAACGCCATCGGCGCCGACATGACCGGCACCTGGATCAAAGCCGACAAGGCGATCGCAGTTTTTGGCGGCTCGGAAGCGTCGAATTCGCCCAACACCGACCACTGCATCAACGGCAAGTGCCAGTTCCAGGGCTGGACCTGCAGCACCAACGCTGACTGCCCGACGACGTGCTGCAGCGATCACATGGAAGAACAGCTGTTTCCGGTCTCGTCCTGGGGCACGACGTACCTCGCCACCAAGGTGCAAAAACGCGGGCTTGAGAAGGACGCGTGGCGCATCCTCGCCGCCAGCAACGGCACGACGGTGACCACCGACCCGCCGCAGGGCACGATCCCGGTGCTGAACCAGGGGCAGTGGTACGAATTCGAGTCGGATCAGGACTTTGTCATCAAGTCCGACAAGCCGGTGCTGGTTGGCCAGTTCATGGCGGCGTCGTTCGCGCCGGGGCCGAATTCGGACACCTGCACCGGCACGGCAGTCGGCCAAAAAGTCTGCGCGTACACCTGGAACGTCAAGGATTACCCTTGGGCGTGCAGCAAGAACGCCGACTGCCCGAACATCGCCGAGCCGGGCGACGCCGGCATTGGCGACCCGGATTTCTCGCTGTCGGTCTCGGTCGACCGCTTCCTCGAAGAGTACGTTTTTCTCGTGCCCAGCAACTACAAGGCTAATTATATCAACATCATGGCGCCCACCGGCGCCAGCGCCACGCTCGACGGCACCGCGCTCACCGGCTTCACCGAATTCGTCCCCGGCTGGTCCGTCCTGCGCACCGCCGTCGCGCCGGGCACGCATGCGCTCAAGTCGGCGCAAAAGGTCGGCTTGCTTGTGTATGGTTGGGCCGACTTCGTCAGCTACAGCTATCCCGGCGGCGCGTCGCTGAAGTAACCGAAATCTACTGCAGTTTTTCAGCCAGCAGCGTCTGCCCGGCCATGTCCGGGTCCAGCGCCAGCCGCACGAGCGCGTGCGCCAGGCGGGCGTCAGTCGTCGACTTGTACCGGTCGCGCAGCGTCTCCAGCCCGAGAAAAAAGCCGAGTCCTTTCAGCAGGCCATCCACCGCGCCGCTGGCAAACGCCTCACCGCTGCGCGGCGCGTCGCGCTGGCCGGCAATCAGACTTGGACGGGCGATCGTGAACGGCACACCGGCGGCGCGGACCGCCTCCTCCGCCTTCCAGCGCCACTGCAGGTACGCGCCCTGCGCCCGCGGACCCGCGCCCATGGACGACAGGTACACGAACCGCCGCACGCAGCCCGCCGCCGCACTCGCCTCGGCCAACAGCTTCGGCAGCGCGTAGTCCACCGCCTCGTAGCTGTTCGCCGCTTCGCCTTGGGCCTTCATGCGCGCCCGCGTTGTGCCAACGCAGCAAAACACCAGCACCGCCGCGCGTTTTTGCAGCATCGCCGCCATCGCGTGCGCCTGCCACGGCGTCGTGTCCATCTCGGCGCCCAGCTCGGCAAAATAGCGCTGCCAGCGCGGCAAATCCGCCGAATCCGGGCGCACGGGCGCCACCGCCTGGATGC
>CAIPXZ010000548.1 GCA_903869075.1 uncultured Myxococcales bacterium | reverse complement strand
GCATCAAGTCGCGCCTCCAAAATCCTGGCAAACGCGGCGTCGCTGACCTGCTCGGCGAGTGCAGCCACCCCGTTTTCCAACTTATGCAGGGCTTCGTCGAGCAACTTGGCGTCTGTTAGACGCCGAGCGGGGTCGGGTTCCCGCAATGCCCGTTCCAGACTTTGCTTGTACTCTTCGTGCTTTGGAGTACGAGCACAACGCTCTTGCAACGCGCTCGCGGAGGTGGTCGGCGGCGGCGAAGTGAGGAATTTCCCCAGAACCGTGGCTGCCAATTCAGGAGGAATTGCCGGCCGCACCTGAGGAAACTGAGCCTTGCGCGCCACCAGTTCGGCCTTGACTGCCGCCCCGACATCGACGAGCGCGGAGATGAAACGCAGGCGTCGTGGCTCGTACGCCGCCGTCGATTTCGATGCGACGTACGCGCGAGCGGCTTCGGTGTCGAACACGTGAGCGTGCAGCAATGCCTTCACCGGTCCGCTCGACGGGTCCCAAGCCAGGCTCGATACGTCAGCACCTTCGCGCTCGATCCGGATCGTTACGGACTGGCTGGTCGGTGCCGGAGCGAACACGTTGCCGAGTGGCGGCGACGCTGCCTTCGCCCCAGTCGCGCACTTCAGCAGGCGCGCATAACCAGACTTGCCGCTGCCGTTCTGCCCGTAGACGACGACGAGTCCTGCCGCACCGAAATCGAGCTTTGCGCCAGGAGAGAGTGCGTTGATGCCGACCGGCGACTCGATACCGCGAATGCGAATGGTTGGGCCGGCCGGATCGGACGTGAAGTGGCCGACTGGGACGGTCCGGTACGGGACTGGCGGTTGCGTGACCTCGGCGAACGCGAGGTCGGCCAGCGCTTTCACTTCGATCTCGGTGCACGGACGGTTGTTCGCGATAAGGTCTGCTGCCGCAGTCTGCAGCCACCTTGGCAGTGAGGCCAGCCAAGACTCAAACACCAGAGAATCATGCAGTTGGCGAGGCGAAGTCATGCCGTCAACCGCGCCCGAAGGGTTCAAGCTCGCCGTTACTGCCGAGCGCTCGGAGCCACTGGTCGAACACAGCTTTCGCCACGATTGAGGCGCCGAGACCGTTTACGAACTCCCCGAGCCGAGCCAGCGAGATCGCCCCTTGGGACAGTTCAGTCGCAATTGAGAGTGCGAGCGCCTGCGTCGCCAGCGACACGAGAGCATCGGCAGGCTCGGACAACCCGTTCGCGGCGGTGGGGTCGGGCAGCAGACATTGCACCAGCGGCTCGAAAAGAGGCTGCAATTCTACCTCAGTAATGCTCTGGGCTGCAGTTCGCACTGCGTGCCGGACGAGAAAAAGGACCACGCCGGGATAGTCTGCCAGAATTGAAGCTACCTCGTGGAATCGTTCGGAATCACCGAGTAAACACGTCGCATTGAGTCGGGGAGCCAGAGCCTCGCAGACCAGCATGTTCTGACGTGCGGAGACTTTGTTCAGCAGTTGGGCAATCGCCGACTTCAAGTGGTCAAGGTCGGACAGGCCGCCGACCATGGGTCTTGCAACCCAGTTGGGCGCGACGCCGATGCCCAAAGTCGACCTGACCAAGTCATCAGGTGGGTGATCTGCTTCTGGGTCGATGTCGAACATCACAGCCGATTCGTCGCGAACGGGAAAGTCGGCGAAGTGAACAGTGAAGTCCAGCGTGCCGAACAATCGCACTCTGGCCAGCAACTGACCTGACTTCGCGACTGCAACCAGGATCTGGTGCCCGAAATGAAACTTCGGGACCGGAATCGGGAACGCGTCGGTCGGGCTCCACCACACCGGGGAGGGGCTGGCAGCGCTCGCTTCGAGTCCCTTCACGTAGTTCTTGAACGCGTCTAGTTCGCGCTTACGCGCTAGCTCTGGCCACTCGTGCGCAACGAAATTCAGCGCGACTCGACCAATTTCCCTCAACGCAACCTCGCCGCCGAACTGCATGTGGATGTGGCCGGTGTCCAAGTGAACGGAGCGGTGCTCGCGCCGCTCGATGGTCACTGTCTGCCCGGTGCTCCTCAGTTTTCCGATGAATTGCTGGGCTTGTCGTTCGTCGCTCACCATGACTCTCATCAGAGTGTGGCCGTCAGCAGTTGGTTCCTCGCCAACGACTCTTGCGGCGTGCAGCATGGGACGTCCGGTGTGGTCGACTCCGATGGACTCGCCCTCGAAATCAGCGACCGCGAGATGTGGACGGTCGCCGCGATCCGGACGGACGCCAATGAGCCCGTTGAATTGCCTCATCTGTTCTGAGAGCTCGGCGTCTAGCGCCGAAAAACCATTGTTGCAGTCGCCGCAAAGAATGCCCTTGTTGACGCGCCGCCCTCCCAGGGCCGCCGGAAATGTGTGTTCGCGGGAGCCAGTTGGCGCCCCGCAGAAGATGCAATCGTTGATGTTCAAAACAAGCTCCCTTGCCCGCCACCGCCAGCCTTCACCGCGCCCTTCGCCTTCTTACCCGCCTTCTCGCTCCCCGCCCCGCTCAGCGCCTCTTCCTTCGCGCGCTGTGCGTTCAGTTCAAGCAACCTCGCCAAAACCTCATCCCGCACCTCATCGCTCCACCGGTACCGCCAAGGCAACCGCCTCTTCCTCTTCCCCGGCTCCGCGTCCTCCTCGCCCTCATCCGCCTCATGGTCCAGCAAGAACCGGCACGTCGGCCGCAAGTCCGTCCAGCCGTACGCGTCCAGCACCGCGCGGTCCATCTCGTCGTGCAGGCGGCGGAGTTCCAGAATGTCGGTGTCCTGCTCGTCCGGGTCGTGGAAGCGGGTGTAGGTGGTGGTCAGGCCTTCATTGTGACGGATCATGAGGTCGGCGCGGTGCTGGTAGTAGCGGGCGCCGATGGCTTCGAGGGTGGCGTTGGTTTGCCAGTTGGGCGGGAAGGGGAAGGTTTCGAAGCAGTCGGAGGGCGTGTATACCGGCCGATCTTCCAAGGTTGAACCGAAGAACATCGACCACAGTTCGTGCGGACGACTTTGGACAATCGTGAATACGGTGTCGTTCTCGAACGAAATTGCGACGACCTTGTGACTGATGACGCGGTCAGTACCAAGGAACGCGAACGCTCGAAACTTGCTGGTTTGGGAGCAAACCAACAGACGCCGAAGCCCGCTAACCGACCGCTGCAGTTCGCGGCGTGCACGCCAGAAGTGCCAGAACGGCCACTCCGCAAGTTCACGGGCCTTTCGCAGGCGCTCCGGTCTGACCTTGTCCTCGACGAGTGCAAACAGTTCGCCCCAAGAACTGCGCGCATGGTCTGCGTCGAATTCATTGAGATCAATTACAAACCGATGGTGCGCCTGCTGGG
>CAIPXZ010000547.1 GCA_903869075.1 uncultured Myxococcales bacterium | reverse complement strand
TCATCCTCAACGGCGACATCTTCGACTTTGACGCCATCTGCAAGCTGCCGCAGCCGCCGCCGTCGCCGATCCACTGGCTGCAACGGCTGCGCGGGCTGGGCACCGAAGAGTGGATGTCGGCGTTCAAGATGGACTGCATCGTCACCGACCACCAGCCGTGGTTTGCCGCGCTCGGCGCGTGGGTGCGCGCCGGTCACAAGCTGGTTTTTGTCATTGGCAATCATGACTTGGAGCTGTACTGGCCGACGGTGCAGGATCGCATCCGCCGCGCGTTGGGCGTGCCCGACGCCGACCAGGCGCGCGTGGTCTTCTGCGACTGGTTCTACGTCTCCGGCGGCGACACTTACGTCAGCCACGGCCACCAATACGAGCCGTACTGCGTCACGCCCGACGCCATCAACCCCTTGATTTCAGTGGCCGGTCGCCCGCGCGTGCGGATGCCGTTTGGCGACATCGCCAACCGCTACATGATTAACGGCATGGGCTATTTCAACCCGCACGCGACCGCCAACTACATCATGACCGGCCCGCAGTACGTGCTGTTTTTCCTGCGGTATATGGTCTGGACCCAGCCGCTGCTGCTGTGGACCTGGGCGTGGGGCGCGGCGGCGACGCTTGTCATCACGTTCCTTGAATTCCTGCGTCCAGCGATGCGCGATCCGCTGATGGTCGAGGAAAAGGTCGCGGCGATCGCCGAGCGCTCGCAAGCGACGCCGGCGATGGTGCGGCAGCTGGCGGCGGTGGACGTGGCGTCGGCGTGTACGCGGCCGCTGATGATCGTCCAGGAGCTGTGGCTGGACCGCGGCGTGCTGTTCATGGTCGTGCTGTACGCGGCTTTCGAGATCATGTTGACGATCAACTACTTCCACGCCGTCAGCAACTGGTGGATCCTCGTGCCGCTTGCCCTGCTGTTCCCGCTGTTCCTGGCGTATTCGTTTCGCGTCAAGCCGCAGACCTTCACCGAGCCGCTGCTGACGCCGCAGCGCGCGGCGCAGATCGCCGGCATTACCGGCACGCACATCGCGGTTTTTGGCCACACGCACATCCCGGAGCTGTCGCGGATTGGCCCGCTGCAGTTCTGCAACGCCGGGTTCTGGTCGCCGGCGTTCCGCGACCCGACGTGCCAGCAGCGGCTGGGCACGCAGACTTTCGCGCGCGTGCGGCCAGGCGCGGACGGCGCGCGGCGCGTGGAGCTCTGGGAATGGCCGGTGGGCGCGGACGCGGCGAACGTCTACACGCCGGGCTAAGTGCGCCGGCGGCGAGTCTGGCTAGCGCAGCCGCCGCAGCGACACGAGCGTCTCCTCGCCGTCGGGAATCTGCTGCAGGACCGCCCGGCGCTTTGTCAGCGCGCTCGGGTCAAACGGACCGGCGTGCAAGATGTCGTAAAAGCGAAACGGCAGCAGCGTCGACGTCACGACCTGCGGCGCTTGCGCCCGCAGCGCGGTACACACCGGCGCCAGCGGCTGGTCGGCCGGGCGGTGGCTGCGGCACGTCAGGCCATCGAAATAGTACACGCACCGCGGCGGCGGCGTCGGCGGGCTGGCCAGCCACGTCTGCGCATCCACAACCGGCCAGCGCTGCACCATGCCCGCGGCGGTGATGTCGCGGCCCACGGCGTCCCAGCGACCGTGCAGCGGCTTGGTCGGCCGTTCCGGGTCGCGCGTCGGCACGTATTCGATGACGGTGCAGCCATCGGGCACAAGCTTGGCCGCGGCGCGGACGAACTGGAACTCGTGCAGCTCGGTAAAGTCGACGTCCCGCTCAAAATCCAGGTGCAGCAGCGGCGACAGCAGCGCCAGCACCACCACGCCGTTGCGCGCCCACTTGCGCTGCCAGGTCAGCAGCCACGGCGTCGACGCGCCGACAAGCAGCACGAACGGCGTCGCCAGGCTCAGGTGGTAGCGCGCCTGCATCGCCGGGATGCCGTGGACGTAATAGACAAAGAACATGCCGACGAGCCAGCCGCCGAGGTACGTCAGCTTGCCAAACGCGCGCGTGCGCCACAGCCACCACGCGCCCGCCGCCATCAGCAGCAGCAGCACCGGCGGCGTGATCCACGGGTCGATGATCGGGTTCTTCGCCGGATTGCCGATGGACGTCAGGCCAATCCACAGCGCGTTGCGCTCGCCGGCTTCATGCGCGCGGTCCAGCAGCCGGTCGCCCTGCTGCACCAACAGCACGACCACCGACAGCGCCACCAGCACGCCCGCGGTGATGCGCCGCCGCAGCGGAATACCGACGCCCGCCGTCAGCACAATCGCGCCCATGTCCACGCCGGCGAGCGCCACGGCTTCGGGCCGCACGAAGTAGCTTGTGATGCCCACCAGCAGCAGGATCGGCCGCGCCAGCCAGCGATCGCGTCGCCGCTCGGCGCGCATCGAGGCGTACAGCGCCAGAAACGACAGCGACGACAGCCCGAGCGTCAGGATCAGCTCGGTATCGGCGTGCGAAAAGCGGATGTGCAGCGGCAGCACCGCCATCACCGCCGCCGAGACGAGCGCCGAGCGCCAATCGCCCAGCACGTACCGCGCGTGGGCAAAAATCGCCGCGGGCGTGAGGCATGCGACGAGGAAGTCGAAGTGGAACATCGCGTCAAAAACCGCGATGTGCGTGCCCGTCACGCGCAAAATCCACGGCAGCACCACGCCGTCCGCCATGATCCGCACCGCCGGCACGATGCGCATGTACGGCCAGCCATTCATGATAATCGGCACCGAGATCAGCGCGCGCAGGCCGATGCCCACGGCGGTAATCACGAACAACGCCCAGGTCGCCTCGCGCGGCAGCGGCCGCAGCACGGCGCGCAGGTGCAGGAAAAGGCCGAGCACCGCCAGCGCGGTCAGCAGCACCGCGTCGGTCAGCAGGCGCCACAGCCAGGCGCCGAAGCGGGTCTGCGGCACCAGCGTCGGCGGCGCGCTCCAGAAGCCGCCGTGGTCGTTCTGCGCAACCGCGGCGATCAGCTTGTCCGCCGCCAGCCGCGCCTCCGGCGGACCGTCCAGCGTCGTGGCGAAGCTCTGCGACTGCGCGCTCTGCGGCGTTGCGTCCTGCAGCGCCTGCAAGCGCAGATGCGCGACGTGGCCATCGCCCTGCAGCTGCACGTCCACCGCCGTCCGCTGCACGGCCATGTCGCCCAGCCGCCAGCCCGGCGCCACCTCCTGGCCGGACTTGTACGGGTCAAACAGGTGCTCAATCGCGCTTTCGCGGCCGCCCAGCAGCACCGGGTGCGCGGCATCGTCGGCGTGGGCCAAGGGCGCCGCCAGCAACCCCAGCAGCAGCACGCACGCGTGCGCCGCGCGGCGGGCGTGACGCGCGAGAGGCAGCGAAAGTGTCGAGGCGAAAGGCAACGCGCGCTCCAGCCGCAGGGGCCGTTGGAGTCTACACAGGCCGCGGCGACTTGCACACCAACCGCTGCGTAGCGGCGCTTGACGCCACCGGCGCTTTGCCGCACGCTGGCCGCCGGTTCAGGAGCCGCGAATGCGAAAACACCTCCATGATTTCATGCTGTTGCTGCGCGACCGCTGGCTGTGGTGGGCGGTGCCGATGGCGGTGATGCTGGCGGCGACGCTGTGGCTGCTGTGGTCTGGCCAGCACGTGGCGATCGCGCCGTTCCAGTACGGCGCGCTGAACCGGTAGTCCCGTGGAGCGGCGATGGGCGAGCAGAGCGGCAAAAAACGACTCCTTGTGAACCTCGGCATCGCCGCCGGCGCGGTCGTCGTGTTCTTGCTGGGGCTGAACGTGGTGCTGCACTTCGCGCATTTTGGCGACCGGCGGCCCGACGGCGGCGGCGGCGATCGCTTTGATTACAGCGGCATCTACCGCGAATCGGCCGATCCGGTCCTGCACGTGGAGCTGACGCCCAACGCGTCCGGCATCGTCAACGCGGCCGGTTTCCTCGGCCAGCTGGTGCCGGAAGCCAAGCCGCCAGGCACGTTCCGCGTCGTCGGTCTGGGCGACTCGATCACGATGTACCAGTCGGCAGAACGGCGGAATTACTTGCAAATCGCTGAAGGGGCGCTGCGCGAATCGGTCGGCCGCGCCACCATCGAGTTCCTGAATTTCGGCGTGGGCGGCTACGACACGACGCAGGAGGTCCACCAGTTCGAGCTGCGCGGCCAGCGCTACCAGCCGGATGTTGTGACGGTCGGCTACTGCATCAACGACGGCGTCGATTTTGCCGCGACGGTGAACGCCGCGACCGGCAAGCTGCAGTTCGGCGAAGCGGCGCATGACCACCCCGAAGTCATCACGTTCATTCAGCAAAATCTGTCGGCGCTGAGCGCGAACATGACGCCGGAGCAGTTCTTCCAGGCGGCGTTTGCGGCGCCGGGCTGGCAGCAGAGCATGGCGGCGCTGGCGCGGCTGGCGGCGCTGAGCAAGGCGCAGCACTTCCACGTCGTCATCGTGATTTTCCCGGTGCTTTTCGACTTCGACCACTACGTTTTCCAGCCGTTTCACGACCGCTTGACGGCCGAGGCGCGCAAGCTGGGCTTCGAGGTGCTCGACCTGCTGCCGGTGTTCCGCGACGAAGGCCCGGCCGATACGCTGCGCGGCGACGCCTCGCGCGACGTCATTCACCCGTATGCCAACGGCCACCGCGCCGCCGGACTGGCGCTGGCCAAGCTGCTCGCCAGCACCGGCTGGGTGCCGGCCAAGCCGTGAAGCCGTCCCTGCCCGCGCGCCTGGCGCTGATGCTGCTCGGCGTGACGCTGGCGCTGCTGCTGGCCGAAGGCGCGGCGCGGCTGGTGCCGATGCCGCAGTCGTTTGCGTGGCGGATGGCGGCGTTTCGCGACGCGGTGCTGCAGCCGGATGCGGCGCTGGGCTGGCAGGCGCGACCCGACTCGACCGTGACAATCGGCGGCGTGCTGTACCGGTTTGACGCGTTGGGCTGTCGCGGCGCGGCGCCGGCGAACAAACCGACGCTGCTTGTCGCCGGCGATTCGATGGCGCTGGGCTGGGGCGTGGCGGAGGCGGAGACGTTCGCCGGGCGGCTGGCGACAGCGCATCCGGATTGGCAGGTGCGCAACGCCGGGATGGTCGGCTACAACCTGGAGCAGAGCGTGGCGCGCGTGGCGGCGCTGCTGCCGGTGCTGCGGCCGCAGCGCGTGCTGCTGACCTATTTTGCCAACGACGCCGAGGCGCGTGGCGGTGAGGAAAGCGCGCTGGCGCGGCACTCGGCGCTGTTCCGGCTGGCGCGACCGGCGCTGCTGGGGCTGGGTGCGCAGCTGGGATTCGGCACGGACGTGACAGCGTACCACGCGCAGCTGCACGCGCCGGGGTCGCCGGGCTGGCAGCGGGTGGAGGCGGGTTTTGGCCAGCTGGCGGCGCTGTGCGAGGCGGCGCAGGTGGCGTGTACGGTAGCGCTGGTGCCGGAGCTGCAGCGGCAGCCGTATGGCCTCGCGGACGTGCACGCGCGGCTGGCGGCGCTGGCGCGGGCGCGCGGGCTGGCGGTCGTCGATCTGGCGCCGGCGATCGCCGACGTGCCGCCGCATCAGCTGTGGGTCATGCCCGATGACGCGCATCCGAACGCCGAAGCGCATCGCCGCTTTGCCCAAGCATTAGCCGGTGTTTTGCCGTGACCGCCGTTCGTATGCCCCGCGCCATCCCGGCCGGCGACGGCGACAAATACGCGCAGGGCTGGCGGAATTTCTACTTTGCGCGCATGGCCGCGTACTCGACCTGACGCCTCAGCGCACGCAGCGCACGCGCGCCGTGAGCGTGGGCGCGCGCGGAAGGCTGCCGGCGCCGGCGAACTGGATGGCCCAGACGGTGGTCTGGCCGGCGACAGGCGTCGAGGTCCAGAACACTTCCGCCGGCGCGCTGGGGAACGCGGTTGCATCGATGGCGCCGGGCCCAGCGCGGTCAAAAACCGAACGCAGCTCGCGGACATTTGGCACACGCCAGCCGCCGCCCGCCGCCGGCAGCGCCGCGCAATACGTCGTGGCGTCGGCCAGCGTCAGCGCGCTCGTCACCGTCCGCTGCCACGTCAGCTTGGTCAGGCCATCCGTCACGGTCACGCCGCTGGCATCGACCGTGAACCGCCCCGCCGCCGCCGTCGCCCACGCCGTCGCCGGCAGCAGCCACAGGAGCCAAAGAAGGGATTTTTGCCGCAGCTTCATGCCCCGCCTCGCGTTCAGTTGTTGGGCCGCACGCAGCGCGCGTGCGCGGACGTCGACTGCGCGATGAGCGCGTCCTGGCCGGTGGTAAAGTCAATCGCCCACGCCGTGCCGTTGCCGGGGCTGCCGACGATGACGGCGGTCCAGTACGGTCCCGACGACGTCGTCGCGGCAAACGGCACTGCGGCAGCCGGCGCGGTCCGGCCATAGTCGACAAGCCGCTCCAGCTCCGCGTCCGTCGGCAAGCGCCAGCCGGTTTTGCCGTTGAGCTTCAAGTTCTTGCACGCGGTGTCGGCGGTGATCCAGATGCTCGCCGCGGTGTCCGCCTGCACCCACATCAGCGGCGTGCTCGCGTTGTCCGCCACGGTGCCGTCGCCCAGCGCCACGAGGTCCGTCGGCGTCACCGCTTCGAGGCCCCACACCGGCACATCGGGCGCGCACTGCGTCACCGGCGCGCTGTCGACGGCGACGTAGCCGGTCTGACACGTGTCGCACGCGGCGCCGGTGAAGCCCGGGCAGCCGTCGCACGTCGCGTTGACTGTGTTGTTGCAGCCGCCGTTTGCCGGGTTGCAAAAGTCCGTCGTGCAGCCGCGGTGGTCGTCGCATTGCGTGGCGCCAGTGCACTGGCCGCCTTGGCAGAGGTTGCTGACGCAGTTGCCAAAAGTGCAGGCGCTGCCGTCGGTTGCCGCGGTGTGGACGCAGCCCAGGGCGATGTCGCAGGCGTCGGCGGTGCACGGGCTGTGGTCGTCGCAGTCCTTGGGATCGCCGGGGATGCAGACGCCGTTGGAGCAGTAGTCGGCCAGCGTGCAGGCGTTGCAGTCGTCGCACGTCGCGAGGTTGTCGGCGGTGAACTTGCAGCCGGCGACCGGGTCGCAGGTGTCGGCGGTGCACGGGTTGCCGTCGTTGCAGATTTGGCCGACGCCGGAGCTGCACAGCGTGCCGACGCAGACATCGCCGACGGTACACGGGTTGCCGTCGTCGCAAGCGGTGCCGTTTTTGGCGAGGAAGCTGCACTTGCCGCTCACCGGGTCGCAGCTGTCGTCGGTGCAGACGAGCCCGTCGCTGCAGCTCGCCGCCGCGCCGGGCTGGCAGACCTTGTTCAGGCACGCGTCGCCGACGGTGCAGGCGTTGCCGTCGGCGTCGCAGGCGATGCCGTTGTGGGCGGTGAAGAGGCAGCTGCTGCCGTCGCCGGCGCAGGCGTCGCTTGTGCACGGGTTGGCGTCATTGCAGACGAGCACCGCGCCGCCGCTGCAGACCTTGTTGGCGCACACTTCGCCCGTCGTGCACGGGTTGCCGTCGTTGCAGGCCGCGGTCGTCGGGACGCTGTGGCAGCCGGTCGTCGGGTCGCAGCTGTCCAGCGTGCAGCCGTTGCCGTCGTCGCAGTTCAAGACCGCGCCGGGCGCGCAGATGCCGCTCAAACAGACGTCGCCGATGGTGCAGCTGTTGCCGTCGCTGCACGGCGCGCTGGTGCTGACGTGCAGGCAATCCTTGAGCAAATCGCAGCTGTCGGTCGTGCAGGCGTTGCCGTCGTCGCAGCTGCCGAGCTTGCCGTGCTGGCAGCTGCCGTTGGCGCAGGCGTCGCCGGTCGTGCAGCCGACGCCATCCGAGCACGCGGCCGTGTTGTTCGTGTGGTGGCAGCCGCTCGCCGGGTCACAGGCGTCGTCGGTGCAGGCGTTGGCGTCGACGCACGCCACCGGTGTGCCGCCGCATGTGCCGCCAGCGCAAACGTCGCCGATCGTGCACAAGTTCGCGTCGTCACAGGTCTTTTGATTGGGCGCATAGACGCACTTGCCGGTCTTCGTGTCGCAGCTGTCGTCGGTGCAGAGGTTGCCGTCGGCGCACAAGCTGGCGAAGCTGACGTGGCTGCAGCCGCTCATCGGGTCGCAGCTGTCCGTCGTGCAGCCGTTGCCGTCGTCGCAGTTCACCGGCGTGCTCGTGCACGCGGCGCCGGCGCAGACGTCGCCGGTTGTGCACACCGTGCCGTCGTCGCACGGCTGGCTGTTGGCGGCAAACACGCACTTGCCGGTCTTGGGGTCGCAGCTATCGTCGGTGCAGGGGTTTGTGTCGACGCACACGACGCCGGTGCTCACGTGCGCGCAGCCGGTGGCGGGCGCGCAGCTGTCGGTTGTGCAGGCGTTGGCGTCGTCGCAGCTCACCGGCGTGCTCGTGCAAGCGCCGCCGGCGCAGACGTCGCCGGTTGTGCACACCGTACCGTCGTCGCACGGCTGGCTGTTGGCGGCAAACACGCACGCGCCGGTCTTGGGGTCGCAGCTATCGTCCGTGCAGGGGTTGGTGTCGACGCACGCGCCGCCGGTGCTCACGTGCGCGCAGCCGCTCACCGGGTCGCAGCTGTCGGTCGTGCAGGCGTTGCCGTCGTCGCAGTTCGTCGGCGTGCTTGTGCACGCGGCGCCGACGCAGGTATCGCCGCTCGTGCACGCGTCGCCGTCGTCGCAGCTGCCGTTCTTGGGCGCGTGGCTGCAGTCGCCGGCGGCGCAGGTGTCGACGGTGCACGGCTTGCCGTCGTCGCAGCTCGCCCACGGCTTGAAGCTGCTGCCTTGGCAGGCGAATTTCCAGCCGCCGCTGCCGCAGCTGTCGGCGCTGCACAGGTTGGCGACGCACTGGTGAAAGCCGTTGCAGTACTCGGCGTTGGGGCAATCGGCGTTGTAAATGCAGTCCACGCAGACGCCACCCTGCGGATCGCAGGCGTGGGCGCAGCCTTTGCTGCTCGTGCACGGTGTCGCAGTGACGCAGCTGTGGTCGACGCAGCCCTGGCCGGCGCCGCAGTCGTTCGTCGCAGTGCAGTCGACGCACAGGCCGAGCGCGATGGCGCACACCTGGCCGGTGCTTTTGCAGCCGGTGTCCGACGCGCAGCCCAGCGCGGGCGTACACTTTTGCGCCTTGCACAGCTGGCCGACCGTGCAGTCACCGCTGGCTTGGCAGCCGACGCAGGCATGGAGCTTGAGGTCGCACACGCCTTCCAGGCACGGGTTGGCGGCGTCGCACGGCAGCAAATCCGCGGGCGGCACGAGGACATCGGCAGCGACGTCGATCTCTGCCGCCGTCGCGTCGGTCCCAGCGACGAGATCGGGCGCAGCGTCGATCGGCGCGGCGACGTCGACGTCGGGCGGCACGTCTGGCAGCGGCACATCCGGCACTTCAGGCACGTCGGACACGTCCAGCACATCCACGACGTCGGGCAGCACGACCGCGTCCGGCGCGGCGTCCGGCGCGGCGTCCAGCAGTGTCACGTCCAGCAGCGTCACGTCCGGCAGCGCTGCGTCCTGACTGACGGTTTCGCCGACGACGTCGGCTGGCGCAGTGACCGCAGCGTCGCCGGCATCGTCCGCACCGTCCGCCGTACCGCCGGCATTGCCACCCGCGGCGGAACCGCAGGCGGTGAGCACGCCCAGCGCGGCCCACCGGGCGATCGCCGCAGAAAGCCTTGCGACTTGTGAGCTTGGGGCCATGTCGCGTCGCTCCCGCGGACGTGTTGGCTGGCTGTAAC